>NZ_CP028136.1:938601-1251468 GCF_003024155.1 Christiangramia fulva
CTGTCAGTAAAGGCCATAGACTTATCCCGGAAGTACCCTGCTTCATTGTGAAAAAAGACCAGGTACTGATCTCTCTTTCTTCACTGGATTTTTCCTTTATTGTTGAGGAAAATATTTCAGAAATTTTCAGATTATTTCATCAATATCAGATGAAGGTTGATCTTATACAGAATTCCGCGATCAGCTTCCGCGTATGCGTGGACAACAGATTTAACCAGCTGGAAAAGCTTATCCAGCATTTAAAAGCCAGATTCAAAGTAAGCTTTAAAACCGGGGTTTCGCTCTATACGATCAGGCATTTTGATGATGCGGCCATTCAAGACCTAGAAAAGGATAAAAAAGTACTTTTAAAGCAACTTACTCAGAATACGGTGCAACTGGTTACCGAAAACTAAATTTGGTTTCTTATTTTTGGTTAAACAAACCGATCAATATGGGAATCGTTACCGCCAAAGAAGTCGCTAAAGTCATGAACCTGGACAAACTGGGATTCCTGGGCACAGGTCTCGGCTGGGTGGTGCTTCAAACTACAAAGCTTTCCCGCATCAATAAAGAATACGATAAACGCAAGGAAATGGAGGCTTTGCCGTTTATCGATTCCATTCTTCAAAGCTTCGAGATCGACTTTGAAATTCCCGAAAAAGATCTGAAACGTATTCCGAAAACCGGACCTTTTATTACCATTTCCAACCATCCCCTGGGCGGAATTGACGGAATGATTTTGATGAAATTGCTTCTTGAACAACGCTCAGACTATAAGATCATCGCTAATTTTTTACTGCACAGGCTCGATCCGCTCCGGCCAAATATTATGCCTGTGAATCCTTTTGAAAATCACAAGGAAGCAAAATCGAGTATTGGAGGAATGAAGGAGGCGCTTTCACATTTGCGAGACGGGAAAGCGCTGGGAATTTTTCCCGCCGGCGAGGTTTCGACCTATCGGGATAAAAAAATGATCGTCGATAAAGAATGGGAACCTGCAGCCATGAAGCTCATCCAAAAGGCAAAGGTGCCGGTGGTCCCTATTTATTTTCATGCCAAGAACAGCGTTTTTTTCTATAGACTGGCATCTATAAGCGATATTCTGAGAACAGCCAAGCTGCCTAGCGAAATGCTGACCCAGAAAAAGCGAAAAATATATGTGAGAATTGGCAACCAGATCTCTGTTGAAGATCAGGCGCAACAGGAAAATCTGGAATCATTTACCGCTTTTTTACGCCGAAAAACCTATATGCTTGCCAATGTTTATGAGCGTAAGAAATTATTTGAAAAAATTCCGAAGACACTAAAATTGCCAAGATCACCAAAGGAAATTGCCGTGGAAACAAGCCAGTCTTTAATGACCGAAGAGATCGAAACCTGCAGAAGACTGGATAAAAGGCTGCTTCAAAGCAAAAATTACGAGGTGTTTCTCGCGAAAAAAGAGATCATCCCTCATATACTTTCAGAAATTGGCCGATTAAGAGAGATCACCTTTCGGGAAGTGGGTGAAGGCACCAATAATAGCACAGACCTTGATCCGTTTGACGATTATTACTACCATCTTTTCCTGTGGGACAACGAGGCAAAGAAAATAGCCGGAGCCTATCGAATGGGAATGGGCCAGGAAATTTTTGCCGAACATGGAATTGATGGCTTCTATCTGCAGGATCTTTTCAGGTTTGAACCTGAGCTGTACCAGATGATGAGCCAGTCGATCGAAATGGGCCGGGCATTCATCATTAAAGAATACCAGCAAAAACCCATGCCCCTATTCCTTTTATGGAAAGGAATTGTGCACTGTACCTTGAGATTTCCCGAGCATAAATACCTCATTGGTGGAGTAAGCATCAGCAATAAGTTTAGCAATTTTTCCAAATCGCTGATGATCGAATTCATGAAATCGAACTATTACGATCCTTATGTCGCCCAGTATGTAAGGCCTAAAAAAGAATTTAAGGTAAAGCTGAAAGACGCCGATAAAGACCTGGTATTTGATGAAAGTGAAGCCGATTTGAATAAATTCGACAAGATCATCGATGAGCTGGAAACCGAAAACCTTCGACTGCCGGTGCTCATCAAAAAATACATTAAGCAGAATGCGAAAGTTGTGGCTTTTAATGTGGATCCGCTGTTTAATAACGCCGTAGACGGGCTCATGTACATTCGTATCGCCGATCTTCCGGAAAGTACCGTAAAACCGGTGATGGAAGAGTTTCAGAAGGAACTGGAAGAAAAGAATTCAGGACACGTTTGACAATTAATATTTATCAATTAACAATTAACAAAGCTGGGGGTTTAATTACAACTGCAGAAAATTAGTTTTTTAGTGCATTTCAACCGGTGGCTTAAAACCTCAAAATAAAACACGAACGTTAAGATTAAGTTATACCTCCCGCTCCTTTTAGGTGTTTTTTCCGTTCATTGCTATATTGTAAAAAAGACAAACAGACTATGGAAAAAATACTTATAGCCGGCGCTACCGGCGATACCGGAAAACGAGTTATAGAAATTCTTAACAACTCGCAAAACTTTACTCCTGTTGCCATGATCAGAGACGAAGCGCAGCAACAGATCTTTGATGATATGGAAGTGGAAACAGTGCATGCCGATTTGGAAAAGGAGGTTGACCACGCCTTAAAAGGAATTGATAAGGTGATCTTCGCCGCAGGTTCGGGCGGTCATACAGGTCCCGAGAAGACTACTGCCGTTGACCAGGATGGAGCAATAAAGCTGATAGATGCAGCAAAAAAGGCTAAGGTTAAAAAATTTATCATGCTCAGTGCAATGGGAACCGATAAGCCCGAAGAAAATAAAGAGCTGGAACATTATTTAAAAGCCAAGAAAAAGGCTGATGATCACCTTAAAGCCAGCGGACTTACTTACACGATTGTGCGCCCGGGACGACTTACCCACGACATGGGAGTTGCCAAAGTTAAGGTGGCTGAAAAATTAAATGAAAGGGGGGAAATTGCACGTGATGACGTGGCTTTTCTTTTGGTGATGAGCCTGGCAGATCCGTTAGTGAAAAATATGGAATTCGAGGCCCTCGAAGGTGATGAACCTATTAAACAGGCGTTGATCGAAATTTCAGATCTATAGACTAAAAAAACCCGGAACTTTTTTCCGGGTTTTTTAATTTATTCTAAACAGAAGGGATTAATTTATTCCTTTTATAATTGCTCTTCTTTATAATCGCCCTCTCCAAACTCTTTAATGATCTTATCGGCGATCACCTCGGCGAGCTTTCGGTGAGATTCTTTTGTCCAGCCGGCAACATGCGGACTCAATAAAGTATTGGGCATAAACATGAGTTCACGCATTGCTTTCGGAATAGGATCTGCAGCACGAATGGCTATATTATTAGGATTTGAAAACAGACTTTCAAAAGAAGATTTTTCATATTCCAGCACATCGAGACCCGCGCCATAAATCTTACCTTCTTTCAAAGCTTCCACCAGGTCGGCGGTAACAACGTTTTTCCCTCTTGAAGTATTAATGAACCAGAAAGGTTTCCTGAACTTCGAAATAAATTCGCTGTTCACCATCTGGTTTGTCTTTTCTGTCCAAGGCACGTGCAGGCTTACCACATCGGCTTTTTCAAAGAACTCATCGTATTCTACCTGCCGGGCATTTTCATCGGCAATTCCCTTTTTAATATCGTAAAAGATCACATCCACCTCAAAACCACGTAGTTTTTTGGCAAAAGCTTTTCCCATATTTCCATAACCGAATAATCCCACAGTTTTGCCGTCGAGTTCCACACCCCGGTTTTCCTCGCGCTGCCAAAGGCCTTCTCGTACCTCTCTATCGGCTTTATTCAATTTATTAAAAAGGGAAAGCAGCATGCCGAGGGAATGTTCTCCTACCGCATTGGCATTGCCTTCAGGAGCCGAAAAAAGTTTGATCCCATGTTTTTCGGCATAATCCACATCTATACTTTCCAAACCGGCACCCACGCGGGCAATAAATTTGAGGTTTGGAGCAGCATCGATGAATTCACGATCGATCTTATAACGACTTCGAATGACGATCCCGTCGTAAAGATGCTGGTTCTGTAAAGTTTCTTCTCTGGATTGCTGGTAAGCTTCAATGTTGTGATGTCCCGCTTCAGCCAGCTTTTTAATTAATGCCGGATGATTGGTATCAGCGTGAAGAATGATCATTTTTTCTGATTTGTTTTTCACTTCAGTTTCTAAAAAATTCAGAAGTGATTATCTGAATTTTCGCGACTACAAAGTTAAAGAATGATTTGAACTGAATGCAAAAATCAGGTTAAAACCCGAGAATAGCCTTGGCAATAAGGAAATAAGTAAGGATACCGAAAACGTCATTACTGGTCGTAATAAATGGCCCGGTCGCTACCGCAGGATCTATGTTGTTTTTATCCAGAAGAATAGGAATAAACGTTCCGATTAATGCGGCGATAACGATCACTGAAATCAGCGCGATGCCTATACTAAGGGATTCGGTAATAGAGGTATGAAAAAAGTAAAAACTTATAACAAACACTATAAGGGCAATTGCCAGACCGTTGATAAGTCCCAGTCCAAATTCTTTAAAAAGACGTGAAAGCATATTTCCTTTCAGGGTATCATTGGCCAGACCCTGTACCACGATCGCACTTGATTGTACACCGACGTTTCCCGCAGTGGCCTGAATAAGAGGCACAAAAATGAGCAGCTCCTTATAATCGGTTAAAATGGTTTGAAAACCCGAAATGATACTCGCCGCACCCAAACCTCCAAACATTCCAATAAGCAGCCAGGGCAAACGCGCACGGGTTTGCTTGAAAAGATTGTCATCGGCCTCCACATCTTCCGAGATACCTGCCGCCATCTGGTAATCTTTTTCGGCTTCTTCCCGAACGAAATCCAGAATATCGTCAATAGTAATTCTACCCACCAGGCGACCCATTTCATCAACAACAGGAATCGCTTCCAGATCATATTTCTGCATGATACGGGCTACCTCTTCCCCTTCGGTATGAACGGTGACATAATCTACCTGCGGAATATACACATCACTGATGTTGGCATGACTGGGCGCGGTAAGCAAATCTTTTAAGGAGAGTCTTCCCTTCAGCTTATTTTTGTCGTCAACGACATAAATCGAATGTACCCGGGTGACATTTTCGGCCTGTTTGCGCATTTCGGTCATACAACCGGTCACACTCCAGTTCTCATTCACCTTAACCAGCTCTTTTGCCATCAAACCACCGGCAGAATCTTCGTCATAACGCAGCAGTTCAACAATATGATCGGCATGTTCTTCGTCATCGATCTCGGCAATTACATTCTGTTGAAGTTCAGGGGAGAGTTCAGAAATGATATCGGCCGCGTCATCGGTGTCCATCTGGGTAAGCTCATTCGCTATCTCCCGCGGAGAAAGATTTTCCAGAATTCGTTCCCGCAGCCCTTCCTCAAGTTCCATAAGGGCAACCGAGGTCTGTTCACTGTTGAGTAATTTTACAAGATAGGTGGCTTCTTCTAAATTGAGTTCCGTTAGAATTTCGGCAATATCAGCGTGGTGGACATCTTCAAGATGCAGCAGCAATTCCTCATCGTTTCTTTCTTCGATGAGAAATTTGATTTTTTCAATTAATTCTTCACTGATCTTAAACTGCATAAGGCTCAATTTTTAAAGTCAGGTCTATAAACTGTTGAAATGAAAGCTGTTCCGGACGGAAATCAAAGATAGCATCTTCTCTCAAATTATCAGGAAGATTAAGACTTTTTAAACTATTGCGTAAGGTTTTACGTCTTTGGTTAAATGCCATTTTCACGACACGAAAGAACAATTTCTCATTGCATTTCAAATGAAAATCAGGTTTTCTGGTGAGTTTTAAAACGCCACTGTCAACTTTTGGTGGCGGATTGAACACCGAAGGCGGAACGGTAAACAAATATTCGGCCTCATAAAATGCCTGTACCAGAACACTTAAAATACCGTAAGTTTTTGATCCCGCTTTTTCACAGATACGTTTAGCAACTTCTTTTTGGAACATACCTGAAAATTCTGGGATCTGTTCCCTTATTTCCAGCATTTTAAACACGATCTGCGAAGAAATATTATAAGGAAAATTACCAATAATGGCTAACTGTTCCTCGCCGAAGATTTCGGAAAGATCAAATTTCAAAAAATCCTTCTCATGGATCCTGTTCTCAAGCTGTGGATAATTCTCCTTCAGGTATTCTACACTTTCGGTATCGATCTCGATCACGTGGATTTCGGCATCTTTCTGAAGCAGATATTTGGTAAGCACCCCCATCCCCGGACCGATCTCCAACACCTTATTATAACCGGAATAGCTCAGGGTATCGGCAATTTTCGAGGCGACATTCTCATCTTTCAGAAAATGCTGACCGAGATGTTTTTTAGCGCGTACCTGATCTCCTCGATGAGGATTGTATTGGGGCTTTCTCTTTTTCATAGCTTTTATTCTTCAGAAAAATTCTGATCATTGCTCGCTGATCACCTCCAGCTCGGTGCGGAAGGACACGAATTTTCCTTCAAAAGGCTTCGATTTTCCGCGTAATTCTTCGGCGTTTTCCGCATAATACCGCTCAAGCTTTTCCTTGCTTTCGGTGGTGTACTGAATGGAATAGGTGATTCCGCCCATAGGTTCTTTCACCATCACTCTCGTCATCAGCGCTTTGGAGAATTTTCCGGTATCCAGCATATCAGGAATATGTTCTTCTTTCATCCATTTTACCCAATCATCATGAATATCTTCCTGAACGTTAATGGTCACGTTGTATATGTACATTGATAAAATTTTAAATTAGGGATTATTCGATGCTGTCCCCGCGAAGCATCCTGTATTTCTTTCGTGCTTCCACAAAATAAATACTGTCGGCAAAGTTAAAGATAATTTGCTCGTAATATTTTTTGGCACTTTCAGGATCGTTGAGCTGGTTCGCATAGAGCTCGGCCAGGAAATAATTGGCATTATCGGCCAGAATATCTTTCCCGTACAGGTTGATGATTTTCAGGTAATTATCTTCAGCCTTTTTATATTCATGCTCTTTTTCGTACAACTTGGCCTGTGAATATAACGCCTCGTCTTCAATCTTCTCACCTTTGTGGTTGACCAGGAGTGAATCTAGCTTATTGATGGCCTGCCTGTTCTTTTTCTGAAACGCCAGTAAATCGGCCTTCGCATATTCTTTCAGGGCTACCTGTGTAGAATCTTCCAGCGTGTTATCGCTGATAAAGAGGCTCAGCTCCATCGCATCATTGGCAATGAGTTGCGAGGTTGAAGCTTTAAGAATATCGAGCTGCGTTTTCGCCCATTCAAAATCACCTTTGTAATAACTCGTTTTCGCTACCTTAAAACGTGCATTTTGCGACATTTCATCATTCTTTACCAGGTTCTGGATCTGGGAATAATAGATCAGTGCCTCGTTGAATTTTTCCTGCATGACCAAAATATCGGCAAGCGCCATCTTCACCTGTGCCTTATTAAAATCGGACCTGGCTAAGCTTTCTGTTTGTCTTAAGATAGCGACGGCTTCATCTTTACGATCTAATCTGAAAGCAAGGAAATTGGCATAATCGATCTTCAGGTCAAAGGTTTCGGGAATATCGCCATATTCTGAAAGCAAAGCTTCATAATCAGATTTTATCTTTTCGAGCTCTTTTTCTGAAGCTGTTTCTTCTTCTAATCCTATTAAAAAATGACGCGCCTGAAGATTAAAAATCCGGGATGGTGACTCTTCGATCGTATAATTTATGATCTCTTTGGCATCTTCATATGCCTTATTTTCTTTTGCCATCACTGCCAGATTCAAAATTCCCTGCAGGCTCTTTTCACTTCGTTTGTAGATCGCCTTTTCCTGCGCGAAGGCCTTTCCATAATCTTTTTGCTGAACAAAAAGCCAGCTCAGCATTTCGTTGTACAACAAATCGGGATTTTCCTGAAGTCTTTTTAAAAGCAATTTTCTGAAAATAACATTCGCTTCATTGGAAGGATCTTCGGTGATATAACGACTGAACTCCCGGTTGGCAATTCCGTAGAATTTCATGTCGTCTTCGATGAGATCGAGATAATTGCTGAACATTTCTTCGGTATTCCCCAGTTCCCCGTTTATCCGCGCAAGCTGGAGGCTGAAGTTCCCATCACCGCTGAGCTCCATTGCCCGCTTGTAGGCTTTGGCTGCATAATCGAGTAAATTATACTGTTCAAAAGCGCGGCCGATGGAATAGCCGAAATTTGGTCTTCCTTCCACAATTTGCAAGGCTTCATCATAGAATTGGGTCGCTCTTTCAGCCTTGTTCTGCAAGTCGAAATTGTGACCAAGTTCAATGAGAATGGTAGGATTGTTCGCACTATTATTGAGACGTTCGAAAAGCAGTTTTTCCGCGGAAGCGAAATCTTCCATTTGCTGATACGAGGAAACCACGCCATCGAAATAGACGGGATTCCCCGGATTTTCTTCCAATAACTGCTGATATACCCGAAGCGCTTTTTTATATTCCCCCTGTTCAAAGAAGTTCTTCGCGAGCTGGTCGTTCTGGGCATTGACAACCAATCCGCCTAAAAAGCACAACATTATAAAAACAAAACAGCGCATATGTAAATATAAACATTTGCGCTGTTTTTGAAGAATATGTTAAAAAGGATTAATCAATCCTGTCGAAGCCGCAGTAGGGTTTTAAAACTTCCGGAATTTCTATACCATTTTCGGTCTGGTAATTTTCCAAAATTCCCGCCAGCACTCTTGGCAATGCAAGCGCACTGCCGTTAAGCGTATGTACCAGCTCTTTCTTATTTTCTTTATCCTTGTAACGCAGTTTCAATCGATTGGCCTGGAAGGTCTCGAAATTTGAAACAGAACTGATCTCCAGCCAGCGATCCTGAGCGGTTGAAAACACCTCGAAATCATAGGTCAGGGCAGAAGTAAAACCAAGGTCTCCTCCGCAGAGACGAAGAATGCGGTAAGGCAGTTTTAGTTCTTGCAGAAGGCATTTTATATGCGCAACCATATCGTCTAAAGCCGCATAAGAATTTTCGGGTTTTTCCAGCCGAACAATTTCCACTTTATCAAACTGATGAAGCCGATTGAGTCCGCGCACATGAGCCCCGTATGATCCGGCTTCCCTTCTGAAACACGGAGTATAGCCCGTACATTTAACAGGAAAATCATCTTCGGTCATCAAATTATCACGGAACATGTTGGTAATAGGCACTTCAGCTGTCGGAATCAAATAAAGGTCATCGGCGGTAACGTGGTACATCTGCCCTTCCTTATCTGGCAGCTGACCGGTTCCATAACCTGAAGCTTCATTCACCATCAATGGCAGCTGGAATTCGGTGTAGCCGGCCTCGGTAGCCTTATCTAAAAACCAGGCGATCAAAGCGCGTTGTAAGCGGGCTCCTTTTCCTTTATACACAGGAAATCCAGCGCCAGTCACTTTATTCCCCAGCTCGAAATCGATGATATCGTATTTCTTCGCCAGTTCCCAGTGTGGCAAGGCACCTTCGGCAAGTTTAGGAATATCGCCTTCGCGATAAACTTCTTCATTGTCTTCCTCACTTTTTCCTGCCGGAACGGATTCATGCGGAATATTTGGAATTGTATAAAGTAAAGCCTGAAGTTCTTCGATAGCTTTGCTGAGCTTTTCAGAAAGTTCTTTGGATTCTTCTTTCAGTTTTCCGGTTTTCTCCTTCAGCAGATTCGCCTTTTGATGCTCTCCGGTTTTAAAAAGCAACCCGATCTCTTTAGAAAGTTGGTTGGAACTGGCCAGGGTATCATCGAGCTTTGTCTGAGTGGCACGACGGGTTTCATCAAGCTCCAAAACCTGATCGAAAAGCTCTTCGGCATCAAAATTTCTTTTTTTCAGGGCTTTGATATAAGCATCCCTGTTTTCTGCAATATTGGAAACCTGTAACATTAGGTCAGTTTTTATCCGTTAAAATCAGCTGCAAATGTAAGAAAAGCGGGGCACAAATAGTAGCTTATCAATACCTGCAAATTGTATTATTCCTTCGCATTCAAATTATCGAGATCGGTTTGGTAGAATTCCCATTCCGGGTCACCGGTCGCTTTTACCAATTCCAGTGCTCTTTCATAATTCCTTCTTGCTTTCTCAACCTCTCCCTTCTTTTCATAAGCCATCCCTAAAGTGGAGTAGGCATCAAAGGAATCTGGGTAATGTTCGGTATTATATTTAAAAGCCTCAACCGCCGCATCAAGAAATTCAGGTTCTTTCATTAGGGCAAATCCAAGATCTGTCATTGCATTTTCACTGCTCAGTTCAAAACCGTATTTCTCTGAAAGTCCTGAATAATAAGACTCAATTTCTTCCATCACTTTTTGAGGTCCTCCTTTTGCAAGAATTTCTTCTTTTGATCTGGGCACCTCATATTGTAAATCAGCGAAGATGAATTTTAATCCGTTATAAATAGAGGGATAGCTAACCGTGCCGTGGGTATACTCAAACATAGGGTCAAACCTGAATTGCAGGTCCACGTCGTTATGCTCCTTAATATATGAGGTGAATTTACCTGTAAGAATATAGGTATTTCCCAGCATCGTTCCCCCTTCATTCGCTATACTCATGTAAAACTTTGAATGAATATCCTGGTGATCTTTTAATACCTCGCCAAGCTCTTTTTTAAGGATGGGATTCTCGTACCACAAACTCGGACTGATAGTCAAATAGGCATCAAAAAGTTCCGGATCCTTAAAAAAAGTATATACGTTGAACAAACCTCCCAAAGAATGACCTACAATAATTTTATAAGGCGCTGCTCGATAATTCTTATTTACGTAAGGAATAAGTTCTTTACCAAGAAAATCAGTGAAGGCATCTGCTCCACCTGCATTGGGAAGTCTCTTTTTATTAGCATCATCTAAAATTTCGGTGCCTGGTGTAAGATCCCGGTTACGCCTGGTATTTCTAATTCCGATTATGATCATATCCGGAATTAATTCATTTAGAACAAGACTGTTTAAAGTCCCTACAGCTTTGTCGAATTTATAATAACTGTCCAGAAGGTACATTACCGGATAGGTTTTCTGGCTGTTTTCATAGTTTTTCGGAAGGTGAATATCTAACAACCTATCTTCATTCTGAATTTTTGAATGAAAAGTGATTGTTTTTCCAATGACAATATCTTTTTGGCCGAATGCCGTAAAACCGACAATCAGAAACAGAAATAATATTTTAAATCTCATGAATGAAATTGAGGTTGGTTGATAAAGTATTAAAGCTATGGAATTATTCTTTAGGAGAAGGTAAAATCCAGTCGTTATGCTTAAAATGATGCCATTTCTCAGCGGCAAGATCTACATGAGGATCAATTAAAGGATGGAATTTATCCCCGTTTACGCTTACTTTTCCTTCTACATAAACCTCCACATCCTTGCCTTTTTCGGCAAATTCGTTTTTAAGTCGTTGGGCAAACTGCCAGATCATATCTGGCTTTGAAGACAATGAGTGCAATTGTTTTCGGGAAAGGTATTTTTTATTATCTATGAAAATGGTGTCCTCAGTTCCCTTTTCCACAACTTTAAATCTTTCGGTTCCGCTTTTCCCGCGCAACATCATCCGCCAGCTAAGTCGGTGACCCTCCTCGGTCCATAAAACATCGTCTTTAATGAACCAATGTCTGAGTGGCAGCGAAATTTGAATAATAAACCAGATCGCCATAAAAGCGATTAAAGCATTTCGATAAGCAGGAATTATAATTTCACCTTTATCATAATACTCTTTTTTACCCCTGAGGAAAAACTTATTGATGGTTTTCGCCGGAAAGAAAAAGATGATGAATGCCAGTGAGAGATAAGGGAAAATTCCTATTTGGAAAATAAAACTGTTGAACAGGTGAAAGAAGATGGCGGCGATAAAGGCGAAAATTCTGGTTCTTTTCCACAGCAATAAAGGAACATTCAGCAGATCGAAGAAAATGCCGAAATATGCAATGGCATATCGCACCCACGGGTGCTGTAAAAATCCGCCCACCAGCCAGTAATCCTTCTTAGTTTTCATTAAATAAGCCGGGAAAGTCCCATCAAGCCAGTCGGGATAGATCTTGGCAATCGAAGCGTAGGTATATACGATCCAGAGCTGTAGCACGATAAAAATCCATACCCAGCGTGGCATGGAAATACGCCGGATTTCCGGATTTCGCCAGGCATCTATGGAAAGCCATCGATGTGCCGGCAAAAGAAGCATGATCATGCACAGCAGCATTAATAAATAATAGTGATTATTATAGCTTGATTTCTGCATGAGATATACAGCGGTCCACATCAGGCCGTAGCAGAACATGCTGAACCTGTATTTTAAACCGACCATTACCAGGAGGCCGAATATCCCCATAATGGCGTAATACCAGATCATGCCATTGCCCGGGAGCGGTTGCAAAAAATCAAATCCTATGAAATTAAAGGTGAATTGAGGTTCGATCAAATTTCGTCGAACCCAGCCGGTAAAAATGGCCTGAAAAGCTTCGATGGCTATCAACAAACCGAAAAAAACGCGGAAAACTACCAGTCCCGAATTATCGATTCGTTTAAAAAGCCAGCGGTCAAGCATAATTGTCTTTGATGAATTGTTTCGAGAAGGCACGGTCCTGCTTCATGGCAATCTTCAGCTGTTCTACAGAGTCAAATTTCTTTTCATCCCGAATACGCACAAGCAATTCAATTTGAAGTTCTTTTCCGTAAAGATCTTTATCAAGATCAAAAAAATAAGTCTCTATAGTCTGCTCCTTTCCACCAACAGTTGGATTGGTACCGATATTCATCATTCCAAAACAGGCAATGCCATCGATAAGAGAACGCACCGTATACACTCCATTTTTGGGAATAAGCTTGTAATCTTCTTCAATTTGAAGATTGGCAGTGGGAAAACCTAAATCTTTCCCTATTCCGCGGCCTCTGACAATTTTTCCAGTGAGCGTGAAAGGATGCTCGAGGTACAAATTCGCCTTTTCCACCTTTCCTTCTTCCAGGGCTTTGCGGATCTTTGTAGAGCTTACCGCCACTTCTTCCACGTCTTGTTGAGAGATCTCCTCTACCTCAAAACCAAATTCCTCGCCGAATTTTCGCAGGTCATTGATATCGGCTGTACGATTTCTTCCGAAACGATGGTCATAGCCAATGATCACTTTTTTAGCATTGAGCTTATGAACCAGGATATCCCGCACAAATTCCAGCGCGGTGAGACGTGAGAACTGGTGGGTAAAAGGATGAATTACCAGATGATCAATCCCAGTTTCCTCCAGTAACTGGCGTTTTTCGGCGATGGTATTGATAAGTTTAATGCCGCTTTCTTTTTGCAATACCATTCTAGGATGCGGAAAAAAAGTTAGCACCACCGAGTCCAGGTGATTGGCATGAGCCGAATTCACAAGGCGTTCAATTATCTTTCGATGTCCGGCATGTACCCCGTCAAAAGTCCCAATGGTCACTACCGTTTGCCGGTCGCTGCTAAATGAATTTGCTCCTTTATATTCTTTCAAAATTCCTATTTTCCGTTAAATGAATTCATGGTATTTGAAACTCCGGCGGTACCAAAAGAAAGAATAAGTTCTGCGGAAGTTTCCAAGCGTTCGGGCAATTTCTTCTTTTCCTCACCTTCCCATTCCCCCAGAACATAATCAATTTGCTGACCTTTGGAAAATTCATCGCTTATTCCAAACCTGAAACGATTGTATTTTGTGGTATTCAATTGTGCCTGCACATCTTTTAAGCCATTGTGACCGCCGTCGCTGCCCTTCGTCTTTAGCCGAAGCGTCCCAAAAGAGAGATTCAAATCATCGGTAACGATCAGGAGGTTTTCCAGCGAGATTTTTTCCTTCTGCATCCAGTAATTCACGGCTTTACCGCTTAAATTCATGTAGGTGCTGGGTTTCAGCAAAATAAAAGTACGGCCTTTATACCTGAAGGTGGCGACATCGCCAAGCTTTTGGGTTTCAAAGGAAGTTTCCTGTTTTTCAGCAAGTTTATCGAGAATCTTAAAGCCAATATTATGGCGTGTATTTTCGTATTTGGGACCGATGTTTCCAAGGCCTACGATCAAAAATTTCTTCATAGGGTCTATTTTCTCCCCGGTTTCTTTTTTTCCTAATATCCTTCCGAAGAATGAAAGCATTCAGATTATTTGATGAAAATTTTAGTTCCTAGTAAGTAAAGATAAAATTAATCAGATACTTTCTCTTCAGAAAAAAGCGAGGGGATAAATTTATATAAAAACAAAAAAGCATTCCGTACACCGGAATCCGGTTGGGGAATGCTTCTTCATAATTGTTTAAAAAAGGTTACTCTTTATCTTCTCCCTCTTTTACTGCAGCCACATCTTCACTTTCAGTAGCTGGAACTTCATCTGCTGCTACTTCGTCTTCGTCTTCTTCAAGATCTTCAATGATATTACGTGAAGTTCTTACCTGACAAATTACGGTATTATCTGGATGCTGAATTTTGTAATCTTCGCTGGCTACCTCAGTCACATAAAGTTTCTGACCAATTTTAAGTTTGGTAACGTTAGCCACGATATAATCTGGAAGATTTCCCGGCACACCTCTAACCTTAAGGCGGCGAAGGTTGTAACGAAGAACTCCCCCGTTTTTAACCCCACGAGCCACACCTTCGGTATGGATAGGAATTTCCATAGTAATAGGTCTGTCTTCGAAAATCTGGTAGAAATCTACGTGCATGATGGCATCGGTTACAGGATGGAATTGAATATCCTGAAGGATGGCATCATAAGATTCTCCACTCTCCAACTTGATTTTTACAGTGTGTACGTCTGGAGTATACACTAAGCTCTGGAATGCGATTTCCTCGGCTGCAAAGTGTAGTGGATCACCCTCTACCCCGTACAATACGCAAGGAACCTGTCCAGCATTACGCAGTGCTTTCGTTGCCTTCTTGCCTACGCTTTCTCTTTTAGATCCGTTGATCGTAATTGATTTCATTTAAAATGATTTTAGTTAACAAATGTCGTCAAGTTCTTCATGAACCGCCTTCATTTGCGTAAAAATTTTCTGGCTGCAAAAGTAAGTCTTTTTTAGAATCTATAAAATGCTGAAGCAGAAAAGTTTCCTAAAATACAAAGTACAAATTTAAAATTGAGGATCATTCTTTCATATTGGTTATTGTTACTTCTATTTCCCTTCTGAATTTTGAACTTTTTGCTCTCGGATTTCCACTTGAAATGCCTATTTCTAGAATATTTAATTAAAAGATGCTGAAACAAGTTCAGCATGACGAGTTTAAAGAATTGATTATTGATAATTGTAAAATTTATAGGAGGCAGCTATTTTTTTGTATCTCTTAATTAAAAGATCCTGAACAGGTTCAGCATGACGATATTTAAAGAATTGCCTTCGTACTTCCTAACTTCGTAACTCTAAATTCATTTCACAAAGTCTTATCATGCTATCCCCATAATTTTAAGTAAATTGAAGTCATCGTCAATAAACCTGTTATGACCGATTTTTCTGATAATGAATCGCCAACAAAGCGTATCGCCGCGATCGACCTGGGGACAAATTCTTTCCATGCCGTGATCGTGGATATCTATCCGGACGGAAGTTTTCGCACTATCGATAAGCTGAAGGAAATGGTCATTCTCGCCGAAAAAGGCATGGACAACTACCTCAGCGAAGATGCCATGCAACGCGGACTTGATGCCCTGAAACGCATTAAATTCCTTTGCGACAGCCAGCAGGTGGAAGAGATCCTAGCCTATGCGACCAGTGCGATTCGCGAGGCCCGGAATGGAGGTGATTTTATCCAGAGGATGATCGATGAAGTAGATATCAAGGCGAGGGCAATTTCAGGGAAAATGGAAGCCGAAATGATTGGCCTGGCGGTTCGGCATAATATCGCCCTTTCAGAAGAAATGGTCCTGATGGTCGATATTGGCGGTGGTAGCGTGGAGTTTATCATAGGAAATGTTGATGAATTCATTTATTACAACAGCCTGAAACTTGGAGTGGCAAGGATGGCAGCGAAATTTGTGAGCCATGATCCCATTACCAAAAAAGAGATCAAAAATTTAAAAGATCACTACCAGAAAACCCTGGGAGAAGTGGAAAAAATTGTAAAGGAACATTCGGTGAAAACGATGATCGGTTCTTCAGGAACCATGGAAAACATAGCCGCGATGATCGCCAGCCGAAATTCGATCAACGCTTCGATCACTCTTAATGAACTGGTTTTTCACGATGATGAATTCATTCCTTTTTATGAAAAATTCATCAGGCTGGATAAAAAGGAAAGGCTGAAAGAGAAACAACTGGAAGATAAAAGAGTCGATATCATCAATCCGGGCATGGTATTGCTGAAATTTCTGATCGAAGAACTGAATATTCAGAATATTAAAATTTCAGAAGCCGCATTGCGTGATGGTATGATCATCGATTTTATCAATAAGGAAAAACCAAAGTTATCACTGGTAGCCAATTTTCCCGATCCGCGGAAGCGCAGCATTTATGAATTGCTGCGAAAGACAAACTGGATGGAACAGCATTCCACGCATGTCGCCAATATGGGCCTTCAAATATTTGACGAATTTCAGGCAGATCTAAAGCTCACCGAAAACGACCGGGAATTACTGAATTACGCTTCTTTGCTGCATGATATCGGCTATTATATTTCCTTTAGAAAACATCACAAACACGCGCTTTACCTCATCAGAAATTCAGATCTGCGAGGTTTTACCGATGACGAGATCAATATTATGGCCAATGTGGCCCGTTATCACAGGCGGTCCACACCTAAGAAGAGGCATCCGTTCTATAAACAGCTCGACAAGCCGCTTCGGAAACGCATCAAGAAATTATCGGCAATATTGAGAATAGCTGATGGACTTGATCGCAGCCACTATCAAAATGTGAAAAGCCTGGAAATTGAAAACGGTAAGGAAAAGGTGAAACTTCTAATCACCACTGAAGGTGACCCTGAACTGGAGATCTGGGGAGCCGAACGCAAATCGGAATTATTCAAAAAAGTGACAGGCAAAGAGCTTGAGATCTTTGCAGTAACCCATGAGCAAAAGCTCAAGGCTACTAAAAACAAATGACTCTTTAATTGTTGAGATTGCTTCGTCGCTTCGCTCCTCGCAAAGACGATGAAGTTAGAATTACGAAATTAAAAGTACGAGCTAAAGAATAATTTTACTGCGAACGAAGTGAAACATTCTTTATACCCTATACATTTTACAACCACTAATAAACGAGAGATTGCTTCGTCGCTTCGCTCCTGACAGATAATTCGTAGTTCTTTATTCTAACTTCCTTCTTCCTTGGTACTTCCAGATTACATAATGAATTTGGAGCTGATCGAGCGGTTATCCTGAACCCTTCTCATCACATCAGCAAAAAGTTCGGCGCAACTCACCACTCTTATCTTTCGGTTTTCTTCCCTTAAAGGAATGGAATCGGTGACTATAAGCTCCTGAAGTTTGGAATTAGAGATCTTTTTATAAGCGTCGCCAGAAAGTACCGGGTGCGTACAAATGGCACGAACGCTAAGCGCCCCGCGTTCCATCATCAAATCGGCTGCCCGCGTAAGAGTTCCTGCCGTATCTACCATATCGTCTACTAAAACCACATTTTTTCCAGTAACGTCGCCAATTAACTCCATATGAGAAATCACATTGGCTTTGGCGCGCTGCTTATAACAGATCACCACATCGCTTTCCAGTGCTTTGGAATAAGCATACGCTCTTTTGGAACCTCCCATATCTGGCGAAGCAATGGTAAGATTATCGAGATTAAGACTTTTCAAATATGGAAGAAAAACGGTGCTCGCATACAGATGATCCACGGGTTTTTCGAAGAATCCCTGGATCTGGTCGGCATGCAGATCCATGGTGATTATTCTTGTAGCTCCCGCTGTTTCGAGAATGCTGGCGATCATTTTGGCCGCGATAGGCACCCTTGGTTTGTCTTTTCTATCCTGCCGAGCCCAGCCAAAATAAGGCATCACCGCGGTAATATGCCTTGCAGAAGCTCTTTTCGCCGCATCGAGCATTAAAAGCATTTCCATTAGATGGTCGCTTCCCGGGTGGGTGGACCCGATGATAAAAACGCGGGATCCTCTTACCGATTCTTCAAAAGAAGGCTGAAATTCGCCATCACTATAAGTAGAAGTGATCACGTTACCCAGTTTGCTTCCGTAATGTTCGGCAATTTTCTCTGCTAGTTCGCGGCTTTGGCTACAATTAAAAATCTTTGCTTCGGTGGTAGGCATTGTTGTGTTGTTGTGTTTGGCGTAAGTTATTACAAATTTAAAAATTATTTGTTGCCCGGGTCGTTGAAAACAGGAAGTCCTGAAAGAATCGGAAATTTTTATTGAAATTAATTAAATTCACGGCAATCAAATTTCGTAGTAAAATTCTAAATAAATATCGATGAAGAAAAGAAAACTGGGAAGAAATGGATTTGAAATTAGTGAAATTGGCCTGGGATGCTGGCAGCTTGGCGGAGACTGGGGAGAAAAGATCGATAAAGAAAAGGCCGAAGAGATTCTCGAAACTGCTGTTAAGCATGAAATTAGTTTTTTTGATACAGCCGATGTTTATGGCGATGGACGCAGCGAAAAACTCATTGGAGAATTTTTGAAGAAGAACCAGGCCGACGTCAAAGTTGCCACTAAATTTGGAAGAAAAAGTGACATTTTTCCTGATCATTATTCTGAAAAGGCACTGCGCAATTGCGTGGAAGATTCCAGGAAAAGATTAGGTGTTGAAAGGATTGACCTGCTTCAGCTCCATTGTATTCCTTTTGAAGAATTGAAAAAAGAAGAGGTCTTTGAATGGCTGAGGAAATTGAAAAAGGAAGGCAAAATTGCCAATTTTGGTGCCAGTGTGGAGAGTGTGGAAGAAGGATTGTTCTGCCTGGAGCAGGAAGGACTTCAGTCTTTACAGATCATTTTTAATATTTTCAGGCAGAAACCGGCCAAAGAATTATTACCTAAAGCCAAAGAAAAAGGCGTGGGTATTATTGTTCGTCTGCCGCTCGCCAGCGGACTCCTTACCGGTAAATTTTCCAAAGACACCAGCTTTTCTGATAAAGACCACCGAAATTTTAACCGCGATGGACAGGCTTTTAATGTGGGCGAAACTTTTGCCGGACTTCCTTTTGAAAAAGGCGTTGAACTGGCGAACGAGCTGAAAGAAATTTGTCCGTCAACAATGAATCCCACCGAAATGTCCCTGAGGTGGATCCTGGATCATGAAGAAGTTTCTACCATTATTCCCGGTGCGAGCTCGACGAAACATATTGCAGGTAATGCAAGGGTAAGCTCACTTCCTTCTCTTTCTGAAGATCTTAAAGACAGGATCTCACGGTTTTATAATGAAAAAGTTCATGATCATATCCGCGGAGTTTATTAAGAATTAATTCAGATTTGATATTATGATCAAAAAACTTGATCATCAAAATATAGCTACCGCAAGAAAAATACGCGCCGTTTTTCAGGTTTCTTATGCGGTGGAAGCCGAACTTTTAAAAGCAGCAGACTTTCCTCCGCTGAAAAGACCTCTTGAAGGATTTACCGGAAGCAGCAACGAATTTTTCGGTTTTTTTGAGGAAAAGGAGCTGGCCGGCGTGATGGAAATCGATGAAAAGAAAGATTCTGTTCATATTCAAAGCCTGGTTGTTCAGCCTAAATTCTTCAGAAAAGGGATCGGGAAAAAACTTGTAGATTTTGCCTTCAGCAATTATAAAACTAAGCTTTTCACCGTAGAAACAGGCGCAGCCAATGGCCCTGCCACTAATCTTTACCTTCAAACCGGATTTACAAAATTAGAGGAATTCGATACCGATCACGGAATTAGAAAAGTACGGTTTGAAAAACCCTTTATATAACCTGATATCCATTAATGTAAAGAGATTTACCTGTAAACCCCATTCTTATTTTATTAATTTTCAAGGTTTTATAACTTAAAAAGATTTATCTTTCCTGTTTTGGAATTTAGCCTCACTTAATCCCCAATCTCTAATTTTTTTGAAATATTCAAGGACCATGAAAAATATAATGACTTTATTTTTGGCTGGAATTCTAATTTCCGGGACCTGTTTTTGTCAATCGGTTGATAGTATTATCACAGAAGCCGATCAATTTCTAAATTCTTTATCTGAAAAACAGCAGGCTATCATAAACGCAGACTTCGAGGATTCTTTGCGTACGAAATGGACTAATCTTCCAGTGGGAATGGCACCAAGGCCCGGGTTAAGATATGGAGAGCTTTCTGAAGAAAGCAGAATAAAATACCACCATCTTCTCTCAAACATCCTGAGTTCACAGGGATATTTGAAAGTCACCAGCATCATGACCCTGGATGATATTCTAAATGAAATCTACGATACGGCTCACCGAAAAAAAGAAATTGACGATAAAACCTATCAGGAAATAAGGGATTTAAACTGGGGCTACGAAAACTATTTCGTTTCCTTCTGGGGAGAACCTAATATAACCGAGACCTGGGGTATGAAACTGGAAGGTCACCACATCTCTCTAAATTTAACAGCTACAGGAAATGAATTTTCCCTTACACCTATGTTCCTGGGAACCGATCCTGCCGAAGTTCACACGACCAAATTTGCCGGATTGCGTATTCTGAATAAAGAAGAAGATTATGGCTTTCACCTCATCAATTCTCTAACCAAAGATCAGAAATCAATGGCCACCCTGAGCGAGGAAGTTCCAGCAGATATTATTACTAATCCGAATTTCAAAGGCCGATTAACCGAATATAAGGGAATTAAAAGCGGCCAGATGAATCCCAAGCAAAAACAGTTGCTGAAGTTCATAATTGAAGAATATATCAACAATCTGGAGCACGAAAAAGCAGCTGAATATTTATCTAAAATCGAAAAATCGGGTATTGATAATGTTTATTTCGCGTGGATTGGCAGTTATCAACATCAAAAACCACATTATTACATCATCAACGGGCCCGATTTTATAATTGAATATGATAACGTTGGTTTCCAGAAAAACGGAAATCACATCCACACCATCTGGCGCGAAAAAGGAAATGATTTTGGGGAAGATATCTTAAGAAACCACTACGTGCTGGATCATAAAAAATAGCTTTATGCCTCCAGGATTCTATCTTCTAAAAGGTCACCCTCAAACCCAATTATAGCTGCGAGAAATCAAGCGGTTTCAAATAGGTCTGAATGATATTGGAAACCGTATTCGCATATTCTTCCATTCCTGAGATTCGTTTCCAATCGGCATCGCTTCCAAATTTTTGCCACCTGTCAGCATTCTCAGCCTTGTCTTTGGTCGCCAACATATAGGTCAGGGAAGGCATGTGATCGCCGGCAATATTTCTTCCGAAGAAAACAATGGGAAAATCAATATTTTTAAAAATTGCGAATTCATCCTGGTTGAACATTTTTAACTTCCGTCTCAGAGCGTCTTCATTATAACCATGATAGGTACGAAGCTCAAAGAATTGAGCATCTTCAGAAGGCGTTTTTAATTGTGGGAAACCTGTGGTTGATTTCATCACACTGGTTTCATAGCGCTGGTAAGGAAATTTTTCCGGAGAAATTGACCAAAAAGCCTTAGCAGCGGCCTGGTACTGCTCGTCTTTTCGTAGCTCAACCGGCATATTTGCATAATCCTGTGCACTTGCATAAGGGATGAGCAGATATAATTTCTTTGGTAAGGTGGCCGAAGCCTCTTCAAAAGCACCAACAGATTTTACCCCATGCCGATTTAAGGCCGGGATGAGCGCGTTTTGAAAATAATCGTGCAATGGTTTTTCAGAATTTCCGAATTTTAAATGATAAATTCTCAATTCATAAACTTCATCCTGGGCATAGGATGAAAGAAATATAAAAAATGAACAAATTAATAGTAAGCCTCGTGAGATCATAATGCATTATTTTTAAACAGATTTCGAATTTAGCATATTTCTCTAACAATTCCTCTTTTTCTGATATTTCTCACTTTTTTCGGACTTTTTATTTCTGACCTTTAATGGTTATTAATTAAACTTTACAAGATCATGAAAAAAAATATGGGAAGAACAGATAAAATTGTCAGGCTGATAATTGCTGCTGCGCTATTGATCCTTTACGCCACAGAAGTTGTTGAAGGAACCTGGGGAATAATTTTTCTAATTCTTGCAGGCATTCTTGTGCTAACGAGCCTCGTAAGTTTTTGTCCGCTTTATGCGCCATTTCACCTTCACACTAACAGAAATAAGAATAAGCAGGAAAAAGTGGTTTAATAGTGTTAAGTAGCTGAAAGGGCTTACTCTTTTCTTTGTTTTCGTTTTTTTCTTTTATTCCTGATAAATTCCACGGCCACCGGAATCAGGGATAATATGATTATGCCTAAAAGAACGATCTCAAAATTCTGCTTCACAAAACTCAAATTTCCGAAGAAGTAACCCAGAAAAACAAGTAGTACAACCCATCCCGTACCGCCAATGACATTATAACGAATAAATTTTTTAAAGTGCATATCACCCACCCCGGCCACAAAAGGCGCGAAAGTGCGGATAATAGGAACGAAACGTGCAATGATGATGGTTTTTGAACCATGTTTGGCATAGAAATCATGTGTTTTGTCAATATTCTTCTGGCTCACAAGCTGCTTTCCGAAAACTTTCCAGCCTAAAACCCGGAGTCCCACGGTACTACCCAGATAATAATTAAGACTGTCGCCCAAAATAGCTGCGGCGGCCATGGCAATTAAAATTACAGCCAGGCTAAGCTGCGCGGTTTCCCCTGAATCATTCTGAACACCGGCGCAAAAAGTCCCGGCAGTAAAAAGAAGGGAATCTCCCGGAAGAAATGGCATGATCACCAGGCCGGTTTCAATAAAAATAAATCCGAAAAGAATAGCATACACCCAAATTCCATAATTCATGATCATGGTGAAAAGGTGGCTGTCAAGGTTTAGCAGAAAATCAATTACGCTATTCAAAATATACGCTCAAATTTAGATTTTTGAAAGTACAGCGTTTTTAGGCCAAATTCCAGCGCAATCAATATTTTTAGGTCAATTTTACCGATTCCTTCACAGTTTTTAACTCACTCCACGTGTGAAAATTGGCGAAAAATCCCAAGGCCCCAGCATTCCCGATGAGGTCAAAGACCAGATCTTGATATTGCATGGTGGCAAGATCAAGATCGATAAGCCCGAAAACGTAGGCGCCGTGGTATCGCTGATTTTCTAGCTGGAATAAAATATAAATTCTCAAGAGATCTCTGCAAATAATTATCAGCGGGCATTTTACTGTGTGAATTTTTTTATATTTTTGCCGTCCAATTATGCTCGAGTGCCTACCTTTCGGCAGGCAGGGCGGAATTGGTAGACCTGTCTGCCGACAGGCAGGCGCGCTGAAAAAATGATTACAGTTTATGCTATTTCAAGTATATATCATCACTACATAGATGTAGGGATGACAGAAAATATAGAAGAACGGTTTAAACGACATAATTCAGGAAGAGAAAAAACAACAAAAGCTTATCTTCCTTTTGAGCTAATTTTTACCGAGCTTTGCGAAAACAGAGTAGAAGGTAGAAAAAGAGAGAAATACTGGAAATCTGGTATTGGAAAGGAAAAATTAAAAAGGCTCAGAAAATTAAAATAATGCTCGAGTGGCGGAACTGGTAGACGCGCTGGATTCAAAATCCAGTTTCTTCGGAAGTGCGGGTTCGATTCCCGCCTCGAGTACTTTTTAAACATCAAATCGAATTAAAACCCCGTAAATCTCAGTGTTTACGGGGTTTTTAATTTTTAACATATCCATTTAATACCATCTAAATTCAACTAAAAAGGGGGGAATTCGGGAACACTTAGAAATTTTTTTTAGGTGCCCCCGAATTACACGTAACCACCTGTTAAATAAACCTTTACACATTTTTTATTTTATTGATTTGAGCTACATTTATTTCAAATTTTTAAACGAAAAGGATGCAAAATTTACTTTCAATCTTATTCTTCATCAGAAAGAGTAAAGGTATAGAAGCAACTGAAGGCACAATTTACCTCCGAATTACCTATAACGGACAGAGATCTGAAATCAGTACCTTCCGAAAAGTTGTGCTTTCAAAGTGGAATGCAAAAGCAAATAAAGTTACCGGAACCTCCTCCCAAGCAAGGCAGATTAACAGAAGCCTTGAAATAATAAAAAATGAAATACACGAGATTTATCAAAAATTTCTAAAAGAGGGAGAGGAAATATCTGCGGTTAAGATTAAGAATGAATATTTAGGAGAAGGGGAAAACAAAAAGTCCATTCTTGCAATGTTTGATGAGCACAATCAAAGAATGGAGAAGCTGGTTGGAAAAGATTACTCTTTTAGAACCCTCCAGAGATATAAAACAACCCAGAAACATCTGAAGTTTTTTATCGCTGATAGTTTCAAAAGCAATGATTTTCCTGTTAATAATCTAGATACTAAATTTATTAATAGCTTTATTTATTACTTAAAAACTGTCGTAAATCTTTCTCATAACTCATCTCTTAAGTACCTCGCTTATTTAAAAAAGATTGTACGAGTAGCATACGCTAATGGTTGGATAGATAAAGATCCTTTCTACAATTTTAAATTAAAACTTCAAAAAATTGATCGTGAGTTTCTAAATAAAGAGGAGATAATCAAAATAATGGAGAAGGAATTTTTAATTCCTAGAATGGAACATGTAAGAGATGTTTTTCTATTTTCCTGTTATACTGGTTTAGCATTTTCAGATGTACAAAAATTGACCGAAAATGATATTGTTAAAGGGATAGATGGAAATCTATGGATTAAAACCAAACGAACTAAAACGAAGGTTTTGAGCAGTATTCCTTTACTCCCTGTTGCCGAAAAAATCATTCAAAAATATCAAGGCAATGAATATCCCCAAAAGAAGCTACTTCCGGTTTATTCAAATCAAAAAATGAATAGCTATCTTAAAGAAATCGCCGACAGCTGCGGAATTAAAAAGAACCTTACTTTTCATATGGCCAGGCATACCTTTGCTACGACAGTTACCTTATCTAATGGAGTTCCTATTGAATCAGTCAGCAAAATGCTAGGCCATAGTTCTCTTAAAACAACTCAGCATTACGCCAAAATTCTAGATGAAAAACTAAGTGAAGACATGAACATTCTAAAGCAGAGGATATCGGTGGCAAATAAATAGTGACATGGATTTCCTAAACGGTGAATTCGAGAAGTACTTTTCTTTTCCTTTTTTACGAAGATCTATGTAATTCGTTTAAAAATCTCAAATACGGAAAATTTTAGGTAAGAGGTCATATGATATTAAAAGGTTTCATTTACTGTAGGAATAAAATTAATCTTCTTACCATTTTACATTATTTTCAATCAAAATAAATGTTTTATAAATAATATTCATTTTAAATATCATTTTTGTAATTTTCATTGAAGTATTGTCAATACTTTGACTGTAATGAATTTACAAGATGAAAGATCCAAGTTCCTATATCCGGGTCGGTACCCAGTATTATAAAAAGGTACAAATACCTACCATTTCAGGTCATACTAATCATAGCTTGATTCCATGGACTATGGAAACCATTCGCCAGGATCATGGTAAAACCTTTCTGGGTCAGATTCCAAAATATGATGGCTTCACCTGTATTCCCGATCACTTAAATTTTCAATCCACCTACCATACTTTTTATAATACCTATGCTCCGCTTAGTCATGAGCCAGCCGAAGGCAGCATTAAACGATCCCTGGAATTCATAGATCACATCTTTGGGACTCACAGTGAACTCGGATTGGACTACCTGCAATTACTTTTTACCCGGCCTACTCAAATCCTTCCCATCTTGTGCCTGGTCTCCCAGGAACGCTCTACTGGAAAAAGCACCTTTTTAAAATGGCTGAAGCATATCTTTCAGGGGAACCTGACCTACTTAGTCAATGATGATTTCAGCAGCCAGTTCAATTCAGATTGGACTAGCAAATTACTGATCTGCATCGATGAAGTTTTATTTAATAAAGAGGAGCTGACCGAACGTATCAAATACCTAAGCACGACCAATTACAATAAGCTCGAAGCAAAAGGAAAGGATAAACGGGAAGTAGAGTTTTTTGGGAAGTTTATTCTCTGCAGTAACAACGAAGAAAACTTTATCAAGATCGATCAGCATGAAACCCGGTTTTGGGTGCTGAAGGTTCCAAAGGCTAAAAAGGAAGAAACAGAATTCCTCGAAAAGCTCCGCCAGGAGATCCCGGCCTTTCTTTATTTCCTTACTAGGCGACAAATGCATACTACAAAGAAAACACGCATGTGGTTTACGCCGGAACAAATTGAGACCAAAGCTTTACGACAGCTGGTTTATAATAATAGAAGCCGGGTAGAGAAGGAATTGGCAAGTCTGCTTTTCACTCTTATGGAGTCGGATGATGCTGAGGAGATTAAAATCTGCCCTGTGGATGCCTTACATGCACTGGGTAAATCCAGGGTACGTACGGATCTCACACAAATCCGGAAAATACTTAAAAAAGACTGGAACCTGACCAATCAGCCCAATTCCAACCGCTACCTCCGATTTGTGATCTACGGCGATGGAGATATCAACTGGAGAGAAGCTAAAGGACGTTATTTCACCATAAATAAAATGTTTTTACAGCAGCAGTTTGGAGACCCTAAGGAGGCAAAATGATGCCAGGTCAAACAAAAATGATGAATTGATGACAAAATGATGACAAGGAATCCTCAATAGTGACGGGGGCTTCCGGGTGCTGTCATCGTTTCATCATTTTTGAATAGAATATTGGAGGGTACACTTATAGTTTTTCTCTTTTTTTTGATGAATTGATGACAAAGTATAATAACATCAGTAATAATAAGGGTTTAGGCTGTCATCATTTTGTCATCAAACTGTCATCAAAATGAAAATGATGACAGAACATAAGAAAAGACGTACAAGATACTAAAGCCGTCAAAATTTCATCATTCGAAATGCTGTTGAAATATAAAATGAAGCGTGCCTTTTCACTACTTACCTAAACAAAACCCCGTCTATGGGTGAGGGCTTTGTTTAGGTAAAAAAGAGAAAGAATGAATAAGACTAACATCACTATATATTTTTCAATTCAACTGCAAATCCATACGACTGGTTTGGATAGCATTAAAAGTAAGGCTCATGAGAGCGCGAAAACTAACCTGTGAAAAAGCCCGCAATATTTGCATTGTGGACACGCTGGCAAAACTGGGGCACTTTCCCAGTAGGAGAACGGAGAAAGAAGCCTGGTTCCTGAGTCCCCTTCGGTCAGAAACACAGGCCTCTTTCAAAGTGTCTTTGAAACTGAATCGATGGTATGACTTCGGAATTGGCAAAGGTGGCAACGTCATTGACCTGGTTTGCCAAGTATGCGATTGCTCGGTTGGTGAAGCCCTGGAGTACCTGTCCGACGAATTACCGATTTACAACTTTCAGGGTTCTGTATCCGATACTTCTACAAAGAAGAGCAGAAATACCATCATCAAAGTCAAAACGATCACCCAAAGTCACCTAAAGAAGTATGTGCGATCCAGAGGTATTTCCCTAGAAGTAGCCAGAACCTATTGCAAGGAAGTTTGGTATGAATCTCACGGGAAAACCTATTACGCCATAGGACTTCAGAATAAAAAAGGTGGCTGGGAACTTCGCAACCTCTATTCTAAAACCTCCAGCTCCCCTAAAACTTATACGTATCTCCAAAAGAAAAAAGAAAACCTGATTGTTTGCGAAGGAATGTTTGATCTGTTATCCATTGCTGAAGTTTATCCGAAGGAAATAGAAAGTACTGATATCATCGTTTTAAACTCACTTTCATTTTTACCCCGGATTATCTCATGTTTTAAGAAGTACAAATCGGTGGATCTCTATCTGGATAATGATAAACCCGGAAAGAAAAATACCACCGAATTACTAAAGCATTATCACCATATAAAAGACCAAAGTCATCGCTATAAAAACCATAAAGACCTCAATGAAAAACTAACTTGTGGACACCAAATTTCCACAGCCTAAAAACATTTTTTGAATAGCAAAGCAAGATGTGTCATTGTCATGACAATCTTGCTTTGCGCCCGGAGGTTGCAAAGATTAAAAATGAAACGGGAAGTCATCCAGATTCGATGCTCGATCTACGAGAAAAAGCTACTCAAAAAAAGAGCGGCCAGGGCCGGAATTTCCCTTTCAGAATATCTAAGAGCCACTGCCTTTAAAATTAATATTGTAGAAAGACTCACCCCGGAACAACTGGAATGCTACCAGATGCTGGTAAAGTATAAAAACAATTTTATACGAATCAGTAATATGTTTAAAAAGCGAGATCCTCAATTGGCTAAAAATGTGGAAGCGCTGGCCGAAGAAATACGACAACACCTCTACCATTTTAAAAGATGATCGGAAAGGGGCAATCCATATCAAGAACCCAGGCGTCTATAGCCTATGGCTGGAACCAGGAGAAAGAGGCGGAAGTGGTACTCAAAGAACACCTTGCGGGTGATACTCCCAAACAAATCGCTGAAGAATTCCAGATCATTCAATCTCAGAATGAGAGGTGCATTAAAAACACCTTAAGTTTTGTGGTGAGTCCTACCATCAAAGATGGTAAAGAATTAAGCCATAAAGACCTGGAGAAAATTGCCCAACGATTTATAAATGAAATGAAACTTCAGAACCACCAGGCCATAGGTTTTGTACATAAGGACAAGCAGCACACTCATATTCATATCTATGCCAATCGAATTAGTCTAACCGGGCAAACCTATAGAGACAATTTTATTGGCAAACGAAGCCAGATCGCAGCAGATAATGTTGCCAAACAACTAGGTCTAACCCGGGTAAGGGAAGTACAACAGGAAAAAATCCAGGAATTAAAATGGCAACGTCTTGTCATACAAAAGCATCATCAACAGGTGATGGAAACCAGGCCGAAATCACTGGATGAATATATCGATAAAATGAAGGCTTGTAAGGTAAAGGTCATACCCAGTATCAACAAATCGAACCAGCTGCAGGGGTTTCGGTTCGAGTATAAAGGAGCCAATTTAAAAGGAAGCGAAGTACACCGATCTATGAGCGGTAGTAAACTGATCGCTGAGATTTCCCAGAATAATAGTTACACTAGACTCCGAGAAGTCCCTCAAACTTTAAAATTGCTAAATAATACTGTCGAACTTAGCACGAACATGGCTGGTAAAATAGCTAAAGATCTGGCCAAGCAGGTGATCAAGAGAGGCCTTGATACCGGACTGGGTATGGGATATTAAAATAACTAAAAGATGAAAAAGCTGGATGAAATTATGGAACTAATGGCCGATGAAATGGCCGATTTTAAAAATGCCCTTATAAAACTAGAAGCATTATCAAAAGAGCTTAATGATATGAGCATTCCGATAAGTACTACAGCTATAGATAAGAACCTTAAAGATTTTCTTAGAAACCAGAAGGAAGCCAATAATGAAAAAGAGGAGTTACTTAAGGGTATTACTACTCAATTAAAGCAAAGCAGTCTTATTCCAAAATATATTCTACTTCTTTTTGGCAGCTGTTTACTAATAATGCTAATCATGTTCGGTTACTTTATCTATTCTGACAAAATTGAAGAAGCGCAGCGATTTGAAATTTACCGGGCAGTTTCTGAATCAGAGTTAGAATCCTATCAATTTTATTTTTCTGAAAATTCCAAGATCAAAGAAGTGTATTGCAAATGGCTGGAACAATCCTATAAGTAGTTGTTCGCCCTATTTTGTTTTTACTTCACGCTTTGCCGTACACTATAAAAACAACAAAGGAACCACTCGCAAGATCAGGCTTGGATGAGATGCGAAGACTGAATCATGTGCAATAAGTATTACTGCCCCCAACGTGAATTTTGAAGGCATTTTTTTTGCAATCCAATGAAAAACAAATACCGAAATTAACTTAAAAACAACAGTATTGGTTTAAATTATGTGGAGTATTACATATTAATATTCCAGGCGACGACGCTCCGCCTCCTCATCTTGACGCTCCGCCTCTAAAAGATAACTTCTAGCCATATTTTCAAAGATTTGAGCAACGTTTGGGTATTTGAACTTGAAATCATCGGACAACTTTCGAAAATAAGAGGCTCTTTCACGTTCAATGTCTCCACCATCAAAAGCACCTCGAGAAGTAAAACTTCTTTTATTAAACATCCCAGAAGAATAATTTTGTTTTATACTGTCACTGTTGATTGATTCAATAACCTCAAAAATTGTTTCGTTTGGCCATTCTGGAACATTCTCAGGGTACTGTGCCAAAAGTTTTCCTATTTCCGAATCAGCAACCTTTAAGCGCTCTACATCCACAGCAAGTTCTCTTGCTTTCTTAATCCAGTCCCATAAGACTTCTTTATCTATTGTATTGTCTTCTTGTAATCCTGGGATTTTCTTCCAAGAATGTAGTAGATGATAGGACTGTTTTCCTCTGGACCTAAAAACTTCATCTGAAATATCTTCCTTTTCCTTTTCAAGTAATTCTTGGTCTTTTGGTAGGTATAACCACTTAAGCACATCTATAAAAAATGAAGGGTTTGTGGCAAGCTCATCTTCTAAGTTCTTTGGATTTCTATTTGAGCCATAAGAATCCATTAGCGCCAAGTAATACCATTCTAATTGAATCAGTTTTGGCCGGTCGATATCTCGTTTATCCAGTTCTTCGAAAATTCGCTCAATTTCGTGCCCCTTGAATCTAGCTTTTTCATCTGCTTCTTGAGTTACGGCTTTTTCAAGTATTTCAATCAACAGTTCACTTTTGACTTTTTCAGGCCTTAAGTAAGCCACATCGATGGCAGAAAAAAACCTTTTGTAACTTAAAAGTTGATTAAGCCCGTACTCAACTTCATCTTCAGTAGCGTGCAAAAAACGTGGATAAACACTACACCAATACAAATCCTGAACTTCTTTATCCTGTTCAGAAATAAAATTCCATAATTGCATATTTTGGTCTAGTGGAATCAATACGTTTGAAAGCACTTTGTGACTAAAGCTCTCTTCCTTCAGTTTATTAAATAATGATTTTACCCAATCAAATCCTTCTAAAACTGATTTACGGTACATAAAACCATGACTAAATCTTATGTAAGGGTCTTCATCTTCGAGACTGCTACATACTGAGAGCACATCATCTTCAGTAAGATTAACTCTGGCAAAAGCGTCACCAAAAATCCAAAATTCCTTCAAATCATTTCGCAAGGCTAAAGCTTCCTCTACACCTAGACTATCAATCAGTTCTTCAACAGCTTGTTTCCTAGCCTCATCATCTTGATTTTGTTTGAGTGCATATCTGTTAACACCATCACGCTTTTCGTACTTACAGCCTTCTGGAAATTCTAAATGATGGTTATTGAACAACCAACTGTTTTGCTTTACAACATCCTCCGGTTGAAGCTTATGATATAATCTTTCATAGCGCTTCAGTTCTTCTTCTGGCAATGCCCATTTAGTATCAGAATGAGACCTATGCCGATATAAAATATTTCTCAAAGTCTCCCAGGTAGTAAATTCTTCTTGTTTGACAACCTGGTGCACTTCTTCAGCCCAATCCAAAACTCGTTTCCTATCTTTTGGACTCAATTCCGTTGTTGCCTTTAACACTTGAGCGAATTTCTTTTCATCATTATCAAATAATTCTATTAACATTTTAACTACAGCCGTATGGGTATCCCAAATTTCTTGATAGGTTCTAGTTAAGTTAGTGTTCATATCAAACATACGCCAACGCATCTTGTGTGTGAATTGACCTACACCATGGCTATTAGGTAACAATCTGATCAGTAAATTCCAGCCTTTTTGTTTTTCTTGAATAGTGACCTCCTTAAGAATTTGAATCCTTTCATCAATGGAAGCCAAAGTTTGATGATGCCAAGGTTTGTAAATTTCTACAATACTATTTATTGGCCTATTTGATAAATGACCGCCAGGGTCAAGTCGTGCAAGTATTAGCAGAATCAAACTGGCATCTTTCAAATAAGCTGGAAACCAAGCAAGACTTTCTAAAGCCCACAGCAATCCAGTGTGATGACTTGTTTTATGCAGAAAGCCTTCCTCTTCCTGAAACAAATCCATTATTTCTGGTTCATCCTTTTCTAAAGAGGCTTTGATGGCTTTCAAAAAGCTATTAGGTGACGCTTCTGAAATTAAAGGTAAGTCACGGTCTAGTGAAATCCAAAGCTCTCCTGTAGCATCTTTTACCAAATCTTGAATTATTGAATCTACCCAGCCTTGTGGATTACCAATGTTAATACTCACACTATCGCCCAAGCGAGCAATTAATATTAGGGACTGTGTTAAACCTTGTCGCGACCAGGCCGAAAACTTTCGTTTTTGATTAAACCGCGAAGCAAAATCATCATTCTTTGGGTTCGCAATTGGATTACCACTTTTGAAAGCCATTTCAAAACACTCTTTTAGCAGCTGAAAATCATTCATTACAAGATTTGAAGCAAGATTTGTCCATAAGTCTAAAGGCGACGTCAGTCGCCAAGTTTCACCAATTTGTAATATGGGTGACTCGTCCAAATTTTTCCATTTGTTTAGGACTTGCTTGTAATCATCATACGGTTGTTTAGCAAGTTTTTCTAAAAGCTCTATATCTCCCTTGAATGTTTCATCCCACCTGCCAATTAACAGGGCTGGTATAACCTCGCGAATATCTTGTTCGGTAAGCCATTTTGCTTTATTGTACGGAAAACCAAGAAGTTTTTTCAATATAGTAATATTCCGACCGGATTCACGGGAAAATTTTTCAGCCTCATTCTTTTCGACCCCACTTTGTGTTAAGCCTTTAATCTGACCATCTCTGTCAATAGTGGGTAGTGTAATCGTATCTTGGTTGAAATCGTCATCGGCACCTAAAGGCACAAGGACGTGATGTCCTCGACCCACAGCAGTGTATAGTGGTTGGTAGTCTTCGAATCTTGGTATAAGATTTAAGTTTAAGTCGTTGTTATACTTTATAGAACGAAAATTCCCTTCAGTATCAACAATTAGTGCTTTAGAAAAGAATTCTTGCGCATATTCATCTCCAAATTTTTTTGCACAAGCAACTATAAAAGCGATCGCCTCATTTTTCGTAGAAGCTTTAATAGCTTTAAGGGACGGATCGCTATTCAAAATAGCTAGTAACTTTTCCTTTTCAATTTCTCTACCAGCAATTACGGTTTCAGGTAAAAGTTCTATCCCATTGGGGCCAACTGACCATTCTTCCCAAAATTCGTCTGCAGTCATCATGCCATCTGTGGGATAAGATGCACCTACACCATTTTGGGAAGCAAACCATCTTGAAACAGATGATGCATCATCCAACCACTGTTCTATATCTACGGAATCATATACTCGGACATCTTTCCAAATCCCTTCGGCTTTTTTTTCAGCAATCCATTCATCCTTTTTTGTCCATAATCGAGGTGTTACAAAAATGAAAACACATTCTGTTGGTTCGAAGCTTAAAGGTTTATCCTTCCTTTTTTCATATTCACCATTTGCTTTTCCTTTAATATCTAAATCGGTTCCAAGCTCCCATAACGAAACTCCCTGGGGTACGTAAGCTGTATCAGATTCACAATTCACTATACCATCCCAGCCACCGATGTAGGTTGCACTACCCCAGGCCATTTTTGCCCTGGTACTTTTTGGTGAAGTCGCTCTAATGAGCCTTGAAATTAGATAAGGTAGTGTGGACTTTGATAAAACAGTATCCGCCCAGTTTTGCAAATGGTTTCGAGTTATTAATCCCATTATATTACGGTATTATCAATAATTTCCTATAGATAACATATTAAGGACCTTCTTATTAAGAAATTCTGAGGGACTATTTTTTAATTTCATTTTAGTAAATAAAAATAGGAAAATATAAGGTTTTCTTTTTTTAGATGCTTGTTTCTAGAGAAAACAGAAGTTTACGATAGAGTTTACTCGTATAAAAGACCATAAGAAAGATGTAATTCAGGATCTCTTTTAATGCGTTGATACACCTTAATTTGAGGATATTTCCTTTTTACGACATCAATTACTTGGTCAATAAAATCGTTATCGGCTTTGTGACCAATAAGGATATTTTTCAAAGCTATTGGTTTAAACTTGACTTGGCCGATTTTGTCCTTCAGAACCCTAAGTTCTTTCTCGTAAGACCATTTTTTTGTTTTCTTGAAAAAGAGCTCAGTAATGTGTTCATCGTCTGTAATGGCATTAAACACTTGCTTTTTTAATTCATTTACATAGGTAATTGGTCGCCAGCCATCAAAAAAATGTTTGTCTTCATTCATATCAAAATGCAGGCATAAGCCCTTATCGTTTTTGGAATATTCTGCCCATAGCTTATAATTCATTGGGTACATTGTAAAGCAGGCTATGCCAGTATTTTCTATATAGGGTTTTACTTTCGCTTTCGCGAAAACCATTAAATCCTTATCGGTCAATTTTGCTATGTAGTCTTTGGTGATGGAATTTGGTACATATTGATTTAAGGTGCTCCGAAGCTCATTAACTTCATAAATGCCATCATTTAACTCAACAAATTCTGGGTTTGAGTCCAGCTCATCATTAAGCTTCGTGCGGGTTTGAAAAAACACATAATTATTTTCAAGTTCATCCAAAGTATTTCTGCCAGGTGAACGAAAACGGAACGTATTGGGCGGAAACATTGGAATCAGATATTCATCCAAAGGATTTATAAAATCATTCATACTTTAAAAGTAAAAATTATTCTGCTTTTTTCCCTGGCAGCAGTTTTCTTTCTTACCGCTCAATACACTTTTTAAGTTGTCTATCTATCCTTACATCTAAAAATTATCACAAATATTGCAGTTCCTGTCAGTTCCATTGATAAATTAAGGTAAACCTAACCATTAACTAATAACTCAGGCCATATTATTTATATAATTGTCGAAAAACCACAAAATCATGCAAAGCATCGTTTACACTTAGTTTTTTCGCTAAGCCCAGTGAGCATGGTAACTGAAATCTCTTATCGGAAAATTCTAATGCTTGAATTAAATATGCCGGTAGAATAACAAAATAGAAATATCTGCTACGTCTATCTCATAATTGGACACCTATACCTATATCGGATTAAATATTTCCACTTGTGTTCTTAATAATTTCGTAAATAACTAAAAATCTCTTTTAATTTTTTTTCCTTTCGAGCCTTTCCTTTAATTCCAAATAAAGGTTGAATAATTTCAATCTTCAATATAATCCTGTCGTATATGAAAAAAGTAATCCCAAAAGTTAGAATTACCATAAGAGTGAATTTAGTAAATAAGTTCCATTCAAGATTTTGAAAGAAATATGCAACTACAACGATTATAGTTTGGTGTAAAATATAAAACGGGTATACAGCTCTGTTAGCATAAGATAGAGACTGTCGTGATTTATTAAGGTATTTCGAAGCATAACCGAATAAGGTCAACATCCAACTACCTGTATTAATGACACTGATAAATGGCTCTATAACAACAGTGTTAGGCATCTGTATTTTAACGCAAAGTAATATTGTAAAAGAGATAATTGCTAAGGCTAAAAGCTTTCTTCGATCTCTTTGAACTGTTTTCCAAAAAACTTCTCCAACTGATATAAACAGAAAACCATAAAAAAACAACAACAAGTTATATCCAATCGTAAACCAATCATTAATAAAAAAGAAGGTCTGGGGAAACTGCGGTTTTAAAAAAATTTCCGCTAAAAGTAATGGGAAAACAAACAAAAAAAATCCAGTAGATTTCCTTAAAACTAATTTTGAATAATTAACCAAAATATTATTTCTATGGCTTCTTAGATAAATGAATATGGGAGTCAATAATAGCGAGAAACATAGAAGGTAAGGCAGAAACCATAAATGATGCCAGCTTAAATTCCCATGCGGATAGAGTCCGGTGTTCCACATGGTACGAAGAAATAGAAGATAGCTCCCAGAAAATTGGCCTTTCGAAATTCTTTCCAAATATATTTGGGGAGGTACAATTATTAGAATTCCAAATATTAAGGGAATTAATAACCTCTTTAACCTCTCCTTTATAAATTGTAAACCTGTACGTTTTGCCAGAGCATAAGAGGTTCCCATTCCAGAAATAACAAATAAAATTGGCAAGCGCCATTGGTTAATAAAAATCATTGGAATTTCTAACCAGGGATATAATTTATTATTTTTAATATGCCAATCCCATGGCACAAAAAACATTCCTATATGATAAAAAATAAGTAATCCGAAAACAATTACTCTAAGCCAATCTAAATCGTATCTACGCATAACAAAATAATTTATGCGGCAAATGTAAAATCTCAACTCACTCGAAAACTGAGATTGTTACTAATAACAAGTTCTTGTGATGAATTGCAACCTATTGATACTTAAACTGGTTATAGACGACGTTGAATTTTTTTAAATTACTTCGGGAGACCGGTATTTGAATATCTGTATTATTAAGTAGAATAGAATAACCTTGCGCATTTCCAGAAATTTTCTCAATCTTATTAAGATTTAGAAGATACGAACGATGAGTTTTAACGATCCAACTACAATTTTTTAATTGGTCTTCTAGTTCTTTTAAACTAATTCTTTTTACTTCTTTTGTTAATTGGAGGTCTTCTCCTTCCAAAACAAATTCTACATAATTCCCTTCTGCTTTTGCAAACATTAATTTTTCAACATTTAAATCGAAGGTGTCTATTTGTGTTTGGGTGTGAATCCTGAAAGTTTTTGAGGTGATAGTATGCTCAAAGGGCGAAGCTCCTAATTTGGCAGCTTTCTTTGAATTACTTTTATATAATCTGATAAAGTTTAATGGGATTATAAAGAGAATCAATAATATTCCTACTAACCAGGTATGTAATATTTCTTCCCATAAATAAAATATGGAAATATTATCAGGATTATTATAAATAATAGGCCTGATTAGATAATTGCCAAATCCAACTAATAGCAAAAGAAATATGAGATGAGTAATTTCTTTTCCCAAATTCCATTTTTCTTCTTCAGGTCTTAAATTATTTATAGAGAAGTATATAAAGAATAGGAATGCAGCAACTAACCCATGAATTGAACATATAAAAAAGAAATTGAATACATGTTCAGAAGAGTTGACATTAAAAGGCTCAAATAAATAGGTAAAAAAAAAGAAAAATGTAAAAACAATTAGAGTTTCTAATGGAAGGTCCTTTTGGTTGTAATAATAGGTATATGGCTGCTTTAAGGTATGAATTAATTTCATTGATAGAAAAATAATCCCAAAAGTAGTTAATTTAGGCTAAAGAAGAGAAGACCAATGAGCGGGGGCATTTAACCTGAAATAGCCACGATAAAATCTGACAGTTAAGAATTATATTTAAAGTAGTTAAAAGATAAATATTAATCCTTAAAACTGTCAGAATGAATACAGAAACAAAGGTAATTAAATCTAAGGTAGGTTTATTACAACTCGCAGAACAATTAGGGAACGTATCCCAGGCCTGTAAACTTTTCGGATATAGCAGGGACAGCTTCTATCGTTTTAAAGATCTTTACGATCAGGGAGGAGAACTAGCATTACGAGAACTGAACCGAAGAAAGCCTAATCTAAAGAAAAGAATTGAAGAAGAGGTAGAAAAGGCAGTAGTACAGATTGCTTTTGATTATCCTGCCTTTGGGCAACTTCGAGCTTCAAATGAACTGAAGAAGAAAGGTGTTTTTATTTCACCGGCAGGTGTGAGATGTGTTTGGCTGCGCAATGACCTGGAAACTTTTAAAAAGAGATTAAAGTATTTAGAAGCCAGGATGTCTCAAGATGGATTGGTTCTCACAGAATCTCAGCTTACTGCCCTGGAAAAGGCTAAGGAAGAAAAGAAAGCTCACGGAGAGATAGAAACTCATCATCCCGGTTATCTTAGGGCCCAGGATACCTATTATGTGGGAACCATCAAAGGAGTTGGAAGGATCTATCAGCAGACTTTTATTGATACCTATTGCAAGGTTGCTCACGCTAAACTTTATGATCGTAAAAATGCTTTGGTGGCTGCAGATATGCTAAATGACCGGGTACTGCCCTTCTATGAAGAGCAAGAACTACGACTTTTGAGGATCCTAACAGATAGGGGCACCGAATTCTGTGGTCATAGAGAGCATCACGAGTATCAGCTTTACCTGGCTATTGAAGATATAGACCATACAAAAACTAAGGCTAAAAGCCCACAGACCAATGGAATCTGTGAACGCTTCCACAGAACAATCCAGGACGAGTTCTACGCCATTGCATTTAGGAAAAAGATCTATGCTTCCATTGAGGAAATACAGGCAGATCTGGATGTTTGGTTAGAATACTACAACAATGAAAGAACCCATTCTGGAAAACATTGTTTTGGAAAAACTCCGATGCAAACATTGCTTGATAGTAAACATTTGGCTGATGAAAAAATGCTGGATTTACAATCCGAAAACTTCGTACCTTTAATAGAGGCAGGTAAAGCGGAAACAGGCTCTGGTGGAGATCAACCTGTCAGGAATAACCTGTCTGATGACTGGAATGGTCAAGGGGCTCCAAACGAGCCCCTAAATCAGAATTATTCCAAGAGTCAAAATGCCTAAAAAAACTCTTAACTGTCAGACAAAATCGGAGCTATTACAAATAATGAAAAACGGTAATGTCTATCCTAAATGGGCGGTAATTATTTTTGTTATTTCATTATTTATAAATTTTGCGTTCGTATTATATTTATTAATTGTCTGACATTTATTTGATTTTTTTACACTTGGCTTCAAATGAAAAAAAGTTATTTGAATTTAAAACCATAAGATTTTTCTTTAATTAAATGAGTTATAATTTTTTAGTTAGAAGTGAAATAAAGCTCGCCTTTTCCGCTTCGAATTTTAGCTCTCCATTCTTTACAATAAGTGTTTTCCCCTTTTTAAATGAATCATCACTATTAGTAGTATACACATTAAATTTTTTAACCTGTTCCGGGATTCCTTTAATGACAAAGCTTCTTCGATTCCCTTCATTTACCATATGGATCGCATAATTACTGTGTCCATCTCCCAAAGCAGTAGCGGTGACCAAACGATCCTTGGTGTTTATGGGCAAAATTTGAAGCCCTTTTGGAGTAGTGCCAAGCTGCTTCAAATTGAAAAAGCGCTGGGTAGGATGCAAATCTTCGTCATTATTCCCAAAAACTCCTCCGCCGGACAAAATTGAATAATCTGAAGTTAACTGCCACTGCAAAATACTCAGTGGCTGGGCATATTTCAGGATTTTTAAATACACTCTAATTTCTTCCAGAGCATAGCCCGGTTCCTGAAAGATTTCAGGGTAACGCCAGGCTCCCGCATCGATACTGCCCTCACCAACGAAAAGAGGCTCCTTAACCCGGTTTGAAATATCAAACCACTTTATGAGATTCTCTCTGCTGTAACCCCTCCAGGAATGAAAAGAAACCCCGCCAATGTACGGAAGACTTTCGGGATTTATAGAGGCTAGTTCCGTGAAATCATATCCGTTCGCATCTGCCGTATCACCCAGGAGAAGCTTGGTTTCCAACCCGGCTTTTTTAAAATACTCACCAAGTTCCGCGATCAACTGCTCTTGTTCCTCGGGAGTTTGCCTTACATCAATGCCGAGATCAGATTCGTTGAAGGAAAACATCTTCACCTTAACTCCATATTCTTCTTTAAGATATTTGATGTATGAAGTAATTGACTCGTAAATTTTTTCTTTTTGCGAGGGGTCTAACTGATTCCCTCGACTGCCATCGAGATTGACTCCCTTTGTCAACGCCCCTTTTACCGCCCACTGCGGAGGAAACCAGGTGGCCAGGATTACGGGAATTCCTTTTTTATCAAGGCGCTGTGCCAGTTCCATGGCTGCTTTTACTTTGGGATCCAGTGTTCCTTTTTTTGCGTCTGTCAACGGATTTTTCAAGGTATCGGGATCCCACTGTCGCCAGGGGAGTTCTACTCTGGCCCAGCTTACCGGTAAATTCTCTAGGGCATAATCTATCACGTCGGGATCTACCTTTGGATTTTGCAGCCTGAAATTACCGCCAATCCCGTCAAATTTTTTTCCGGGCTGGGAGGGATAGAGTTTCAAAGTAACTGGTGAATTCCCACTGCCTCCGGAAACTTCCATCTCAAAGTCCTTTTGGTAAGTGCTATCCTTAGACATTTCTCCGTTTGCTATAGCGAAATTCAGGATAGCTTGTTCCTTTTCCCTGGTAATGCTGAATTCCACAGGAGATGAAGGTCTTATCGTTATTTTTCCTATTCCCGACTGGAGCGCCACCTCATTTACAATATTTTTATACATTAAGTTTTTAAAACCTTTTTCCGAAAGGCTGTCCAGCCTCATCGTGCTAAGCGGCTCAATGGTTAGTTTGCCATCCTTTAAAAAGCTCTGCGGCAGTTTTATCCTGAAATAAGCTCCGTTAACAAGGGTGTCTTTAGTGCTTTGAAGGCTTACATTTATATTAACCGATTTTTCTTTCGAAATTATCGACTCTCGCCAGTGGAAATTTTTCATTTCATATTCGAAAATCTTTTCATTTCCCTCGCGGTGAAAACTGGTTTTCTGCCCTTCCTTCCGGGTTTCCCAGGAATCATTCCACTGATTTAACAATAACAAACTGGTCTCAAATTCCAAAAAACCATCTTCCGTACGAATACCCTTAAGATTTCCCCAGGTTTCAAATTCGGCCTGGGAAAAAATCTGCTGGTAAAAACCAAAAAAAACTATAAGTATTAAAAACCTAATTTTTAATTCCATCCCTGTTTATCGTCTTAGAAAAATTATAAATCTCTTTTACACGCTCCTTGCTGTTAGCAGTTGTAAGCCAGTTGGACCAGACCATGAACCACGACCATTTTGGCTGCTTCTCCAAAATATTGGTTTTAGGCAATTCGCCTACTTCCCCCAGCGCTATTGGTTTCCCATCGGCAAGTTCGAGCAAAGACTCATAATCTTTTTGCTCATAATCGTAATGATAAACATCGGTTGCAAGGACATCCACATAGTCTGCTCCTGGATAAAAATCGAGGTAATCGTAGGCCTCATCAAAAGGAATGTCCCGCGGCGCATTGGCATTCCACACCCAAATCAAATTATTAAGTTTATGATAATTGGTAAGCCTGTCATAAAGCATTTTCCAGAGTTTTTTGTAGCCTTCGGGATTATTCCCCCACCAAAACCAGACTCCGTTCATCTCATGGTAAGGTCTCCACAATACCGGTACGCCTGCCTTTTGCAATTCTATGAGATGGGAAGCGAGGTTATCTACCTGCTCAAGCCATTTGATATGAATTTTGGTTCCCGGCTCCATCAGCTCTTGCCATTTTTTATCGTTAAATTCATTCTGTACGCTAGTACTCCAACCGTAGGGAGGATCATCACCTGGCCTTCCAACATGCCACATCAGGGTAATGATGGCTCCTTTTTTATGATTTTCAATGGCTGCCTGTACGGTGCGAGGACCGGGATCTGTCTTACCATTCCAGTAAAAATCGGTTCCCAAAATGGAAGGGTATTTTCCGGTAATGTTATACGCTAGATCGTAAAACTCATCGGGTGATTCGTTATAGCTGTGCTGTCCCGATAAAATTTTACCGTCCAATGAATAAATATAATTCAGTAAATCTCGGGCTTCCTCGGAAGCATTGGGATTAACCGGTTTCTGGGCGAAACAGCAAATTGTGGAAAACAAAATACCCAGAGTAATAATTAGCTTTTTCATGGCTTTTCGTTTAACAGTTTATCTGCCGCAAGCACCAGAAAGAGATAATCGGTGGTTCCCCCGCCCAGTACATATTCCGTTTGTTGCCATAAGAAAGACCATTCCAGCAATTCAGGGAAATCGGGTCGTATCAGGGCAGTGCCGGAACCTATTCCACCGGGAATAAAAGAAAAATCGCCGCGGTTCATCCCATAGGCCTGTGTAATGGAGCGTGCCCCTACACCTGAAGCAAAAGAAGAGGTATTCACGCCAGGATGCGCTCCCAGAATGAAATTCAGCGCATCAAGCAGGTACTTTTCAGGAAAAACTTCGGGATAGCTGGTATGCAAAAAATATTGTTTCATTCCAAAATTCTGAATTCCCCAACCGGCACCCCAGATATTGGGTTCATAAGGAACGCCATAGGGTGTTTTTTCACCTTCTGCCTCTATGGTTTTATAATAATTCCTGGCAGCTTCCTGCATGGCCGTGGTAAATTTTTTATTACCGATGAGTGAAAGGATGGGCCCGATTCTCCAGCCGGTATCACCGAAATTGGAAATAATATCATCCTTATTTTTTAATATGAAATCGGCGTACTTTTCTTCCCTGGTTGTTTGCAGCAGTTCTGCCGCCAGGTCTACTTTATCGAGAGAGGAATTACTGTTGACGCTATTCCAGGTTTCACGGGCAATTTGCAGGCATTTGGCTGCCAGTTCGGGGTCATATTCTTTTAAAACACGTGCAGAAGCGGCCAGGGCAGCGGCCGTGGCAAGCTCTCTGGGAGGATTGTTCTCCGTGAATACCCCCCGATCGTCGGAACCTCCTTGATTTTGGGTGGTATCATTCGGTTTTTTTTCAGAATAAATCTTGTTATCGGTTTGGTTCACGGGATCGCCCAGCAGAACATACTGTCGCTTGGTAGGGGAGATTATGCCCCTGTAAAATCGGCCTAAGGATTCATACCCACCCACAATCGAAAGCGCTCCATGTTCAATTTGCTGAATGATATCTGGGATGCCGTCGGGTTGCAGGATTTCCACCAGCCTATTTTTCTCATCGATGCTGGTATTATCATACTGTACATCAAAGATTTCGTAAATATGCGTCAGTCCCTGAATCGTTGAAGCCTGGGACTCCACCCTCAGATCGTAATCGCCGGCATCATGCCAGCCACCAATGTTCAGGCCGGGAACGTGCTCCCCGCCTTTATATTTAGTGAGTGTTTCGTGCCCCTGAAGATAGCCGTCAAAATGATTGGTATCCACGGGGGCCATGCGGGCATCATCCATGTGGCAGAGGCCATGCCACACCTTATAGCGGTCGTTTACACGCATGTGGCACATTTGAACCGGCAGAAAATATTCCAGGGTGGGCTGCCAGACACCTCTTTTATAAACGTCTTTACTGATCTTAAACGGCACGGTAGTAAAACCGGAATATTTTATCACGTACATCCCGGGTTCCTTCACTTCACTGAAATCGAAGGTGAAATATTTATACCGCAAAAAATTGCCCCATTTTTCAGGTTTTTTAGACAATACTTCGGAATAACCGCCTTCAGGTTCAATTTTCATCAAGTGAACCGGCTGCGGATCGGTAGTGTTTTTATCGGTTTCGATGACTGCTTTTTTCTCCTGCCCGGGATGGTAACCAACCTGGGAAATTTGAACTACCGGCTGATAGGTATAATCTTTTAAAGCGTTCGGTGTTACCAGCCATTCAACGGCTCCTTTGGTCTTTCCGGGGGGAACGAGTGAGCGCACGACATACCAGCCATTGCTGTGAATGGCTCTTCCGTCCAGCAATTCAAGCTTATTTTCTCCCAGATTCTGAATAGTCAGCGTTTGTGCCGGAGTGCCCGGCGCCACGACAAGTTTTTTCCCTATGGCTAATGGCTGAAGCCGGTATTCGTCGTCTTCATTGTAAAATCCGGGACCATCGGCCTGCCGGGGGAAAATTCCGAATTCATCATCCATATAGAACGACTTGCCAAATAAAATTCCCGGAAACAGTTCAATATTCAGCCCCACTTTTCCCACCCAGTCTTCCGGTAATGGTTCATCGAGGTCTATGATGATCTTAAAGGATTTTCCCTCTGGTTTGACTTTAAGAGTATAGCTTAAATTCAAATCCGGATAAATTATGGGATTGAAACCGGTACGGTTTTTTGAAGAATCGGGATACTGCATTCGCACACTGATGATCTTTTCCTGCCTATCCACCTTTCGCTGGCCCACCTTCGGAACCGGCTGCCACTGCCCGGGCGCAGGCTCCAGCCGAAGATCCCCATTGGTAGCCACGCGCAATCCATTTTGAATGATCCCCACACCGCCCTGATGGCTTTCCGGATAGAAATCGTGAGCGAGCATGACATTAGCCCCACGTCTTTCCAGGTATTCCTGATCGTTTATATGAAAATCGTCAAGAGTATCAGCCTGATTTTGAGCATTTGCAACACAGATCCCGGCAAAGACAAAAAAGAACAAAAAACGACTCATTGAATTGGTTTTAGAAAATAAAACTACTTGAATAGCCTGCCCGGCCTTAATACTTTTTTATCTATTCCTTATAGGATTTTTTCAGGATAGCAACTTATTCTCCCGCTTCGCATATATTTAAACTAAATCTTATTCAGAATGAAATTAAACATTTTTTTAATGATTTTTCTTTTACCATTCTATCCGGTAATAGCTCAAGAGAATCAAAGGAATGAACAGGTTGTTGATGAAATGAAAAAGGCCGTGAAAACCGATCTGCTCGATAAATGGTATCCTTTGGCCATCGATAATGAGGACGGCGGATTTTACAGTGAAATCACCTATAACTTCAAGCTTGGTGAGAAGCAGGATAAAATGATCGTGACCCAGGCCAGGAATGTATGGACGACCTCCAAAGCCTCGCAGCTCTACCCTGAACAGAAAGCCGAATATTTGCGGTATGCAGACCATGGTTTTCAGTTTTTAAAGGAGGTGATGTGGGATAAAAAGAATGGCGGATTTCACAATTTGGTGACCAAAGATGGAAAACCCATACTAAAGGAAGGCGAAGAAAAAACAGCCTATGGAAATTCCTTTGCACTTTATGCACTGGCGGCCTATTATGATGCTTCCGGAAATGAAGAGGCTTTGGAAATGGCAAAAAAGACTTTTTTATGGCTGGAAAAACACAGCCATGACCCGGTGAACAAAGGCTATTATCAGTCTATGCAACTCGATGGCACTCCCATAGAGAGAGACAGCAGTTTTGCCTCCACCTCTGATGTGGGATACAAAGATCAAAACAGCTCAATCCATTTGCTCGAGGCCTTCACCGAACTATACCATGTTTGGCCCGATCAACTGGTAGCCAAACGGCTGGAAGAACTATTATTACTCATAAGGGACAGGATTGTTAGCGATAGGAATTATATGAACCTGTTTTTCACTCCCGACTGGAAAGCAGTGAGTTTCCAGAATGAAAGCCGGGAAAACATACAGAAGCATTACTATCTCGACCATGTTTCATTTGGGCATGATGTGGAAACCGCCTACCTGATGAAGGAAGCCTCGGAAGCCCTGCACAGGGATGATATTGAAAAAACGATCGCCAGAGGAAAGAAGATGGTAGATCATGCGCTGGAAAATGGCTGGGATAAGGAAAAAGGAGGATTTTATGACGGCGGTTATTATTTCAAAGGAGCCGATTCACTGGAGATCGTGAATAGCGATAAAAACTGGTGGTCCCAGGCGGAAGGCCTGAACAGCCTCCTGCTCATGGACGAACTTTTTCCTAATGACCCGCACAACTACCGGGATCACTTCGAGCAACTCTGGAAATATACCAAGACCTATTTAATGGATGACCGGTTTGGCGGCTGGTATGAATGGGGCCAGGATACCCGGCCCGAGACTAAAAACGATCTAAAAGGACATATCTGGAAGGCCACTTACCATGACTTCCGGGCACTTACGAACTGCATCAAAAGGCTTGAAAAGAATTGAATTCTTAGCTTTTCAGTCGCAGCGTCAATACATCGTGAGAAGGCAGGCTGGCTTCCAATTCCTTTTGTGTGCTGCCCATTGATGTATGCTTCCAGACATCATATAGCTTATACTGGGCATTATTGAAATCGACCTTATAGGAAAAATCAGGGTCTTCGAAGGGATGATCTTTCCAGTTAAAATCTATTTTCCTTTCCTGTTCTGAACGATTTAAAAATGTCACCGCCCATTCATCATTTGCCAGGGGCTTCACCCAGACTTCCAGCCCGTCATCTTCAGAATACTTGAACGCCTGAACTCCAAGCCTGTCCTGGTTAATAGAAATCACATCCTTATTAGTAAGGATAGCCCGGGTAGTTTCATTCATATTTCGAAGATCATTGCCGGCTATGAGAGGCGCAGCGATCATGCACCACATCGTAAAATGCGCCCTGTCTTCGCTGGTGCTCATCCCGTTACCCACTTCAAGCATATCAGGATCGTTCCAGTGCCCGGGGCCGGCATAATTACGAAGTCCTTTTTGCATATCCAGAATCCGCAGGATTCCCCAGGAAGACCAGTCCCCGTGATCTTCTTCGCAATCCCAGCAGGGGTAGATATCACCTGTAGTTCTCCAGAGGTGGCCTATATCTTCAGCCCATTCCCAGGGTTGATTGTCACCCCATTCACAAATGCTTAAAACGATAGGTTTGCCCGCCTCATAAAGTGCATCGCGCATGGTGAGATATGCTCCTTCTGCCTTAAGCCCTTCGGTATTGCACCAGTCGTATTTCAGGTAATCCACGCCCCATTCGGCATAGGTTTGAGCATCCTGGTATTCCCTTCCGCGGCTGCCTGGTTTTCCACCGCAGGTTTGCCAGCCGGCATCGGAATAAATCCCGAATTTCAGGCCTTTGGAGTGCACATAATCAACGAGTGCCTTCATCCCCGATGGAAACTTTTCCTTATTGGCATGGATAAAACCCTTTTCATCACGCTCCCCGTGCCAGCAGTCATCTATGATGATATATTCATACCCGGCGTCTTTCATACCTGAAGCCACCATGGCATCGGCTGTTTCACGAATTAATTCTTCATTCACGTCGCAGGCGAACTTATTCCAGGAATTCCAACCCATAGGGGGCGTTTGGGCAAGGTCATCAAATTTTTGACAGAAACCCTTAGCGCCCATACAGAACAAAAAGATGAATAAGAAGTACTTAGTTTTTACCATTCCTATTTATTTTAAAATTTTCAAAAAAAGAAATTCCCTGCTATAAACAGGGAATATTCTTCGTGAACTATTAAGCTAATACAACAATTAAACTACAATTTTTCAAATCTCACATTGTCTATTGCAAAATTGAGAAGTACATCCGCGCCTTCGAAAGCCATTCCAAATTCAGCATCTATAAGACTAAAATCTGGCACTCCGAGCACTGACAAGGGAATACTGACAGTTTCCCATTCACCATCGGTATCAAATGCATCCCCGCTATCATTCCATGGCTCCCAATCATAGAAAGCATCTACTCCATCGGCATCATGAAAGCGAATTCGGAATGTACCCTGTGAAATAGGTTCTATGGTATAAATATCAAATTTCAGGACATAATCATTCACATCGGCGCCCACCATATCAGCTCCGTAGAAAGTAGAATGGTCATTCCTCCAGAATAAATCTACCCAGCCTGTACCGCCGGTCTGGAAGTTGGCACGACCATAATTACTTCCGTCCAATGTAATTGCGGCATCATTTTCAACATTTACATTTCCCCACCAGGGATCTTTTCCATCCCAGTCAAAGAATACGGCATCGGTATCTGTGACGGGATCTGGGCCGCCACAACCAGGAGTATCAAAACGTACATTATCGATGGCAAAATTCAACAGCACATCGGCACCCTCGAATGCCATTCCAAATTCCGCATCAATCTGGCTAAAATCAGTAACCCCAATTTCAGCTAAAGGAATTTCAATGGTTTCCCAACCGTCGGTATCAAAGGGTTCTCCGGTATCGTTCCAGGGCTGCCAGTCATAGAATACATCATTGCCATCGGCATCATGAAAACGAATTCGGAATTTACCTGCCGAAATTGGTTCCAAAACATTGATATCAAATTTGAGAGAATAGTCACTGATATTCGTACCTACCACGTCGGCGCCATAGAAAGTAGAATGATCATTTCTCCAGAAGAGGTCAACCCATCCGGTGCCACCTGTCTGGAAATTGGCTCTACCATAACTTTCCCCATCCAGAGAAAGAGAAGCATCATTTTCAGGGGTCACATTTCCCCACCATTGATCTTTTCCATTCCAGTCAAAGAATACCAGACTTTCGTCTTTTACGGGGCACTGGCCTCCTTCGGCAGTTTCTATACCAAGAGCGCTTACCAGATCGGCAGGCACGAGAACCCGGTTAATTTCATGAATGACGCCGTTAGTTGCGCCTACGTTTGCATTTACGATCTGAGAAGGGATTGCCTCTTCGAAACTTGGTCGTAATCTTGCATTTTCTCCACTAAGATCAGCAGTTATTTCATCACCATACACAGTAGAAATCGTTCCTCCGTCAGTCAACTGGCTAGACATGAGAACTCCGGCATGCAGGTGATAATTCAATAATTCTTTCAGAATTTCTATTTCTTCAGGAGTATCAAAATCATCAAGGCTGTCGAAATTATTTATAGTAGCGAACAGCGCGGTAAATGCATCGTTATTTGGAACGAAGGCGGTATATTCTTCCGAAGTTAAGGCACTGGTAAGACCAGCCTTTTCTATAGCTGCCAGGAAAGTAGTATAGCCTTTATCTTCACTGCGTTCTTTAATGTCAAGCGTGGCACTAAGAATATCCTGAAAAACGCTTTCAGGAAGAAGTACCTTATCCACGCCATGCACCACACCGTTTATGGCCTGAATATCGGTCATTCCAAAACCGGCAGTATCATAACTTCCATCCGTGATTACAAGATCGTCTCCTACGGAAAGGGTTCCCCCCTGCATCGTAGTATAAGTTTCCCCACCTATTGCATCGGAACGCAGATTTTCACCTGTAACTGCGTGATACATCAGAATTTCCTGTAGCACATCGGTAGGCACATCGCTTAAATTAGACCATCCGAAGGCTCCATTAAGCTGTGCCATTAAATTTTCAAAAGCCGCATTAGTGGGAGCAAATAAAGTAAGAGGATAATTTTCACTTTCAGGGTCATTTAAAGAAAGAGCATCACCCAGATCAGCCAATTCAATTGCTTCAGCAAGAGAAGAAAATTCAGGGTTTGCCTGCGCCTGTGTGACTACAGTTGGCGGCACCAGTACATTATCTATAACGTGTAAGACACCGTTGGTAGAGCCAATATCAAAAGAGCCACTTACCAGTGAAGCTGTCCCGTTAAGAGTTAAATCGCCATTTTTGTTTATGAAAAGGCTAAGGTTGTTCCCTCCGGGACCCGTTGCCATTGTGGTTTTATAACCCGAGGTTAAAGTAGAGGTGAAATCGGCCGTAACGGTACTGATTACATGATTAAGCAGCAAATTTTCAAGCTCTTCGTCACTGTATGCCGACATATCTAAGTTCTCAAAGGCCGCATTATTTGGAGCGAAAACAGTGTAGGTGGAGGTGCTCCTAAAAGTCGAATCCAAACCGGTTTGCACCATGGCTTCAGAAAGCATTGACAATTGATCGGTTTGGGTGATGATCTCCGTTAAATTACGCGGATCATCTCCTAACTGAGGATAAATATCATCATCGTCATCACAGGAGCTCAAGCTTGTCAACACTAGCAGTATTAACAAATAATATATTCTGGATAATTTCATGAGTGTGTGTTTTATTATCAGTTTTTTTGAGATGTCCCGGAAGCCATATCCGGGACACGTTCATAGTTTTTTAATTATCCTTTTTCCAGATTTTACAGGAAACCAAAATCATCTATATAAAATATATACTGTGCTTTACCTGTATTGGAAGACTCCTGGAAATCCAGACGGAAAATAGTGTTTGGTTCTCCTCCATTCGGATAAAAATTCGAAAGAGGGATCACAACTTTCTTCCATTCCCCAGGAATAAGTTCGATTTGCTGATGAGTAGCATTTCCATCAAAATCATTGATCGCAAGCGTCACAGAATCGCCCGGAGCGCCGGTCCCGTAAAGAGATACGGTGATAGCTTCATATTGATCGAAAGGAATATCAGGAGCGAGGAATGTAATACCAGACCATCCTTCTCTAACGCTTTTTATCGAATATTCGCCTAAAGCTGGATCGGTGTTCTGAGCATCAAATGTTCCACCCCACTGGCTCATTTCCCAATCTGGGTTCAGAGCATCGATGAAAATTGAATAACTAAATCCATAGGATTCCGATTGAGCCACAGCGCCTCTTGATGTTTCAAGATAAATATAAGCCTGTTCTACTCCGGAAGGCACCGCTACGGTCACTTCGGTTTCAGAAACTGAAAGAATTTCGGCTTCTCTTTCAACTAAATTTCCGTTCTCCTCAGACCCTGAAACGAAGGTCACTTTAGTTGTCTCAGAAAAATCCCCTCCATGAAGAGTTACCGTTTTAACTCCATCAACAGTAGCTTCGGTATACTCTTCAATGGTAAGAAGTGAAAAGTCATATTCCGTTGTACCGTATAAATTAACAAGAGTCATCTTGTTATTCTGACCCACGTAGGGTGCATTTTCAGGAATAGTCACAAAAGTGAGCTCATCTGTAGTCAATGCCGGATTAAAGCCAGCCTGTACCCCATTGAAATAAATTTCTGTTAAGGAAGCCAAATTCTTCCCCCGAATTATATATGTATTTTCAAGTACCCCCTGGGTCACAGGGATATCTTCCCGGGCCTCTGAGACGCTGGTTACTACCGGAGGCTCTTTAGCTGAATCTATCGATTCCGTAGCAAATTCATCCTCACATGATACTAAAGAAAATACACTAATTAGCAGTATCATGAAGGAAAAGAATCCTTTATTTAATGTTCCTTTTTTCATGTTATATTTTTTAGTTTATTGTCCGTCTTCAAAATCATATGGCACCGGCGGTTCAAGTAAGGCAGGGTTATTCTGTGTTTCATTACTAGGGTAAGGAAACAGTAGATCATCTGCCGTTGGAGTATAATGTTCAGAGTTCACCGTTGGAGGGTCAGTATCATTATTGAAGGTTCCTCTTTCGGTATTCGATAAGTAATCGATAGCAAATTCCGGCCCTCTTCTAACTACATCATACCACCATTCGAATTCAAAAGCAAGTTCAATTCTTCTCTCGTGAAATACATCTTCCAGTGTAGGGTTTTCAAGATCTTCCAGCCCGGCTCTGCGACGAACTTTATTGAGAGATTCTACACCTTTTTCGTATGGACCGCCACCTCTTAGTGCTGCTTCCGCATTGATCAGAAGGAGTTCTCCATATCGTAAGATGTACGTATTATTGGGATAACTTTGCATGGCTCCTCCTCCATTCGTGGATGGATTCCCTACTACATATTTTTTAATACCCACATTTGTTCCCTGGTGGTTTACATTTTCTGAAACCGTGTACCCCCCATTTAAATCGGGATAATAAGCTCCCGGGGCCATGATAGTGGCATAATATCTTAAATCCTCATCTGTATCTTCATAAGCAGCCTGAAGGTCTAAAGATGGACCGATAGCCGACCAGCCATCAGAAAACCCGGTAATTCCGGCCTGGGCGAAAAGAGACTGTAACCCATTCCCTTCTGCATACTGCCCGGAAGTAGACCACTGCAGTGCAAAAATAGATTCGGGATTATTATCATTCGCGGTTAGGAAAAGATCGTAATAGCTTCCCGAAGGATCCCCATCTTCAGCATCCCCTCCGTAGAGTTTAAATTCCCCCGAATTGATAACTTCTTCTGAAAGCTGATAGGCTTTAGACCAGTCTTCCTGGTAGAGATAAATTTTAGATAGCATCGCTTTTGCCGAACCACTGGAAACCCGTGCATTTTCATCATAATTGGAACCTCTTGTTTTATCTTCGAGATTTTCCATCGCAAATTCAAGATCCCTTATAATGAACTTATATACATCTTCTACCGGATTTCTTGGAACCACAGGTTCTAAAACATACTCAGTATTATCGGCGATGATTGGAACGGACCCAAAAATCCTCACCAAATAAAAATAAGCGGTAGCTCTTATAAATCTTGCTTCCCCCAGGGCGTTGTTCAACACCTCTGGTGAAACATCGGGCCCAACAGCTTTAGGTAAAGTGTTTATCAGCGAGTTTGACTGAGCAATTACTGCATACAGAGATTCCCATGCCTGAGTAAGGGTTCCATGCTCACCGGTGATGGCAAAGTTGTCAAAATCGGCATTTCGAGGATCCCATGTGCGACCGTTACCAGAACTCAACTCCCCAATTGCCCATGCTACATTAGTGATAAAATTATACCAGGGTTTGGAGTATAGATGATTTGTTGAAGCCCTTACCTGAGCATCTGTTTTATAGAAGGTATCAACACTGTAAGAATCTTCCGGTGGTCTTTCTAAAAAGTCTTTGCTACAGGAAGGGAAGCATAGCAAAACAGCTATGGCAGCTCCAATCATCAAGAACTTTGATTTGAATAAATTCTTCATCTTCATATTTTTATAATTCAACATTCAGCCCCATTGTAAATGTTCGGGGCGATGGGTAACGCCCATTATCAACCCCCATGAGCAGGGCATTTTGGTTATAATTCCCTACTTCCGGGTCATATCCTGAATAGTTGGTTAGAGTGTATAAATTCTGGACGCTGCCATAAATTTTAAGATAGCTTAGTCCTATTTTTTTAGTAGTGCGGGCGGGTAAGGTATAGCCCAGGGTTAGGTTCTGTACTCTAAGATAGGAACCATCTTCAATATATCTATCGGAAATATTAATGTTTGGAGTATCATTACGCGCTAAACGAGGTGAGCTGGCATCCGGATTATCTATCGACCAGTAATCCAGTACAGAAGGCGCCTGGTTCACATAGTAGCTATTGGCCGCCGTAAGCGTTCTATTTACCGCATTGAAAATATCATTCCCGTAAGATCCCTGTAGGAAAATGGAAAGATCAAAAGCCTTATAAGTGAAATTGTTCTGGAAACCGAAAGTAAAGTCGGGATGCGGGTTACCAATTACGGTTCTATCATCGTTATTGATAACTCCGTCACCGTTGATATCTTTAAATTTAACATCCCCAAGCCAGGTTGAACTGAAAAGTGCATCTTCGAACGGACGTCCAAACTGAATTGGAGCCCCTTCTATATCAGAAGTGGTTCTGAATAAGCCTTCCACCTGGTAACCGTAAAACATTCCAACGGGCTCACCTACTTTAGTCTGGGTAATATTCTGATTAGAATCATTTAGACTCAGATCTCCATTAATAGTCAAATCTCCCAGGAGTTCAGTAACCTTATTATCATAATGGGAAAAAGTCAAAGATGATTTCCAGTTAAAATCATGCTCTCCCAGCGTGGAATAACTCAGAGTAATATCAAAGCCTTTATTTACCATTTCGCCGAGATTTACCCAGGGAGCGGTAATGGCACCGGGAGAATTCCCACCGGTCACAAAATCAGTCACCGCCAGTTGATACAAAAAGTCTTTTGAGACTTTACGATACACCTCAACCGTGGCATTTAATCTTGAATTTAAAAGTCCAAAATCAACTCCAATATTTGTTTGGGTAGAAGATTCCCAGGTTAAATCGGGATTTTCGTAATTAGCGAATTCAAAGCCTGTTCCCAAGCCCGTACTTATAGTATTCAATCTTACACCGTATGCAAAATTTGGAATGGCCTGGTTTCCAACTTCACCATAACCTCCATAGATTTTAATATTTTGAAGGGCTTCAAAGTCTTCCATAAAACTTTCATTTGAAAGTCTCCAGGAAGCAGAAACTGAAGGGAAGTACCCCCATTTGTGTCCTTCGGCAAACTTGGAAGATCCATCTGCCCGCAAGGACGCAGTTAAATTATATCTGTTATCAAAAGAATAAATCAAACGGCCGAAGTAAGATTCCAGAGCTGAGCTACCTTTATACTGATCTGTATAATCGTTAGCATCTCCTGTACCAAGAACCGGAACATCATTGCTTACAAAATCTCCGTCCTGGGCTATTACTCCTCCCCAGGAAGATTCCTGCACTTCCTGCCCTGCAAGGAAGGTCACATCATGCTTTTCATTAAAGGTATCATGGAAAGTAAGAAGGTTTTTTATGATCCAGAAATCATTGTTTTCCCTTCTTACGCTTAAGCTGTTTTCACCTCTTTCCAAGGCTCCATAAGTAAAAGTGGGCTGGAAACGATCATTCAGGTTATACCCGAAATCTCCTCCAAATTCTGTTCTGAAGCTAAGGTTATCGGCAATTGTAAACTCTGCAAAAAGATTTCCAAAGAGTCTGTTTCTGGTGAGTTTATTGTCTATACTCAATGCTTCTGCAATCGGATTCCTTATACCAAATGCGATCTCATCGGCAGTAACCGGCCCCGCGAATGATCCATCGGGATTATATACTGCTCTGGCAGGATTATTTAATAATGACAATGAAATAATACCATTACTGGCATTGTTCAAAGTAATTTTGTCATTTGTTCTACTTCCGGTCATGGTGATACCGGTTTTTATCCAGTCATTGATCTCAGCATTGACATTAGCCCTAACTGTAATTCTGTCAAAACCTGAACCTATAACAGTTCCTTCCTGATCGGTATAGGAAGAAGAGATATAATAATCTATTTTTTCCGAAGCGCCTGAAAAAGACAGTTCATGGTTTGTCTGCATGGCATTGTCAAAAATTTCAGCCTGCCAGTCAGTCCCCCGGCCTAATAAACTGGGATTTAGAAATTCAATTTGCTGATTCAGGCCGTAAATTGCCCCAATCGTGTTCTGCAATTCAGCATACTGCTGAAGATTCATTACATCAATTTTATTGGTAGGCTGCTGAATAGCGGCGTATGTACTATAGCTAAGTTTCCCTTTTCCCTTTCTTCCTTTTTTTGTGGTTATAATTACCACACCATTAGAACCTCGCGATCCATAAATAGCCGTAGCCGATGCATCTTTTAAAATATCGATAGACTCGATATCATTAGGATTCAATGCTGCCAAAGGACTAACATCGGTTTCTCCTTCCCCGTCAGCAGTTGATCTTCCACTGGTGGCTATATTCCTGGAATCCCCAGAAACCGGAACACCATCTATTATATACAAGGGTTCGCTGGAGCCCGTAATAGTATTAACTCCACGGATTTTAACCGACACTGAAGCCCCGGGACGACCTGAGTTCTTGGTGACCATTACCCCTGCGGCCCTACCTTGCATCAATTGATCGACACTCACCTGAGGAATATCATTCAGCTCCTCAGCATCAATCCTGGAAACAGAACCGCTGATATTCTCTTTCAGCTGTGAACCATAACCAATTACGACAACTTCTTCAAGGCTTTCAGAATCTTCGTCGAGAGTAATACTTAAATTTTCCCCTCCGGAAACTTTTACTTCCTGGGTAACGAAGCCTACAAAGCTAAACACGAGTACAGCATTATCCCCCACCTGTATTTCAAAGTTGCCATCAAAATCAGTGGTGGTACCGTTATTGGTGTTTTTTTCAATCACATTTACCCCAAGCAGAGGCAAACCGTTTGTATCGGTAACATTTCCGCGCACCGTGTTTTGTGCCACCCCTAGTTGGGCAAAAAAACAAAAGAGAACTATTAAAAGTAATTTTCCCTCTCGCGGTAAACCGTTTTTACTTTTAAGTAATTTAATGTGCATAAGAATCAATTGGCTATTTTATTCAACTATTATAGTATTCATAATATTCAATGATCTATTTTAAATCATTATCATATTTCAACCATATTTTTTCACATACTCAAAATTAGAGGGAAAGTTAAACCTCTGTTAATATTATTTTATCATTTCATAATCTTATTTTTTCGAAAGTGTTAAAAAACAGATATTAATCAGCGACGCTCTATTAAAATAGTGCAGTTAACACCGTAATAAGTGTAAATTATTATCTACTCTTTATTCTTCTGACTGAGCAATTTCCTAACAAATTTTCCCGATTCTGTTAGCTGACTTTTCAAACTTACCTCATCTGCATTCGTTCCAGGTACCAGTGCAGCAGAACCTTCATCCTTATCTGCAACAGACCAGTTACACCAGGAAAGCTGGTGTTCATGCATAAATTGAATCCACTGCAGGGTTTCTTCTTTGTAAACCCTCCCATCCCCATCTGCTTCCGTAGTTCCAAATTCGCTCACAAATACAGGCAAGCCCAGAGCTATAGCATTTCTGGCTTCAGAGCGCAACTCCTCACCATGTGTACCTGCATAAAAATGTAAGGTATAGGCTATATTCTTAGCATGGATCGGGTCATTAGCCGCTTCCATTAATTTTTGAGACCATCTTGGCGTCCCGCAAATAATTAGGTTATCAGGATCATTTTCCCGAATTACACTAATGATTTTTTCATGATATGGCTTAATTACATTAGACCAGGAAACTTCTAACGGTTCGTTATAAATTTCATAAATAACATTAGGGAAATTGCCATATTTCCGGCTCAACTCATCAAAAAAGGCCATCGCTTCCTGCGTATGATCTTGCGCATGATGGTCGTGCCAGTCCACAATGACGTAAAGATTTAGCTTTATAGCTGCATCTACCACCTCAAAAATTCTTTCTTTTTCCTTTAAAGGGTTTTCCAGATAACCTCCATGTTCTATGCCCATGGCAGCTCTTATAATATCGATTCCCCAATTATTTTTTAGGTGGAGCAGGGTTGTTTCATTATAAAATTGCGGCTGCCACTGGCTCCAAAAAAGAGACATTCCATGCAATTCAACACTTTTACCGCTCTCATCTACTAATTGCACACCTCGTAAACTAAGATTGCCGTGCTTTAGAACAGGCTCATGTTGAGCAAAAAGCATATGGAAATTTAAACTGCCGAACAGGACCAGTAGGAATATATTTTTATTCATGGCTATTTGAAAACACTATTATAAAACTCTCTTAATACCGCTAAATTCTTCTCTGTACTGACTGGGAGTACAGTCCTTGCTCTTTTTAAAGACCCGATTAAAATTCGCGATATTATTAAATCCGCAACGAAAGGCGATCTCCGCAATACTCATTTCCTTTTCTATAAGCCATCTCGAAGCATATCCGATTCGGGTATCATTCACGTATTCTATAAAAGTTTTTCCCGTTCTCTTTTTTATAAAACGGTTGAAGGAAACCGGACTCATATTTACAAGATCTGAAATTTCTTTGAGGCTTATTTTATTCTGATAATTCTTCTGGACATACTCATAAATTTTTTTGATTTTGTCACTATTTTCAAAATCCTTGTTCTCAAAAACATACGTTGACAACAACCTCTGGTTTCTTGAATTTGCCAAATCGTATAAAATAGAAATAAGCTCCAGAAAATAATCTATACTATCGATTTTTGACAGTTTGGTCAGCCGCGGTTTTACCTCTTCAGAAATTTTTTTTGAAAATAAAATCCCATGAGCCGATCTTTCAAACATATCCTTTACGGGTTTCATGATTCTTCGGCTTAGAAGCTTGGCATCAAATAAATCCTGATGAAACTGGACGGTGACTTCGTGTATTTTTTTATTGGTACAGCTGTGCAATTCCCATCCATGCTGTAGATTAGGCCCTACCAGAACCAGCTCGATATCCCCTATTTCTTCCATACTGTCCCCTACAACTCTTCTTATTCCCTCTCCGTTTAAAATAAAGTTAAGCTCATATTCCGGATGAAAATGAATAGGAAAATCAAAATCATCCTTTACCCTGTCAAAAACCAGAAAACTATCTGCCGGGGAAAGAGGGGTTATTTCTCTATGGACATTTTTATACATGTGGTTAGTATTTTTTCAGAAAAAATTTTATCAAGAATTGACAAAATTCTATTAAATAAATATGCTTATGCAAGTTAATTTTGGATTTCCTTAACTTTTATGAAACAATATTGATTAATTCTGAATTTTTGTGAGGTTAAATATATAAAAAGATAATATTACTCATAACATAAATAATCTATTCGATACCGATTTCTACACATTTACATGAAAAATATTATCACTTTAATAATACTATCTTTTATCGCTCTGCTTTTTACCGGTTGTAATTCCTTACAACATAGACAGCTTGAGAACCTGTCTCTAGCCGATAAAAACACAGCAAAAAGCGCCAGGATTCTTTATTTAAGATTAAAGGAAATTGCCGATAGAGGCATTGCCTTCGGGCAACAGGATGCTACTTTATACGGCATAAACTGGAAACAGGAACAGAATCCTATGGAAATCAGAAGTGATATAAAGGATGTTTCCGGAAAACTTCCGGCGGTTCACGGCTATGAACTTGGCCATATAGAGCTGGGAAATTCCTTTAGTTTGGATACGGTTTCTTTTGTCACTATGCGCGATCAGATTAAAAAAATACATAAAAGAGGAGCGATCATTACCTGTAGCTGGCACCTTGACAATCCCGTCACCGGTGGAAGTTCATGGGATAAAACCCCGGCAGTTGCGGCGATTTTAAAAGAGGGGACTCAAAGAGGCAAATACGAATTGTGGATAAAAAGGCTGGCTGATTTCTTTAAATCGCTTACCGATGAGAAGGGTGATCCAATCCCGGTGGTATTCCGCCCTTTCCACGAAATGAATGGAAACTGGTTTTGGTGGGGAGCTGGAAATTGTACGCCCGAAGAATACAAGGCCCTCTGGCGACAAAGTTTTCAGCTGCTTCAGGAAAACGGCGTTCACAACCTGCTTTTTGCCTATTCTCCCAATATTATGCAAAGCAGGGAAGATTTTGAACGTTTTTATCCCGGTGACGATTACGTAGATATACTTGGCGCCGATGTGTACAATTATGGCGGAAGAGAGGCCTATATTACCAATCTCCAACGCAACATTGCCATAATCAAGGAAAAAGGACTCCAGAAATCTAAACTCTATGCTTTAACTGAAACCGGAAACACAACTCCCGGTAGCGATGCCAATTTTTGGACAGAAAGTCTTTATCCGGGAATAAAAGATTCGGGAATAGCCTGGGTACTTTTATGGAGAAATGCCAGATTAGATCATTATTTCTCGACCTATCCTCAAGATATCAGTGCAGAAAATTTTAAAAAATTCGAGGAATTGAAAGAAACACTTTTCCTAAATGAAGTTCAAAAAATCAAATTTTAAGCTATGCTACAGGGCTTCGATATTGCAATAATTCTTCTTTATTTGGTGGGCACCATTATCATTGGTCTGGCTTTAAGAAAAAGAGCTCAAAAAAGTAAGGAAGATTATTTAATGGGAGGTAAAAGTCTGCCGTGGTATATGCTGGGCCTATCGAATGCCTCGGGTATGTTCGATATTTCCGGTACCATGTGGCTGGTCACCCTCACCTTCGTATACGGTTTTAAAAGTATCTGGATCCCCTGGCTTTGGCCCGTCTTCAATCAGGTGTTCCTGATGGTATACCTTTCGGCCTGGCTTAGGAGATCGAACGTCACTACCGGCGCCGAATGGATCCTGTTCCGCTTCGATAGCGGCAAAGGAGGCCGCTGGTCTCATACTATCATCGTGATCTTTGCAATTCTAAGCTGTCTTGGTTTCCTGGCCTACGGCTTCATTGGCCTGGGAAAATTTGTGGAAATATTCATTCCCTGGGAAATCGTTTCTCAATATATTCCATTTCACGTACCTGCGGCCTATATTCCTCATTTTTACGGTATCATTTTTACCATGTTCGCCGTGTTTTACTCGGTTTTGGGCGGAATGTCGGGCATCGTATGGACCGATGTGCTGCAATACACGGTGATGACCATCTCTTCCATAGCCATTGCCGTTATAGCATGGCAGGCCATAGGCGACCATACGTTGAATGTGCCCGATGGCTGGATGAATCCGTTCTTCGGCTGGCATCTTAATATGGACTGGAGCGGAATTATTGATGAAGTGAACACCAAGATCCTTTCCGACGGCTATTCCTTATTCACCATCTTTTTTATGCTGATGCTCTTTAAAGGAATTCTTGCGAGTATAGCCGGCCCAGCACCAAATTACGATATGCAGAAGATCCTGTCTACGCGTTCTCCTCTCGAGGCTGCAAAGATGAGTGGCTTCGCCATTTTTGCCCTCATGCCCACGCGATATTTAATGGTGGGAGGTTTTTCTATCCTCGCGGTCTTATTTTACGGGCAGCTTGACCTTACTACGGCGGGGATCCTTGATTTTGAAAAAATATTACCGGCGGCCATCCAGCAATTTGTGCCTGTAGGCCTGATGGGCTTGTTGCTGGCCGGCCTGCTCGCCGCCTTCATGTCTACCTTCGCAGGAACCTTAAATGCCGCCCAGGCTTACCTGGTGAACGATATTTATTTAAAACATTATAATCCGCAGGCTTCACATTCCAAGGTGAAACTGATGAATTACGGAAGCGGTATCGTGGTAGTGATCATAAGTATCATTCTTGGATTTTTCGTTCAGGACGTAAATTCAATTTTGCAGTGGATCGTTTCTGCCCTCTACGGCAGCTATGTCGTTTCGAACGTTTTGAAATGGCACTGGTGGCGGTTCAACGGCGAAGGCTATTTCTGGGGAATGCTTTCGGGTATTATTCCCGCACTGATTTTCCCTTTATTCACAGATACGCTGGATCTGTATTATTTCCCGGTGATCCTGTTGATTTCAATAGCCGGAAGCATTATAGGAACCTATACCGCACCGCCCACCAATATAGAAGTACTTAAGAATTTCTATAAAAAAACCCGCCCCTGGGGCTTCTGGAAACCCATCGCTGACGAGGTGGAAGCCGAGGACCCCGAATTCACCCGGAATACGAATTTTAAAAGAGACATATTCAACGTGGCTTTAGGCACTGTAGCTCAAACCCTGCTGGTAGTGATCCCTTTATACCTCATCCTGCACCAAAGCTTACCTCTTTTCGTTTCACTGGCCATACTTATAGTGTGTGTAGTAATTCTGAAAAAGAACTGGTGGGATAAAATAAAAGTTGAAAATAATATTAGAAGAAAAGAGTAAAATATGGATTTTACAGAAAAAAATAAACCGGCGACAAGAATTCAGAATTTCGACAGGCTGGTAAAAACCCACCGCGAGCTGATCGAGCGCCCTAATTTTCCCCAAAAGGATTCGAACGGGATTTTTGAAAGATATGAACATCCCGTGGTAACCGCCGCGCATACCCCGCTGGAGTGGCGCTATGATTTCGATGCCGAAACCAATCCTTATGGTCTCGAACGCATTGGCATTAATGCTGCTTTTAATCCCGGCGCCATTAAATGGAACGATAATTATGTGCTGGCGGTAAGGGTGGAAGGCAATGACAGGAAGTCTTTCTTTGCTATGGCCGAAAGCCCGAATGGCGTTGATAATTTCAAATTTTGGGAAAAACCCGTGGTCATGCCTCAAATCGGCGAGCCAGATACGAATGTCTATGATATGCGCCTCACCCGTCATGAAGACGGCTGGATCTATGGAATTTTCTGCACCGAAAGAAAAGACAAAAAAAATCCGAACGATACTACAGCAGCGGTTGCCAACGCCGGGATCGCTCGTACCAAAGACCTGGTAAACTGGGAAAGGCTCCCCGATCTTATTTCTTCTTCGGGCCAGCAGCGAAACGTGGTGATGCATCCAGATTTCATAAACGGCAAATATGCCCTGTACACCAGGCCCCAGGATGGGTTCATTGAAGTGGGCAGCGGCGGCGGAATTGGCCTGGGCTACATTAAAGATATCACCAATCCAGATCTCGAAGACGAAAGGATCATCAATCAGAAGGCCTATCATACCATTTACGAAATGAAGAACGGCCTCGGGCCGGCTCCTATCAAAACGGAAGACGGCTGGCTTCACCTGGCTCACGGGGTACGGAATACTGCCGGAGGCTTGAGATACACCCTCTATATGTTTATGACCGATCTTGATGATATTTCCAAGGTCATCTACCAGCCCGCAGGCTATTTCATGGCGCCTAATTATAAAGAAACCGTGGGAGATGTCCCGAACGTACTCTTTGCAAACGGGTGGATAAAAGATGATGACGGGAAGATATTTATCTATTACGCATCATCAGACACACGTTCACATGTAGCGGTTTCTTCGATTGACAAACTGATCGATTACGTGAAGAACACCCCGCAGGATGATTTTACCTCGGCATCTTCGGTGGAAAAGATTCTCTGCCAGATAGATAAAAATAAAAAACTGGAAAAATGATCGCTGAAAAAACTCAAGCCTATAAGACCAGCCTGGAGCAGGAACTCCGGGAAATTCTCCATTTCTGGGAAGAAAATGCTATTGATGAAGAATTTGGAGGTTTTATGGGAAAAAGAGATTTTTTCAATAAAAAAGTAGAGAAAGCCCCTAAAGGGATCATTCTGAATACCCGTTTGCTGTGGTCTTTTTCTGCTGCCGGCAATCATTATAAGAATGACCGTTATAAAGAATTAGCCACCAGGGCCTATCGCTATCTCAGGGAAAATTTCAGAGATACGAAAAATGGCGGGGTCTTCTGGGAACTCGATCATACAGGAAAGCCTATTAATACCCGCAAGCAAATCTATGCCCAGGCCTTTGCTATCTATGCCTTGTCGGAATATTACGAATACTGCAAAGAAGCGCAGGCTTTGGAATGGGCTGAAGAACTTTTTCAGTTAATTGAAGAAAAAGCGCTCGATCCCGATCAAAATGGATACTACGAAGCTTTCCAGCACGACTGGTCGCCAATCAAAGATATGCGCCTGAGCGAAAAGGATGATAATTCTTCAAAAACCATGAATACCCATCTTCATATCCTGGAAGCTTACGGCAATCTATTCCGGGTAAAAGGAGGTGAAAAAGAAAAAAAAGCGCTTGAAAATCTGGTCGATTTATTTCTGAACCGATTTTTATATGATAATATCTGGCATTTTCAGCTTTTCTTTGATGATAACTGGAAAAGGGCCAATAACCTTATTTCCTACGGTCATGATATTGAGGCCGTGTGGCTGATCCTCGAAGCGGCCAGGGCAGTGAAGAATGAACAACTCATCCAAAAGGCTGCATCTACTACTATAGAAGTGGCCAGAACTTTTCTGAAAGAAGCCTACATTAAAAATGCGGGCGTCATCAATGAAAAGGATCTTGACAGCGGTAAGACGGATACCGACCGTCACTGGTGGCCGCAGGTTGAAGCCATGCTTGGGCTGGAATACGCGTTTGAGCTTACCGGGGAAGATATTTTCCGGAAGGCTGAGCGCGATATTTGGAAATATACCCTAAAACATATAAAAGACAGAAAGCACGGGGAATGGCATTTCAGAGTCGATGAAAATAACCATCCCTATACCAGCGAAGATAAAGTAAGCATGTGGAAGGCGCCCTACCATACCTCCCGGGCTTTGATAAAACTGTTAAAAAACCATACCTATGAAAAATAGAATTTTCCTTTTGGTTTTCTTTATGGGTCTCATCATGACCAGCTGTTCAAAAGATGAAATCGAAGAACCTACGCCTAAACCGCCAGATACGGGAAATCCGGATGAAACTCCTGAAGAACCCGAGGAAAATCCGGATGAGGAAGCTACCATCAGTTTTCTGCCTTCCGAGACTCCTTCCTATATGGTAGATGCTTCGGCCACTGCAGAAACCGTGGCGCTTTTCTATAATCTGAAGGCTATTTCCTATAGCAATTTCATCGTTGGTCAACAGGATGCTTTCAGTTCATTTTATAATGATAACGATGGCTATTCCGATATCAAAAAACTTACGGGGAGCGATCCCGGGATGCTGGGTTCAGATTTTATGTTCATCACCGATGACCAGAACAACGGGCAGCCCAATAACTGGTTTTACCAGCAGGAACAAATGATAAAGCAAAACGCCATCGATGCCTATAATAAAGGAATGGTAAATATCTTTTGCTGGCATTTGCGCGAACCCTATGAAGGCGATAATTTTTATACTTCGGAAATGACCGAATTCCAGAAGCAGAACGCCTTCAAGAGTATCCTGCCGGGCGGTGCCAACCACGAGTATTACAAGAAAAAACTCCAAAAGGTAGCCGAATTCACCAAAAGCCTTGTGGGGGAAGACGGGAAGCAAATTCCTATTATTTTCCGCCCATTTCATGAATTTGACAAGGATTTTTTCTGGTGGGGTGCGGCTTACAGCAGTCCTCAGGAATTTATCGATGTATGGCGTTTTACCGTTGAATATTTAAGAGATGAGTTGGGCGTAGACAATATGCTTTACGCTTTTTCTCCCGATAACAGCTATTCTACCGAGACTACCTATTTACAGCGCTATCCAGGCGATGCCTACGTAGACGTGGTAGGAATGGACAATTATGGTGACCTCTCTCCCCAGGATGGTTCCAGAATAGGCATTGCGAATAAAAAACTGCAGGTGGTTTCCGATCTTGCCGAAGAAAGGGTGAAGATCCCGGCCTTTACAGAGACTGGGTATTTTGTTACACCTTCAGAAACTTATCTTGCTCCCGATTTTTATTCAGATATGTTATACAAAGTGCTTACCGATAATGATATAAAAGTCGGCTTTATGATGTTCTGGCAGAATTCTGCCGACACCTATACCGTGCCGGTACCAGGTACCGACGGAGCCGAGGATTTCATGGATTTTATCGAAAAGCCAGAACCCTGGTTGCTGGAGGATATGTCTAATATTTATGATTTGCCGGCAGATGAATAAGTTTAATTTTTTCCGAATTTCGGCCTTACTCATCCTGCTGGTAAGCTTTATGTCCTGCAGCAGCACCAAGCGCATTACCGTAAAAGACGGTCAATTTTATAAAGGAAAAAAACCATACTATTTTGTGGGCGCCAATTACTGGTATGGGCCGCTTATTGCCGCGCGAAACATTGGCGACCGCGACCGTTTGATAAAAGAACTCGACATGATGGACAGCCTGGGCATTGATAACCTGAGGATCCTGGTTGGCGCCGAGGGAGGAAATGAGGATTTCCAGGTGAAACCTGCACTGCAACCCGAACAGGGCAAGTATAATCAGGACCTGCTGGACGGTCTTGATTTTTTGCTTGCGGAAATGGCTAAAAGAAAAATGTACGCCGTTCTCTACCTCAACAATAACTGGATATGGAGCGGAGGCATGTCGGCCTATCTCAACTGGAACGGCTACGGAGAAGTTGCCAACCCCTTCCTGGAAAAATATTCCTGGCAGGATTATTTTGATTACACTCAGAAGTTTCATACCTGTAAACCCTGCCGGGAAGCCTTTAAAGATCATATAAGATTCATCCTGGGCAGGACCAATACCTATAATGGCCGAAAATATACCGAAGACAACACCATTATGTCCTGGCAGGTGGCCAATGAACCCCGAATTTTCACGGAACAGGATCGCGAGCCTTTTAAGGAGTGGCTTGCGGAAGTTGTTGATTTGCTTGATGAACTCGACCCAAACACCCTTATTTCAACCGGGGCCGAAGGCAAAGCGAGTTATCTTCAGGAAATAGACACTTATAAGATGCTGCACGCCAACCCGAAAATCGATTATCTTACCATGCATATGTGGCCCAAGAACTGGCAGTGGTATTCAGCAGATAATGAATCAGAAACATTAAAATCTTCCATAGAAAAAGCCCGTGATTACATCAATGAACATATCGAAGTGGCCAAAGATCTCAATAAACCCATCGTTATTTCAGAATTTGGATTTCCGCGGGAAAAAGAAAGTCTGTCTAAAGATGCCTCGGTAGCCAACAGGAATGAATTCTACAGTGTGTTAATGGAAATGGTTGAAAACAGCGCTAAAGAAGACGGTTTTCTTGCCGGCCTTAATTTTTGGGGATTTGCCGGTTTCGCCGATACCAACGAAAAAAGCGGAAAATGGGAAAAAGGCGATGACTTTAGTGCCGATCCTCCCCAGGAACCCCAGGGTTTAAATTCAGTTTTTGCTTCTGATACTTCTACGCTTAGTCTGATCAGAAAATATAATAAAATGGTAAATTCTAAAACAGTAAAAAATTGAAATGAACTGCGAAATTCAACTTATTTCCATCTTCTTTTTTTCCTTTAAAAAGCTGAGGATGCTTTTTGTATGGACCGCTATCATTCTTATACCTATTTCCTTCTATTCTCAAAAAACAGCATTTTTGAAGATTAGCCGAGATCACCATTTTTTAGAAACCGAAACAGGAGAACCTTTTTTTTGGATGGGAGATACGGCCTGGGAGCTGCTGCATACCCTCAACAGAGAGGAAATAATAAAATACCTTGATGATCGAAAACAAAAAGGCTTTTCGGTAATTCAAACTGTTATTTTAGCTGAACTAAATGGGTTGAATCTCGCAAATGCATACGGAGAAAAGCCTCTTTTACAGAATAATCCGGCTAGAATTAATGAAAAATATTTTACTCACTTAGATTTTCTCCTCAAAGAAGCCGATAAACGCGGCCTCTATATCGGATTGCTCCCAACCTGGGGAGACAAGTTCAACAAAAAGTGGGGAATTGGCCCCGAAGTTTTTACTCCCGAAAATGCAGAAGCATATGGATTACTGCTCGGAAAAAGGTACCGAAATAATTCAAATATCATTTGGATCCTGGGCGGTGACAGGGTCCCGGAAACCGAAGAACAATATGAAATTATAAACAGCCTTGCCCGTGGTCTCAAAACAGAAGATCCGAATCATTTGATTAGTTACCATCCCTCAGGCGGGAAAATAGCTTCTAATTATATTGATGAGGAGTGGCTGGATATTGATATGTTCCAAAGTGGCCATTCAAGTCTCGCAAAAGAATATGAATACATACAAAATCGAGACAGCCATGGCTTCATTCGGCCAGTGATCAATGGCGAGGCACGCTATGAGGATATTCCTGATAGATTTTGGGAAGAGGAAGATTTTGGACGTTTAGACGCAACAGATATAAGGATTTCGGCATACTGGAGTTTACTGGCAGGAGCAGCTGGCTATACCTATGGCAGCAATGACATCTGGCAAATGTATTCTGAAGGTAAAATTCCATCACTGGATGCCAGATTGGGATGGAAAAAAGCAATGGGATTGCCGGGAGCACAGCAAATGAAATATTTAAGAGAATTTTTTACGTCCTTCGAATGGGAGAAATTGCAACCAGCACAGAACCTTATTAGTAGTGAGAATCCTGAAGATACAGCCTATGTTGCTGCCTCACAAGCAGCTGATTTTGCATTATTTTATACTCCCGAAGGACGATCCTTTCAGGTAAATCTTGACCATTTGAATTTTAAAACTTCCGAAGGATATTGGTTTAACCCACGTTCAGGAACTTCAATAGAGATTGCAGAATCTAACATCTTCAAAAATAATATTTTCAAAACGCCTTCTTCGGGAAAAGGACAGGATTGGCTGTTGGTCCTTCTTTCGAGATAACAAAATTTAAAATAATTCTATTATTCTGCACCTTATTTTAAGTCAGCCTTAAGTAGGTTTTATGGAAAAAGATAGACAGATGATCCCAAAGCCAGTTTTGAACTGAAAGAGTAGATTATTCCAGCTTTTCACTGAAACTTGACAAAGGCAGGCCCGCATTATTGAAAATATTAGACGTACTGGTATTTCTCCAGGAAAAACGAATATACATTGGCTTTTTTACAGGGGAATTTAAAATGATATTATCACCTTTTATTCTGAAAGTTGCGGGCTGAAAATCCCTATTTTCACCGGCTATTTCAAATTGAGTTTTTTTATCGTTCGAAACATATAGACCCCCGGCATGGTTAAAAGATATAATCACCTTCTTCCCTTCTAATGAAGCATTGGAAAACTGCGGAGCGTAGGCCGGAAGCTTTTTACCGAACTTATCAGCCAGCACAAGACGGGCGAAGCGATAGCCCGCCTCTTTCTTATTCTTTGGATGGATATTTTCGGTATTCCCTATATCGCTGGTCATGATCATGCCCGTTTTTTCAAGTTCCAGAGCTCTTCGCTGGGCATCCCTTATTTTTACTCCCGAATATGCGGTCTCATAACTGAAGGGTGCGATCTGTGCGAAATAGAAAGGCAGATCCTTTCCGAAGGTTTCCCTCCAGGATTTTATTAGAGTGGTAAAAATTTCGTGATAATAATCGGCGTTAGGCGTATTGGACTCTCCCTGGTACCAAAGTATCCCCGAAAGTGTATAGGAAGTAAATGGGGCGATCATCGCATTGTAAATCGATCCCGGTTTATTAGGCCCCCACTGAGTATCGGGAAGCATCGCAGCCGCTTTGTTTAGGATGCTGTCTTTCTTAATCATTTTTGCGGGAATCCAGGGTTCGGCGGGAGTGCCACCCCAGGTAGCATTCACAAGGCCGACGGGCACATTGAGTTCCTCGTTCATTTTCTGCGCAAAGAAATAACCGATGGCGCTGAAGTTTTTCATAGTCTCGGGAGTACTTGACACCCATTGCCCGTCGAGATCATTTTGCGGGCACCCGGCAGTGCGGTGGTTCACCGTAAAGAACCTGATCTGATCATTTTCAGCATTCTTGATCGCTTCCTCTCCGCCATCGATTCCCGCGCCTGAGCTCCACTCCATATTCGACTGGCCTGAAACGAGCCACACCTCGCCTAAAAGCACATTTTCAAGCTTTACTGTATTATAGCCGTGAATTTCGATTGTTTGTGAGCCTTTAGCATCAGAAGTGGGTACCATAATTTTCCAGAAACCGGAATTATCGGGCATGGTTTCGAAATTGTCAGAATTCCAACTCAGCTTTATTTTTATATTTTCCCCGGGTTTTGCCCAACCCCAAAGACTTACCTCGGTATTTCTCTGCAGCACCATATTATCGCCAAAGATCTTAGGCAGACTAATATTCGAAAACCCATACAAGGGAATAATACATACGAGGAGAAAGAGCAGTTTTTTCATAAAATCAGAATTTAAGCAGGCCTTTAAAAAAGGGAATAAGCTGTTGAGCCATTTTCGCATGGTCATCTATATCGGGATGGCTGTCACAACCGTGAGGCTGCATATTGTCAAATTCAAAAATGGAAATAGGGCGATTCTTTAAGTTTTCCTTCACCTGTTTCAAGCTCTCAAGAAGCACCTGCTGTTCTTTTTCCCCAACCATAGGACTGGTAAGCAATGCGACTTGCGTATCCGGGAAAAGTTCAAAGATTCTTTTCGTGAAATTCGTATAATTTTCTACGAATTTCTGCTGGTCAAAATCGCTTCTTTCTTTGGTTCCGTCGCCAAACGATAGGTCATTCGTACCCAGAGCAATTGAAACGATATCGGGCTTTCGGGAAAGATCAGCTTTTTTTGTGGAATCGGCATTTAACCGGAGATTCTCATAGACATCGGGCATCACGGGCTGGTCTTCATCATTCCAGTTACGGTACATCCCCATTCCCGAAACGCAACTTAACCGAAAATCCAGGTTTAACGCGCGTGCTACCCTGGGACCATAGGCCAGGTAGGCATTGTGATGATCGTACCACTCTCCCTCACTGCATGAGAGTTCCCTGGTATCGGCTCCCATCCCGCAGGTAATGGAATTTCCTATGAACTCGATGAGCGGCTGTTTTGGATCTTCAGCAGGAATAAGGTTTTGAGCGCTTATTTTATTCAGGATGACATCACCGGTTAGGGCTTCGTTAGCCTTAAATATTCTAACCAAAGTAGTGTCGTTATTACCAAGATCTATCGAGATGGGCGAACCATCTACCTTGTATCTCTTCGAGTTTTGGCCGTTGAGTTCTACCACTACATAATGGTGTTGATCGTTTCCGCTGGAAAGGTAAAGAGTGGCACTGTCGCCAATGACTTTGGTTTCAGCAAAGGCGGCAGAACTGATAAGCGCCACCGCCGAGTCGTTCAATTTTTCAACTCTTCCTTTATAATCGATGGCTTTGCCGGAGGCATTAAAATTTTTGAACTGAACATCAGGTTCTGAGCAGCCAACTGCCACGATACAGATTAGTAGATGGAAAAAATAGTTGTATTTCATGAAGATTTGTTATGCCACTAAATTAAAAAATATGAAGGGGTTCTAGTTCAATGATATTTTCAATCTATTATACAATAAATCCAATTTATTTACATTTTCCTTTTAGTTGTTAACGAAAAGTTAAAGATGGTAATTCGGGGGCACTCCGAAATTACACCTCAGAAAGCCTTATAATTGGCGGCCTAAGCCGAAATTTGAACACTCCCGCCTCGAGTACTTTAAAAACCCATCGGCATTTGATGGGTTTTTTCTTTTATAAGAACAACTTCCCCATCCCGGTTTAATATCTTTAATAAATTCATGTTTTGGCTCTTATTAAGTCTATTCTTACCGGGCCCCTTTCCTCACCTCAAATCAATTTATGACTGATCCCGGCACGCCTTCAAAACTGGAAAATGCTGGTGTTTCCTTTGTACCAGAATTTTTTATATTTGCGCCGTGAAATTAGTAGCTTTAATACTATCATTTTATTTTCTGGGACTCGTCTTTATTCCTTGTGAAGATGCAGCTGCCGAAATGCCTGGTGACCATTCCGAGATTCATAAATTGGATAATTCGAGTCATTCCGCTTCCACAGCTGATGACTGCAGCCCTTTGTGCCAGTGTCACTGCTGCCATGTTCATATCACCAGTTTTGAAGGAAATGATCTGGAATTAGCGGCTTTTGAAATTTCAACTTCCATTCCCAATCATTATTACAATCTGGGAGACGACTTACCTAAATTCTTCTTCCAGCCACCACGCGTTTAATTCGGTTATAGGAAACGTATGTCCTGACGCTACTATCCGTCAGGATCAAATTCAAATTTTACCGAATTAAACTATCTATTTATGATCAATAGAATCATTGATTTTTCAATCAATAATAAATTTATTATTGGGTTGCTCACCATTGTGCTCGTCGGAGCCGGAATCTGGAGTATGACCGAAGTTCCCGTAGATGCGCAACCCGACATTACTAACAACCAGGTGCAGGTGATCACACAGGCACCTAATCTTGGTACCGAAGACATCGAACAATTTGTTACCTATCCCGTGGAAATCGCCATGAGCAACCTTCCCGGAGTTAAGGAGATACGCTCGGTATCCCGTTTCGGACTTTCTGTAGTAACCATTGTTTTCGAAGATGACATGGGCACTTACCTTCCCCGGCAGCTGGTGGGAGAAAAGCTTGACCAGGTTAAGGAAGAAATTCCTGAAGGCTTTGGCCAGCCCTCCATGGGGCCCATTTCCACCGGGCTGGGCGAAATTTTTCAATATACCCTCGAGGTAGATGACGCGCATAAAGATGAGTATTCCCCCACCGAATTGCGCACCATGCAGGACTGGATCGTTCGGCGCCAGATGGCTATGGTGCCCGGCGTTGTTGAAGTGAACGGCGTGGGCGGAAAGATAAAACAATATGAAGTCGCCGTCGATCCCGATGAACTTCGGGCCATCGGGTTGAGTATTTCTGATGTCTTTTCTGCTTTGGAAAAGAACAACCAGAATACCGGAGGCGCCTATATTCAGAAGAATCACCAGGCAAATTTCATACGCGGTGAAGGTCTAGCCAGAAGCGTGGAAGAACTGGAGAATATTGTCGTTACCAATTCTAACGGAATTCCCATTACCATCGATGATGTCGCCGAAGTACGCATTGGAAGCGCGGTAAGATACGGAGCCCTTACCAAGAACGGCGAAGGTGAAGCCGTTGGGGGAATGGTGATGATGCTGAAGGGCGCGAATTCCAACAACGTGATCGAAAATGTGAAAGATCGGGTTGTCCAGATACAGAAATCCCTGCCAGAGGGAGTTTCTATAAAGCCTTTTATAGATCGAAGCGCTCTTATAGAGGATACTACTTCTACGGTAAAAGGTAATCTTCTTGAAGGCGGTATCATCGTGATCTTTGTGCTGGTACTTTTGCTGGGGAACTGGCGAGGTGGGCTTATCGTAGCCTCCACCATTCCTTTGTCACTGCTTTTTGCCTTTATCATGATGAATATTTTCGATGTCTGGGCAAACCTGATGAGCCTGGGAGCCATAGATTTCGGAATTATCGTCGATGGGGCAGTCATCATAGTGGAAAGTACGGTCTTTATCCTTCAGCAAAGAATGTTAAAGACGAAAAGCGTCGGGCAGGCAGAAAAAGATGAAATCGCTTCCTCTTCGGCCAAAAAAATGATGAATTCGGCCTTTTTTGGTCAGCTTATCATTCTCATCGTCTTCCTTCCTATCCTTGCCCTGGAGGGTATTGAAGGCAAGATGTTCAAACCCATGGCTCTTACCTTTATTTTTGCCATGATGGGTGCGATGATCCTGTGTCTTACCTATGTCCCTATGATCTCTTCCTTATTTCTGAAATCATCGGCCAATGAAAAAAAATCCTGGGGTGACCGTTTTGTGATCTGGCTTCAGGAGAAGTATGACCCTCTTCTCAAAAAATCACTGAAAAGAGGAAAACTGCTTATCGGTTTAGCCGTGCTACTTTTCGGTATTGCGACCTTTCTCTTTACCCGAATGGGAGGTGAGTTTATCCCGCAATTGGATGAAGGCGACATCGCTTTCCACGTGATCCTACAGCCCGGAAGTTCATTGGATGAAGGCATCCAAACTTCCACCAAAATCGAGAAAATGCTGCTGAAAGAATTTCCTGAAATAGAACAGGTGGTCACACGTTTTGGAGTTTCTGATGTCCCCACCGATCCCATGCCTATGGATATTGGCGATAGTTTTATCATTCTGAAGGACAAATCTGAATGGACTTCGGCAGAAACCAAAGACGAGCTCATCGATAAGATCAAAAAAACCATAAGCATTATTCCAGGGGTGAGCTATGAATTTACCCAGCCGGTAGAGATGAGATTCAACGAATTGCTTACCGGAGTGCGGGAAGATATCGCCGTAAAATTATACGGGGAAGATCTTGATCTGCTGGCTTCAAAAGCGCAGGAAATAGGAAATCTAATTAGTGATGTAGACGGGGTGGCCGATATGAAGGTGGAAGCCACAGCCGGGCTTCCGCAGATCACTGTTAACTATAACCGAAACAAAGTTGCGCAGTACGGCCTGCAGATCGAAGACCTGAATTCTTTAATCCAGTCGGCCTTTGCGGGAGGTAAAGCCGGGGTCATCTTTGAAGGAGAAAAGCGTTTCGACCTGGTGGTGCGCCTTCAGCCTGAAGACAGAACCGGGATCGAGAACATTCAGAATTTATATGTAACCCTTCCCTCTGGTGCGCAGATCCCCCTCAAAGAGGTGGCAAATATCAGTTATCAGTCCGGGCCCATGCAGATAAGCCGCGACAATACCAATAGGCGGACCTATGTGGGAGTGAATATAAGGAACAGGGACGTGAAATCGGTGGTTGAGGATATTCAGCACAAACTGGATGCTGAACTGGAGTTACCTCCTGGTTATTACATTCGGTATGGCGGTGCATTCGAGAATTTTGAGCGAGCCCGTAAACGGCTTGAATTCGTGGTGCCCATTGCACTACTGCTCATTTTTGTGCTGATCTATTTTGCCCTGAAATCATTTTCACAAACCAGTATGATCTACATAGCTATTCCCCTGGCGGCAATTGGCGGCGTTTATTCCCTATGGCTGCGAGACATGCCTTTCAGTATTTCCGCCGGCGTTGGTTTTATAGTTCTCTTTGGGGTTGCAGTTTTGAACGGACTGGTCCTGATAAGCGGTTTTAATGAATTGAAAGCCGAAGGTATTGACGACATCGAAGAGCGAATCGCATTAGGAACCAAACGAAGGATTCGCCCCATCATGTTAACGGCTTTGACCGATGTTCTCGGATTCCTTCCCATGGCTATTTCTAATTCGGCAGGTGCTGAAGTTCAGCGACCATTAGCAACCGTAGTGATTGGCGGCCTGGTTACTTCTACGCTTTTAACACTGTTCATACTTCCTATTTTGTACAGGTGGGTTGAAAAACGAAAAATGAAAAGCAATATGAACCGACAAATATTAACCACGGTTGCTTTAATTATTGGCCTTGGTTTTTCCGGAACAATACGGGCTCAAGAGAAAGAACAGCCCACAATAAGTAAAGAACGTGCAGTGGAGCTGGCGATGGAAAATTATCCGCTTCTGAAAAATGAAAAGCGGAAAATTGAACGGGAAAAAGCTCTGAAGAAATCGGCCTGGGATCTTGGCTCTACAAATATTTTTACCAGCGGCGAAGAACTCAATGGCGACAATGGTATTTATACGGTGGTAGGTTTTCAGCAACAGCAAATGGATCTTCTTGGAATTCCGGCTAAAAATAAGCTGCATAATCAGCGTATAGCTCTTGCTTCCGCTTCTTATGAACTTTCGCAGCTGGAAGTTAGCCGGGAGGTGAAGAAGGCCTGGAGCATGGCTTTTTCAGCAAAAAGGAAGCTTCTGCTTTATCGTGAACTGGACTCTTTATACCATCGCCTGGATAAAGCGGTGTCGCTTAGGTATGAGACAGAGGCCATTTCCAAACTGCAAATGCTTACTTCCAAAAACCGGATCCAGGAAATTGAAATTGAAATGGAACAGGCAAAGTATGATTATGAGGTGGCGATCAGAAAACTAAACCTATGGTTAGGGGACGAAAATTATACTGTTCCCGGAAACTTTAATGCGAATAGACTCGCAGCCACCGAAATACCAGCTGAAAATTTAAGCGAACATCCGCTGCTCAAAAAGTCTGAAAAGAAAGTTGATGTCGCGGCGGCTCAGTTCAAGGCCGAAAAAGCCGATTTTCTTCCCAATTTCAATCTGCAATACGGAATTCAGGAGGTGAACGGTTCCAACGGGTTTTACAGCTATCAGGCCGGAATCTCTATTCCCATACTTTCTGGAAAAGCTTATGCCGAGGCAAAATCGGCTAAAATTGAAAGAGAAATGGCCGAGGAAAATTTACGTTTCCGAAAGGAACAGGTTTCCACTGAATATGAGTCTGCTTTACAGCAATATCAAAAATGGAAATCTTCATGGGAGTTTTACCGTGATGAAGTGGTACCGCTGCTGGAGGAACAGCGAAAAGGAACGCTGCTGGCCTTTAATGAAGGCGCGATAGGTTATGTGGAAATGATCCAGAACCTTGACCTCGCCGTGCAATCTGAATTGAAATCTATTGACGCCTACAGGAATTACCAGTTTGCCCTCGCTGAAATCGAATTTTATCTAAACAGAAAATAATATTAAAATGAAAATTATAAAGATCCTTATTCTAAATATCAGTATCATCTTTCTTGGATGTGCCGAAAATCAAAAGGAAAACCAGGAAAGCAAGGAGCAGCCGGTTCAGCAACAAAAAGCGGCTCAGCCTGAAGTTATGATCACCGCCGCTCAATTTGATGCGCTGGATATGAAAATAGATACGCTTACCACTCGCGTGATGAGCGGTTACGTAGATGCAAATGGTCACCTGGAGGTCCCACCGCAGAGCGAAGCCACGGTTACTCCGGTGATTGGCGGAAATGTGAGCGCGATAAAGGTTATTGAGGGAGATGAGGTTAAAAAAGGGGAAGTGCTGGCCTATTTAAGCCATCCAGATATTATTAAGGTACAAACCGATTATATCAATGCCATGATCAGGCTGAAATTCCTGGAAAAGGATTTTGCCCGTCCAAAGAAATTGTATGAAGCGGGCGTTGGCTCCGGTGAGACCTTTCAAAAGGCTGAATCGGAACTGGAAAGTGCCAAAGGACATTTAAAGGGAATGGAAGCACAGTTAAAACAGTTAAAGATCAATCCTGAGAGTCTGAAAAATGGAAATATTCAGCAGCAAATTCCCGTACTCAGTCCTATAAACGGAGCGGTGCAGGCGGTAAATATCAAAACCGGTCAGTTTGTACCGGCTCAAACCAATATGTTTGAAATCATCAATACCCACCACGTTCATGCCGACCTGATGGTTTTTGAAAAAGATGCAGCCCGGGTTGAAAAAGGACAAAAAGTGTATTTTACGGTTGCCTCTCAACCTGAAAAGGAATTAACAGCTAATATTTTATCTATTGGCAAAAATTTTGAGAAGGAGCCTAAAGCCCTGCATGTGCATGCTGAAATTGACGAAAAAGTTGAGAATCTTATTCCGGGGATGTATGTGCGCGGCAAAATAGCCGTGGAAGACGTTCGTGCAAAGGCATTTCCTGAAGCCGCGATTGCCACAAAAGGCGACAAAAATTTTGTTTTTACAGCTGAAAAGGAAGGTGATGAATGGAGTTTTAAACCTGTGGAAGTGTTACCGGGATCTAAAGAAGATAACTGGACCGAGGTTAAATTTCTGAAAGATTTTCCTTCAGGTACTAAATTTGCCTATAATAATGCGTATTATTTAATGGCCGAAATGAATAAAAGTGAAGGCGGCAGTCATCATTAATATTATGGAGAAAGAAACATTTAAGAAAAAACTGAATTACGCCTTGTGGCTGAGCATCATCACCATTGTCTATAACACTTTGGAAGGCCTGGCTTCGACTTTTTTCGGAGCCAGTGATGAAACCCTGGCCTTATTCGGGTTTGGCGTAGATTCTTTTGTGGAGGTTTTGTCGGGCGTAGGTATCGCCCACATGATCTATAGAATGAAGCGCAGCGATATTCAGGAAAGGGATAAATTTGAAATCACAGCGCTAAGAATTACCGGTACAGCTCTTTATATCTTAACCGCCGGTCTGGTTGTGGGTGCCGTGATTGCCATTTTTAACCAATCGGAACCGGAGAGCACCCTGGCGGGAATAATAGTAGCCGGAATATCAATTTTGACCATGTATTTCTTGTATCGGGAAAAGATGAAAGTGGGAGAAAAGCTTGAAAGTCAGCCTATCATCTCAGATGCAAAATGCACCAAGACCTGTTTTTATCTTTCCTTCATCTTGTTAGGCTCCAGTCTGGTTTATGAGTTTTGGCATATTCCTTATATCGATGCCCTAGGAAGTCTTGGAATTGCCTGGTATGCCTATAAGGAAGGCCGGGAGGCATTTCAGAATGCGAAATCAAAGAGCTTAAGTTGTTGCAGTGATTGTTGCTGAAGTCATACCAAAATGAAATTGGCCAGTGGAGAAGAGAAAATAATGTTACATCAGGCTACAGCTCTCTCCTTAAATGAGGAAGGACAATTTGTTCATGTATTAAGTATCCATAGTGATATTTCCCATTTAACGCCTAGAAGCACCAATGACATTTCCTTTATTAATATTAAGGGCGGCCTGTCATTTTACAACGTTCCCACAGAAACAGGCAATTTCCATCCGAAACATCTAAAAGCCTAAAAGAAATCTTGACCCGAAGAGAAATAGAAATTATTCAGGAAATAGCACGGGGAAATAGTATTAAGGAAATTGGCAATATTCTTTTTCTTTCTGAGCACACTGTCCAAACTCATAAAAGAAACATTTTGAAAAAATCGACTGTAAAAATTCCACTCACCTTGTAACCCTTTGTATTGCCGAAGGAATAATCAATGTTCAATGAAATAAAAAAACCTGGTTGTAATTAAGATTTGAATAAAAATAAAGGAATTGACCAACCGTAAATAATGAAGAATGAGATCTTGACGTTGTTTGAGTACAAGTTTATTTTTCTTAAAAAGATGATCTGCTTCAAATAATAATCTAATCTTAAGAATTTCTTAAGATTGGTCCCCTATCTTTGGTCGACATTTAAAATGTCCCCATAATACATGCTCAAAAAAATCAATGTTTTTAGAAAAGGCATGATGAACCTACTTACCAAAAACATTGGTATTTCATCGCCTCCCGGGAGCCTCGCCAATAAGCCTTTTAAAAAAGTTCTGGTGATAAGGCCCAACCATCGTCTTGGTAACCAGCTTCTTATTTCTTCTTTAATCCAGGAAATTGAGAATACTTTTGAAAATTGTGAAATCGATCTATTTCTAAAAGGCAATGTTGGCAAAATTATATACTCGAATTATCCTTCGGTCACCGGTTTTATATGTCTTCCTAAAGACCATTTTAAAAAAATAGGCAACTATCTATCCTCCTGGGTGAAATTGCGAAACAAAAAATATGATCTGGTTATAAATACCGTTCCCGAATCTTCATCGGGCAGGCTGGCTACCAGATTTGCGAATAGCACTTATAAGATCTATGATCCTGAAATTCTCACTGGACGGGCCGTACCGAAAGATTATTTTCATATCGCTAAAAAACCGGTTTACAATCTTCGGGAACAAACGGGAGTGTCTTTTTCGAAACCGATCCCAAAACTGAACCTTAAGCTTACTGATGCGGAGATCGCGAAGGGAAAAGTACTGCTTCAGGATTTATTTAATAATCAAAAAGAAACTATCGCTTTCTTCACCTTTGCCACAGGAGGAAAATGTTATTCTAAAAGCTGGTGGCATGAAACCTATCAATTTTTAAAGGAAGAGTTTCAAGGGGAATTCAATTTACTGGAGATCTTGCCAAAAGAAAATGTTTCCCAAATAGATTTTAAAGCCAAAACCTTTTATAGCGAAGACCTGAGAGAAATTCCCGCTGTAATAGAAAATACTTCTATTTTCATTGCTGCCGATAGTGGCGTAATGCATCTGGCAAGTTGCACCAATACCCCGGTAGTTGGGCTTTTTTCCGTTACAGACTCGAAAGTTTACGGCCCCTACGGAGCATCAAACATAGCAATCAATCCTTTCACAAATAAAGAGGCCCTAAAAACTCAAATCCCAGTTTTATTAAAGAAACCGCTCTCTTCCTTATATCAGAATTAAAAGGAGCTTTTTTTGTTTAAAAACATAGCCGTACAGGATTATCAGCAATAATGATATTTAAAATCTTCAAAAGAAGTTAGAAAATAGAATTAGTTACCCATTCATCTTTTTGAACGAATTTGCATTTGGTAATGCTGGGAAGAACTCAATAAAAATGGAATAATCAGAAAAAGGTATTTCTAAAAAAGGCAATAAAAGAACCTGACTTTAAAAAGTCAAACAAAAAAGAAGGAAAGACGGTAGGTTAAATTCAGATTTAAGTGTTTTGGTTTGAAAACAACTAAGCAATAACGTTAACAACTGCACTAATTACACCGAAAATAATAAAGGCCAGAGCTAGGGTAACCAGAATTTTAACGAGTATGTGCAAACCATCCAGCGAACGTTTGTAGTTGTGTACAAAATCTGTAATAATTTCCATACGATTAATATTTAATTGTTGCTATAAACTACTTAAAGTTAATCCTTTAGAGCCTTGCTTCAAAAATTTTTCGTTGAACAATACGATATCTTAGCCGTAATACATTTCTAATTTTTCTCACCTGTTTTTAAGGTCTTTTTTCTCTCAAAATCGGCTGTTTTTTAGTTAGAATTTTCCTACTAATAATTTCTTAATAAATTGAGTCCAATGGTCTCGATCGCAAAAAACCTCTTCAGCACGTTAAGCTTGAATAGCTTCTTTAAAAAATTACCCTTATCTTAAAAGGAAAAAAATGGAACACAAAGTCAAAATCAAGCAGGTAAGTCAGGTTACTCATGATGTGAAACAATTTAGGCTGGAAAAGCCCACGGGATATAAATTTACGCCGGGTCACGCCACCGAAGTTTCCATCAATAAAGAAAATTGGAAGGAAGAAAAACGTCCTTTTACCTTTACCAGTCTTAACGAAGATCCAGATCTTGAATTCACAATTAAAATTTATGAAGATCATGATGGGGTGACCAAAAAATTAGGTACTCTGAAACCGGGCGATGAGCTTATTATAAGGGATACCTGGGGCGCCATTGAGTATAAAGGCCCTGGTTATATTATTGCAGGTGGTGCCGGAATTACACCATACCTGGCAATTTTAAGAGAACTCAACAAAAAGGATAAAATAGACGGGAATATTCTTTTCTTTTCTAATAAAACCGATAAGGATATCATTCTCAAAGACGAACTGGACAGGATGTTAGGTGAAAATGCCCATTATGTGATTACCAACCAGGATGATACCCGATACACCAGCGCTTATATTGATGAGGATTTTCTTCGGGAGAACATCAGGGATTTCGACAGTAATTTTTATGTTTGCGGACCTCCTAAAATGACTGAAAAAATCGGTGAGATCCTTAAAAAACTCGGTGCTTCGGCTGATGCGGTAACGCTGGACGACCAGTAAACTCTTTTTTATAAAAAAAATCGGCGCAGCAGAAATACTGCAAAAATCAACCAACATACAATAATAAAGACTGCAAAAGCGAAATTCTTTTTCTTTTTCCAGTTATAGTCTTTGGCTGCCTGCATGCATTCTTTTTTTACGTGGTCCGGGATCATTTTTAAAGCCAGCCAGATGCCAAAAGGCAGTAATAGCAAATCATCCAGCAACCCGATTACAGGAATAAAGTCCGGGATAAGATCTATTGGGCTTAAGGCATAAGCAAGGATTAAATAAATGAAGAGTTTTGCGTACCATGGAGTTGCTGGATGTTTGGTGGAAAGGTGGAGCATAATCATCTTATTCTTAAGAGCATGCGCCTGCGATTTTATTTTATCAAGAACTCCCATTGACTATGAATTAACGCAATTTTTAAGTGGCAAAGGAATTCTCCGGAAGAATTTTAATAATCTTTCATTTTAAAAAAAATGAAAGAGCTTTATTTTTTGTTTTAAATAACTGTTTTTCAGGTTTTTACTTGCCAAAAATTATTTTTGGTATTTTAATTTACGAAAAGAGTTTTGATCTATATTCGCTCGATTTTTAATTCAATAACAAAATGAAAAAATTTATTTTTGGTGCTCTTGCACTTTCTTTAATGGTATCTGTAATTTCCTGCCGTGAAAACACTTCTGAAAGTACAGAAGAAACTGTTGAAGATGCAGCTGTTAACCAGGAAACTCCTTCTGAAATGACTTCAGAAGCTGAAATGAGCGAGGAAACAGATACTGCAACTGCGGTTGTAGATTCTATCCAGGCTCCTGAGCAGCAGGACCAAATCGAAGAATAAATAATCTTAAATGATCCTATCAGTCCCGCCCAACAGCGGGATTTTTTGTTTTTAAAAACTTTCTTTTAAAGAAAATGCAGCCTTTTGCAAATACTGCAATATGTTGTAATTTCGGTTTCTGAGAAAATCCCTATATGTCTCAATTCTGGCTTTATTTTCAACTTGGCCTCTTCCACGTTCTTGACTGGCAGGCTTACGACCACCTGCTTTTCCTGGTTGCTCTGGTGGCTTCTTACGGTTTCAACACCTGGAAAAAAGTTTTATGGCTGGTAAGCCTTTTCACCATTGGCCATACTGTTTCTCTTTTTTTATCGGTTTACGGAATTGTAAAGGTCGAAACCGTCTATGTGGAATTCCTCATCCCGTTAACCATAATTTTCACTGCCCTTTTTGACATTTTTACCGCCGGGAAGAAGGCTCAAAAAACCAATTATAATTTGTTGTATTTCTCCACAATTTTCTTTGGGGTAATTCACGGACTCGCATTTTCATCAGATTTCAAAATGATAACTTCCGGTTTTGAGAGCAAAATCTGGCCATTGCTCGAATTCACGCTCGGTATCGAATCGGCCCAGGTCATTGTAGTACTGGGAGTAATGATCCTGGCTTTTATTTTTCAGAATATCTTCAACGTTTCAAAAAGAGACTGGATCCTGGTCACCTGTTCTCTCATTATAGGAATTGTACTGCCCATTCTGGTAGAAAATTATCAGGCGCTTTAATATTCCTGAATTTAAATTCTTTAGAATTCCCAATAATCTTTTATTTTGCAGATGCCTAATTTTCAGAATAAAAAAATTGCTGAAATCTTTTAATGAACAAGAAAAAACAACTGAAGTACGATAAGGCGTATCTCCGGATCGCCCGCGAATGGAGCAAATTATCCCATTGCAAAAGAAAACAGGTTGGCGCGCTTATTGTAAAAGACAGAATGATCATTTCTGACGGATATAATGGAACGCCTACAGGTTTTGAAAATTATTGTGAAGATGAAGAAGGTTATACCAAATGGTATGTTCTTCATGCTGAAGCTAATGCGATCTTAAAGGTAGCAGGTTCCACGCAGTCGTGCCGGGACGCAACTTTATATATTACCATGTCGCCGTGTAAGGAATGTAGCAAATTGATTCATCAATCCGGTATAAAAAGACTGGTTTACCAGATTGATTATAAGGATAACTCCGGATTGCAATTTTTAGAAAAGGCCGGCGTTGAACTTGAACAAATAACAGAACTGGAAGATTGAGAGGAAAAAATAAAATATATACCCCGCTTTTGCTGAGCATCGCCTGCGCCATTGGGATTTTCATTGGCGCAAGAATGAATTTTGATACTTCAGATGAGCTTTTTTCTGCAAATCCAAAAAAACAGAAACTCAACCGCCTTATCGATTATATTGATTATGAATATGTTGATGACGTGAATACTGACAGTATCGTGGATGTGACAGTGAACAAAATACTTGAAAATCTTGATCCGCATTCCGTGTACATTCCAAAAGATGAGTATGCGCAGGTAAGCGAGAATATGAAGGGGGATTTTGTGGGTATTGGCGTTAGTTTTTATAATATCAACGATACCATTGTGGTGATCAAAGCCCTGGAAGGAGGCCCGAGTGAAAAGATTGGAATTAGAGGCGGTGACCGTATTTTGTACGCAAACGGCCAGAAACTTTTTGATCGCGGCATCAGCAATGATTCCCTCACCACCCAGTTAAAAGGAAAAGAAAATTCCAAAGTCACTTTAAAAGTATTGAGAAAAGGCATTAAAGACCTGCTCACTTTTGATGTAAAGCGTGCGAAAGTTCCGCTGAAAAGTGTAGACTCGTATTATATGCTTACCGATAATCTTGGATATATTAAGATCAACCGTTTTGCAGAAACAACTTTTGATGAATTCAGCGAAGCGATAGATGAATTAAAGAATAAGGGAGCGGCGCAAATTGCCCTGGACCTTCGGGATAATCCGGGCGGTTACCTGGCTGAAGCTATCAATGTAGCTGATGAATTCATCAAAGACGGAAAGCTCATTCTTTTCACAAAAAACAAAAGCGGCGCCATTGAAAATACCTATGCACAGCGGAAAGGTAAATTCGAAAACGGAAAAGTTTACGTGCTCATAAACGAAAATTCTGCCTCAGCCAGCGAAGTAGTGGCAGGTGCCTTGCAGGATAATGATGTGGGTACGATTGTAGGAAGAAGATCTTACGGAAAAGGCCTTGTGCAACGGGAAATGGGCCTGGGAGACGGGAGTGCCGTTAGGCTAACCATTGCACGCTATTATACGCCCACCGGAAGATCTATTCAGAAGCCTTATGATCATGGGAATGAAGCCTATTTCAATGATTATATGCGGCGTTACAAAAACGGAGAGCTTAATAGTGAGGACAGTATTCATGTAAATGATTCTTTACGTTATGTTACGCCGGGCGGCAAAGTGGTCTATGGTGGCGGCGGGATTATTCCCGATGTATTCGTGCCGAAAAATACCGATCCAGAAAAAGAAAAACTTACCTACCTGCTTCGTGGCGGATATATGAGCCGTTTTGTCTTTGATCTTTTAGAAGAAAACCGTTCCTATTATAATGCAATCTCTAAAGCAGAGTTTGAAAATAAAGTGGAAATTACAGAGGAAATGGTTAGTAAATTCAATCGCTATCTCAGGAGTATTGATCCCCGCCTGAAGATGGCTCCCTATGAACATAAACCGCTCCTTAAGAAATATATAAAAGCTGAAATGGCACAGCAGCTCTTTGGAACCAATGCATTTGAACGGCATTTAAATGACAATGATCGAATAATTGAAAAAGTTATCGAATTGTCTGAGCAAAAGCAATAATTTGGAAATCAGTTGATAGTTTTCAGATCTTATGCAGGCGTTTCTGCTCTTTTTACCATTGTTATTTTTTGTTATAGCCGTTTCATTCCGGCTATTAGATAACAGCACTTTATTATTTCTTCAAAAAGACATTTTAGTGAATTCTTCTAATGTGTCTAAAGAACTTCTAAAAGAACAAATTCAGAAAAGTGAAGACAAGGTTTTTACCGGTAAACTTAAAAGAGCGCTGGTATTCAAAAACCTTCACCAGGGTTTCCTTTTATTAGCCGTGGCAAGCCTGATTTTTAATACCCTGTATTATTTTCTATAATTTATCGTGAACTTTTGTATGCTCGCCGTCATTCCATTGGGTAAGAATATCGGTAGCCACGGCAGCCCCGCTTCCTGTGGCAATAGAAAACTGGCTCCTCCAGCCCGCAAGAGTTCCCGCCACATACAAACCTTCTTTTACTAAATGATCTTCATTTTTTAACTGTACCCGATCTTTCGAGACCTTTGCTTTTTTATGCGGAATGAGATATTCTTCCAGTCCCTTTATTCGGAAGGGAGAGGTATAGCCAACGGCTACAACGATTTCTTTTGAAGTGTACTTATTTTTATTGGTCACGATCTGGAAACCTCCTTCAATCTCTTTGACCTCTTTTACTTTTTCTTTTTTGATCTGAACTATTTCGGGATATAATTCTGTAAGCTGCTTAACTCCCTGTTCAAGAACTTCTTTTCCCGGAGTTTCCGGCGCAGGCCCCAGGGCATTATTTAGCATAGCCGACATTAAATGGGAGGCCTTCTGATGAAGGATAATTCCCGCTTTTTTGTTTTCAGCGTAAGGTTTTTCCATAGCCGATCCTAAAACCAGGGCACAGGAAATTCCGGCAGCTCCGCCACCGATAATTAACACATCAAAGTCCATATAAATTAGTTGTGCTTTTTCGCAATGCTCCGGGAAACCATTATTATTCCCATTAAAACAATTACGCAAAGGCTCGTCAAAATTACGATAAGGGCATTTGCACTATCGCCTTTTAAAAGGTCACGAAAATCTAGTTCGCTTATGCTAATTCCAATAAACACGACCGCAAGAAAAATAATGGTATAAATTAAATACTTCATGTAAATAAATTCTGGATGTTCGTAGCGAAAAGTTTTACGGCAATTGCCAGCAAAATCACGCCAAACACTTTTCTGATAACGTTTATTCCCTGGCTTCCAAGAATCTTTTCAATACGTGCAGAAGATTTTAACACCAGGAATACAAATATAATATTGATTATGATAGCTACAATAATATTTGGCGTTTGATATTCAGCCTGTAACGAAACCAGCGAGGTCATTGTTCCTGCACCTGCAATAAGCGGGAATGCGAGAGGTACAATAGAGGCGGTTTCGGGAGCATCATCTCTATATAAACTAATTCCAAGGATCATTTCAATGGCAAGGAAAAAAATGATAAAAGAACCTGCCACGGCGAATGAATTTACATCTATTCCGATAAGATTCAGAATTTCCTTTCCCAGAAATAAAAAAACGACCATAATGATCCCTGCCACAATCGAGGCCTTTTCACTCTGGATATGACCCGTTTTCTTTCTCAAATCTATGATAATAGGAATACTTCCCACAATATCGATCACCGCAAAAAGAACCATTCCTGCGGTAAATATTTCTCTGAAGTCAAATAAATTAAACATAAGCTTATTAAAAAAATTGCCGGCAAAATTAGTCTTTAGTTCTTGATTTACTAACATGCCCTCACGTTAAATTTCTGTAAATATTTACCCGAAAATTGTAAAGAAAATGCACTGGAAAATTATCTTTGCCGCATGTTTCAGCTTGGAAAAACTTTAGTTTCAGAAGAGATCATTAAAAATGATTTTGTTTGCAACCTTTCTGCCTGTAAAGGAGCCTGTTGTATCGATGGCGAAGCCGGCGCTCCCGTGGAAGAAGAAGAAACCTCGATTCTGGAGGAAATCTATCCCAGGGTAAAACCTTTTCTCAGAGCTGAAGGAATAGAAGCCATCGAAAAACAAGGGAAATACATCATTCGTGAAAATGGTGAAATTGAAACACCTCTAATCGATGGAGCCGATTGTGCCTACGTCACTTTTGACGATAATGGCACTGCTCTTTGCGGCATTGAAGAAGCTTATAACCAGGGAGAAATTTCCTGGAAAAAACCTGTTTCCTGCCATCTTTATCCCGTTCGCGTGGAGGAATACACTTCATTTTCTGCAGTAAATTATCACCGTTGGGAGATTTGTGATGATGCCTGCTCTTTAGGAAAAGAATTACAGGTGCCGATCTACAAATTTGTCAAAGAGGCATTGATCAGAAAATTTGGAGAAGACTGGTATACTGAACTGGAAAAAGTGGCAGCAGATCTTTCCGGATCAAAAAAATAATTTTTTCCTTCCATTATTTCCTCTGAAAATCGTCATATTTTTTGGTTTTTTTTAGGAGTTTTTCCTTCATAAAGATCACTTTTAATAAGTTCATCTTTTCACCACTCTTTAATTGGTCTTAAAATTATTAACAATTTATAACTTATTGTTTTTCAATATTTTAAAATGGTCTTTTAGGATAAGGCTATTAAAACAAAGCTTTGAGCGTGTTGAAAACTTTGTTGAAAAGCTTTACGCATAAACCTTTCATTATCCTTCTCATTTTTAAATATTTGTTAAAGACAATTGACTAAAAACCAAAAAGACCGAAAAATTTTAGAACATGGCGCAGCAGGAACCCATTTTGCAGGAGAATAAAGATCGTTTCGTGATCTTTCCGATTAAACATCATGACATTTGGGACTGGTATAAAAAAATGGAAGCTTGTTTCTGGACTGCTGAAGAGATCGATCTTCACCAGGATCTTAACGACTGGAACAACAAGCTGAATGCAGACGAGCGCTATTTTATAAAACATATTCTTGCCTTTTTCGCCGCTTCTGACGGAATTGTAAATGAAAACCTTGCTGAAAATTTCGTGAACGAAGTTCAGTATTCTGAAGCAAAGTTCTTCTACGGTTTCCAGATCATGATGGAGAATATCCATTCAGAAACCTATTCCTTGCTCATCGACACTTATGTGAAAGATGAAAAGGAAAAAAATAACCTGTTTAAGGCAATTGAGGTCTTTCCGGCGATCAAGAAAAAAGCCGACTGGGCGCTGAAATGGATAGAATCTGATTCATTTGCCGAACGCCTTATCGCTTTTGCGGCGGTGGAAGGTATTTTCTTTTCCGGAGCCTTCTGCTCTATTTTCTGGCTGAAGAAACGTGGACTCATGCCCGGACTTACTTTCTCTAACGAATTGATTTCAAGAGATGAAGGTATGCACTGCGATTTCGCCGTTCATCTTCACAACAACCACCTCGTCAATAAGGTGCCAAAAGAAAAAATTAAAGAGATCATCGTAGACGCTCTAAATATAGAACGCGAATTCGTCACAGAATCACTTCCGGTGAGCCTCATTGGGATGAACGCTAAGCTGATGACCCAGTACCTGGAATTTGTTACAGATAGACTCCTGGTAGAACTGGAATGTGAGAAAGTTTACAATGTATCCAATCCGTTCGATTTTATGGATATGATCAACCTGCAGGGTAAAACCAATTTCTTCGAAAAACGCGTTAGCGAATACCAGAAAGCGGGTGTAATGAATAAAGACAAAGAATCAGACGAGATTAGCTTTGATGCTGATTTCTAAAGCGCAACTGCGCCGTGTCCCCCAACGCGGCGCATGTTGACCTTTATAAAATATTTCAATAATCATTTCTGATGAATCCCTTACCCGGTCTTTTCAGGCTGGACAGGAAATTTTCACTCTTTTCTGAAAAGGAATTCATTTATTAAAAAAAAGGAGCCTATGTATGTAGTAAAAAGAGACGGCCGCAAAGAGCCGGTGATGTTCGACAAAATTACCGCAAGGGTAAAAAAACTTTGTTATGGTTTAAATGAACTGGTTGATCCCGTAAAAGTTGCCATGCGGGTGATTGAAGGTTTATACGATAATGTGACCACCAGCGAACTCGATAACCTGGCAGCAGAAATTGCCGCTACCATGACCACCTCGCATCCCGATTACGCGAAACTGGCAGCTAGAATTTCAGTCTCTAACCTGCATAAGAATACGAAAAAGACCTTTTCGGAAGTAATGACCGATCTTTATGAGTACGTGAACCCGAGAACCGAAGAAAAAGCTCCGCTAATTTCCGATGAGGTTTACAAAGTGATCATGGACAACAAGGAAAAGCTTGATTCCACGATCATCTATAATCGCGATTTTGGCTATGACTATTTCGGTTTCAAAACCCTGGAGCGCTCCTATTTATTAAAAATCAACGGCGAAATTGCCGAAAGACCACAGCACATGTTAATGCGGGTTTCAGTAGGTATCCATATTGATGACCTGGATGCGGCCATTGAGACCTATGAGCTGATGTCGAAGAAATATTTTACGCACGCTACTCCTACTTTATTCAATTCTGGTACCCCGAAACCTCAAATGTCGTCCTGTTTCCTTTTAACGATGCAGGACGATAGCATTGAGGGGATCTACGACACCCTTAAGCAAACAGCAAAAATATCGCAATCGGCCGGAGGGATAGGCCTTTCTATTCACAATGTCAGGGCTACGGGATCATACATTTCCGGGACGAATGGAACTTCTAACGGAATCGTGCCAATGCTTCGTGTGTTCAATGATACCGCCCGCTACGTGGACCAGGGTGGTGGAAAGCGAAAAGGTTCTTTTGCAATTTATGTCGAGCCATGGCACGCCGATATCTTCGATTTCCTTGACCTGAAAAAGAATCACGGCAAAGAAGAAATGCGTGCCCGGGATCTTTTCTACGCCATGTGGATGCCCGACCTTTTTATGAAACGTGTTCAGGAAGATGGGAAATGGACGCTGATGTGTCCGCACGAGTGCCCCGGACTTTATGACACCTATGGTGAAGAATTTGAAAACCTGTATGAAAAATACGAAACCGAAGGTAAAGGTCGCAGAAGCATAAAAGCCCGCGAGCTTTGGGAAAAGATCCTGGAATCTCAAATCGAAACCGGTACGCCTTATATGCTCTATAAAGACGCGGCGAACAGGAAATCGAATCAGAAAAATATTGGAGTGATCAGGTCTTCGAACCTGTGTACCGAAATTTTAGAATACACCAGCAAAGATGAAGTTGCGGTTTGTAACCTGGCTTCCATCGCGCTGCCCATGTTCGTAAAAGGAGATGAATTCGATCATAAGGAACTTTTCAAGATCACCAAAAGGGTTACCAAAAACCTGAATAAGGTGATCGATCGCAATTTCTATCCGGTAAAAGAAGCAGAGAATTCCAATATGCGCCATCGTCCTGTGGGATTGGGTGTACAGGGACTTGCCGACGCTTTCATTAAACTTCGACTACCTTTTACTTCAGACGAGGCTAAAAAGTTAAATCAAGAGATCTTCGAAACCCTTTATTTCGCGGCTGTAACGGCTTCTATGGAACTTGCTAAAGAAGAAGGTCCGTATTCAACATTCAAAGGTTCACCTATAAGCAAGGGGGAATTCCAGTACAACCTCTGGGGCATTAAAGACGAGGATCTCAGCGGAAGATGGGATTGGGCAAAACTGCGCAAGCAGGTTAAAAAGAACGGTGTGAGAAACTCGCTTTTATTAGCGCCAATGCCCACTGCTTCCACTTCTCAAATTTTAGGAAATAACGAAGCTTTTGAACCTTACACCTCAAACATTTATACCCGACGCGTTCTTTCCGGAGAATTTATCGTGGTAAATAAACATCTATTGGAAGACCTTGTTTCCCGCGATTTGTGGAACGATGATGTGAAAAATGCCATCATGCGAAACAATGGTTCGGTTCAGGAAATTGATGTGATCCCTCAGGACCTTAAAGATCTTTACAAGACCGTTTGGGAGATGAGTATGAAAGACATTATCGATATGTCCCGCCAGCGGGGGTATTTTATAGACCAGTCTCAATCGCTCAACCTGTTCATGGAAAATGCGAATTTCAGCAAGCTTACTTCCATGCATTTTTACGCGTGGAAAAGCGGCCTCAAAACAGGAATGTATTACCTGCGAACCAAGAGCGCGGTAGACGCGATCAAATTCACCCTCGAAAAAGAAACTAAAAAAGAGCCTGTACAGGAAGCTGTACCTGCGCGTGCCGCTGAAAAATTACAGGAAAACAAAACCAAAATCGTTTCCCAACCTGAAGGCGAAGGCGCCTTAACCCCGGAGGAACTTCGGGCACTGATCGCTCAAAGTAAGGAAAGCGAGGGAGATGACTGCTTAATGTGCGGATCTTAGACCTTTTTTTGCCATAATTGTTTTTAAGAAGGCCGTTTGAAAAGTTTAAAAAATCGTCATCCTGAATTTATTTCAGGATCTTAAAAAGAAGCTGAATTAAGCCTGCCTGCAGGTAGGTAGGTTCAGCTTGACGTAAAAAAGACTTTTCAGACGGTTTCTTTTTTTTGGGCTCCCGCAGATATACATGAAAATGAAATCTCCTATAAAATTAGAAGTGCTATTTTCAATGTTTATAATACTTTTGGAAAAATCCTATTTAAGATTATCGAAAATAGGCGTAATCACCGGGAAAATTTATTATTATGAACTGGGAACAGCTGCTATCATTAAAAAGATTCGGAGACAAACATAAAAGACTTAGAAAAGAACAAAATGAGACCCGGCTGGGCTTTGAAGTAGATTACGACAGGATCATTTTTTCTTCCGCTTTCCGAAGCCTTCAGGATAAAACCCAGGTCATCCCGCTTTCCAAAACCGATTTTGTCCACACCCGTCTCACCCACAGCCTTGAAGTTTCTGTTGTAGGAAGATCTTTGGGCAGACTTACCGGCCAAAAACTGCTGGAAAAACATCCGCATCTTCGAGATACTTTCGGTTACCAGATGAACGATTTTGGAGCCATAGTCGCCGCGGCGGCACTTGCTCACGACATTGGGAATCCGCCTTTCGGGCACTCCGGAGAAAAAGCCATTGGCGAATATTTCAGCCACGGAAATGGTAAAAGATTCAAAGAACAGCTAACTGATGAACAGTATCAGGACCTGATAAAATTTGAAGGAAACGCGAACGGATTCAAAATATTAACCGAAAACAGGCCTGGGATCGAAGGTGGTCTGAGGCTTTCCTATGCTACTTTAGGTGCTTTCACAAAATATCCCAAGGAATCTCTTCCGCATAAACCTTCAGCAAAAATCGGGGATAAGAAATTCGGATTTTTCCAAAGCGAAAAAGAAATTTTTGAAGAGGTCGCTGAAGAACTCGGACTCGAAAAGACCCGTGAGGGTCAAAATATCGGATATTCGCGGCATCCGCTGGCTTTTCTCGTGGAGGCCGCCGATGATATTTGTTATACCATTATCGATTTTGAAGACGGCATTAACCTTGGGCTGATCGATGAAGATTACGCGCTGGAATACCTCATCAAACTGGTAAAAGACAATATCAACACTTCCAAATACAATCAGCTGAAAAGCACTGCCGATCGGCTTGCTTATCTCCGCGCCCTCGCGATCAACACGCTAATCACTGAAGCTGCTGAGATTTTCCTTAAAAATGAGGAAGCCATTCTAAATGGCCAATTTCATCAATCGCTTTTCGATAAGAGCAGTTACGAGGCGCAAATAAAAGATATCATTAAGATCAGTATTGAAAAAATTTACCAGAGCGAAGAAGTGATCAGTAAGGAAATTGCGGGTTACCGGATGCTTTCTTATTTGCTGGACATTTACACAAAAGCACTCCTGGCAGAAGGACAGGAAGAAAATTCAAATTTCACCAGGTTGGTTTTGAAATCGGTCCCAGAGCTAAGGCCGCTTCAGGATAAAAATTCGGTATATGGCAAACTAATAGGAATCTGTTCTTATACCGCCTCGTTAACCGATGGAATGACGGTGGCTTCCTTTAAAAAATACCAGGGACAGAGTCTTTAGAATTCATAAACAAGGCCTACTCCCAGCATTTGTTTTAGCTGAATTCTGGGACCAAAAGTTTCCAGCTTTCCATCTCCATTGGTGTCTTCTTTGTATTTCACATCGTCATCATACCGAATATGGGAGCCAACATTCGCTTTTACAAAATCGTTCACTTTCATGTTGAAGTTGAGCTGCCAGTCAACATCGATATTTCCGAAATTATTCAGATAATCGGAATACAGGCTAAGCTGATTATCAAGTTTAATATTTTCCCAAACCTCTTTGTGGTACTCACTAGTAACCAGGAAACCAAATTCAGTTCTCATATTTTCCCCTTTCTCGATGATGTTCCCAAGCTCATCTTTCTTTGCCGGGGTAACACCAAACATCCCTTCATTGGCCAGGCGTTGGTCCAGAACAAAGGTAGATTTAAAAGTTAGAGGCGAAAGATACAAAGTAAGATCTTCATCAGGATCGGAATACTCCGTCCCAACCCCTAAGAAAGTATATCCCGGAGCCATAAATTTTGAAATAGCTTTTTCGCGATCTGGATATTTATAACCTTTGGAAAACTGTGTATGAAAGCTGAATTTTCCGGAATAATACCAGTGCGCGGTACTGTCGCTTCGGAAACCAAAAGAAGAACTCAGTTTGAGCTCATCGTCAGTTTTTCTTATTTCGCGGCCTTCCTGGGCATTTATTCCATATCGCAAGGAAGCTGAATTTTTCCACAGGGTAAGGTCCTTTTTGAAATCCCGTTCAAAATTTGAATAGAAAAGAGCAGAAATCGAATTATTACCACCGGAGTTCCAGTTTAAAAAAGCTACTTCGGTAAGATTTACCCCAAAAGTATTCTTTTCGGTCCAGTAAACCAGCATCGTATCAGAGGTGGTAGTATCTTTAGAAGCAGTCGCCGTGGTATCACTTACCGCAAAATGGGTAAAATCTGTAGCTAATGATTTAAGACTAATTAAAAGGGAAAAAATCAGTAGGATTTGGAGCTTCATTAATTCGTTCAGGTTTTCAGATTTGCAAAAATAAAAAAATCACAACAGAGATTCCAGCTTTTGCCTTATTCCTTGAACGTGAATTCCGGCAATTTCTTGTAATTCTGTTACACTTCCTTGAAAAATAAATGTATCTGGTACGCCTAAAACAATTATTTGCCCTTTATAGCCCTGCTCCGAAGCGAATTCCATTACTGCGCTTCCAAATCCGCCTTTTTTAACTCCATCTTCCACGGTGAGTATTATTTTGAATTTTTTAAAAATATTTTTCAGAAGCTCCTCGTCCAGAGGTTTCACGAAACGCAGATCAAAATGGGCGATTTTTGAATTATTTTTCATTTGCAGAATTGCTTCGGAAGCATTCGCTGCCATATTTCCAATGGTCAAAACGGCAATTTCAGTACCTTCTTTCAGCTGTTCGCCTTTTCCGAAAGGAACTTTCTGAAATGGGAGTTTCCATTCTTTTAAAACTCCTCTTCCACGAGGATAACGAATCAAAATGGGATTTTCAATTCCCAGCTGAACGGTATAAAGCAAATTCCGCAATTCTATTTCATTGCGGGGCGCGGCGATCATTAAATTGGGAATGGCACGCGAATAAGCAATATCAAAAACACCGTGATGGGTGGCGCCATCTTCGCCAACAAGTCCGGCCCGATCAAGGCAAAAAATAACCGGCAGATTCTGCAAAGCGACATCATGGATCAATTGATCGTAGGCCCTTTGCAAAAAGGTTGAATAGATCGCGCAAAAAACGGTAAATCCCTGAGTGGCCATTCCCGCCGAAAGGGTTACTGCATGCTGTTCGGCAATTCCCACATCGAAAGCGCGCTCTGGAAAAGCTTCCATCATGTATTTAAGGGAACTTCCGGTAGGCATGGCTGGCGTGATCCCGATGATCTTCTCATTCTTTTCAGCCAGTTCAACCAGCGTCAATCCGAATACATCCTGATATTTTGAAGGCAGGCCGTTGGTTTCTTTTTTGAGCAATTCGCCGGTTTCCGGTTCAAATTTTCCCGGCGCATGATATTTTACCTGATCTTCTTCGGCCTTTTTAAGGCCTTTGCCTTTTTTTGTTATAATATGCAGAAATTTGGGGCCTTCGATGGTTTTCATTTCTTCAAGAATATCGATCAGCCCGTCGAGATCATGACCATCTACAGGTCCGAAATATTTGAAGTTCAGCGCCTCGATCATATTACTACTGGCAGGTTTATGGCCGATCCTGGCTTTGGTAAGGTATTCTTTTAAAGCGCCCACGCTGGGATCGATCCCAATTGCATTGTCATTCAGGATCACCAGTAGATCGGCATCGGTCACTCCGGCGTGATTCAATCCTTCAAAGGCCATTCCGCTGGCAATAGATGCGTCCCCAATCACTGCAATATGATGTCTTTTTTCTCCTTTTAACTTAGAAGCGATCGCCATTCCCAAGGCCGCGGAAATGGAGGTGGAAGAATGACCCGTGCCGAAGGCATCGTATTCACTTTCAGACCGATTAGGAAATCCGCTTATACCGTTTAACTGGCGATTCGTATGAAAAATATTTTTCCTGCCAGTTAAAATCTTATGGCCATAGGCCTGGTGTCCCACATCCCAGATAAGAAGATCGTCTGGAGTGTTATAGCTATAATGCAGTGCGATAGTGAGCTCAACAACACCAAGGCTGGCACCTAAATGTCCTTCTTTGGTCGCGACAATATTAATGATATATCTGCGTAGTTCTGCAGCAAGTTTCTGAAGCTCCTTCCTTTCCAGTTTACGAAGGTCTTCAGGGGATTTGATCTTATTTAAAATTTCGTTTGTCATGCTGAGCAAAGTTACATTATGCGGACTGAAATTTTTATCTTTCCGGAAATTTCCGAAGATGTTAGCTCCCTATAACGACGAATATTTTATGAAAAAGGCTCTGGAAGAGGCCAAAACCGCTTATGAAAAAGGTGAAATCCCGGTAGGCGTGGTGGTAGTGATCAACGACCGCATCATCGCTCGCGGACATAATTTAACCGAAACTCTCAATGATGTGACCGCTCATGCTGAAATGCAGGCGATCACCGCGGCAGCTGATTTCCTTGGCGGAAAATACCTTCAAAACTGTACGATGTATATCACCCTGGAGCCCTGCCAGATGTGTGCCGGCGCACTTTACTGGAGCCAGATCTCAAAAATTGTGTTTGGAGCCAAAGATCCTCAGCGCGGTTACAGAAAATTCGGTGTGCAACTACACCCTAAAACGGAAGTAGAATCAGGAATTTTAGAAAAAGAATGTGGTGCTCTTTTAAAGCGTTTTTTTATAGAAAAACGGAACCTGAACTAAAAAAAGAGGGTTATGGCTTAAACTATTCGCCCAGATTCCGTTTGAAGTCTATTTTTTCTGCGTCACTTTGATATAATCAACATAAAATTTGGCAGGAAAAACCGAATCATCTACTTCCGGGCCACCAAAATTTCCGCCTATCGCCATGTTTACCAGCAGGTAAAAATCTTTTCTGAAAGGATAATTTTCCTCATCATAGGCTTCCGGAGTGAATTTATACAGGGAATTTCCGTCAACGAAAAATTCAATAAAATTTTCATTCCACTTCACATTGTAGGTATGGTAGCCTTCTTCAATATTTTCGATCTTCGTCTTTTTGGAGCTGCCATCATCGCCATGGCCTGCTGGCGTATGAAGCGTGGTATAAACCATATGCGGCTCCCTTCCCACGTATTCCAGCATATCAATCTCTCCACTTGCCGGCCATCCTACCTGGTCGATATCGGCACCTAACATCCACACTGCGGGCCAAAGGCCTTTCCCGGCAGCCAGTTTTGCACGAAACTCAACCTCACCATATTTGAACTCAAATTTGTCTTTAGTGGTAATCCTTCCGGAATAGTATTCTCCGTCCTTCTTCGCCGCAGTAATTACAAGTTTTCCGTCTTCTACAGTCACATAATCGCGATCATAGATCTCCAGTTCATTATTTCCCCAGCCGCAAATATCGGGACAGCCGTCACCTTCTTCATAATTCCAGGTATCCATATCAAGGTGGTCCCCGTTGAAATTTTCCTCGAAAATAACCTCTTTTTGAGCCGTAAGACTAAAGATATTTCCCAGCAAAAGCAGTATTAATCCGTACGCAACATTCATGATTTTATTGTTTTATGAATTCAAAGTCGGTGTTTTGTACCTCTTCAGAATTTCCACCGATCATCACCTCGAATTCCCCTGGTTCGGTCACCCATTCACCGGCAGCATCATAGAATTCAAGCATTTTTTCATCAATATTGAATTCCACCGTCTTTGTTTCTCCCGGAGCAAGCTCCACCAGTTTAAAACCTTTCAATTCTTTTACAGGCCTTGCCAGGCTGGCAACTTTATCTCTTAAATAGAATTGCACCACTTCGCGGCCCGCAAGGTTTCCCGTATTGGTAACGTCAACTTTGACCGAAATACTATCTCCGGCATTCATTTTATCGGAAGAAAGCCGTGGAGCACTATATTTAAAAGTGGTATAGCTCAATCCGTAACCAAAAGGATAAAGAGGACCATTTTCAATATCGGTATAATGAGAAGAAGTTACCACACCGGGAGTGTAGGGTCTTCCTGTGTTTTTATGATTATAATACAGAGGTTCCTGGCCAACGGCATGTGGAAAAGAAACAGGCAATTTTCCTGAAGGATTGTATTTTCCATAAAGCACATCGGCAATGGCATTCCCACTTTCTGTTCCCAGCTGCCAGGCTTCCACGATCGCTGGAATATTTTTAGCAGACCAGGTGATCTCCATCGGGCGGCCATTAATTAAAACCAGAACGATATTTTTGTTCACCTCATAAACCTTTTTCAGAAGTTCTTTTTGAAGACCGGCAAGATCTATATTCGTCTGGCTTCGTCCTTCTCCGGTCTGGAAAGCATCTTCACCCAGGACCATTACCACAACATCGGCGGCTTTAGCCTTTTCCACGGCTTCAGGGATTCCTGAACGATCGGTTTCATTGATCTTCAAAGGAACAAGGAAACTTTTTTCGCCCATTCCAAGGTCTACTCCTTTAGCATAGCTGATGTTTCGAGGACCCAGATTTCGAATTCCCTCCACTACTGAAACTGCAGAATTCGCTTCTCCCTGTGCACGCCAGTTTCCGATAGGAGTATCCTTATCATCAGCCAGCGGCCCGATGATCGCTATTTTCTGATTCTGTTTTAAAGGAAGAAGATTTCCTTCATTTTTAAGTAGTACGATGGATTTTCTTGCAATATCACGAGCTGTTTTGCGATGCTCTTCATAATTGACCTGCGATTTCAGGTTTTTATTGGAATAACGATATGGATCTTCAAAAAGTCCCATTTTGAACTTTACCCGAAGAATTCTTCTAACGGCATCATCAATAATTTTTTCATCAATTTTTCCTTCTTCCACGAGTTTTTTCAAACCTGTTTCATAGGCTCCGCCTTCCATGTCCATATCGCTTCCGGCTTTAATGGCAATTTCGGCGGCTTCAATTTTATCTTTAGCTATTCCGTGGGGAATAAGCTCGGCAATAGATCCCCAGTCTGAAACAACAAATCCTTTCCAGTCCCATTTTCCTTTTAAGATTTCACGTTGTAGATATTCGCTTGCAGTGGCAGGAGTTCCATCAACCGTATTAAATGAGTTCATAAAAGTAGCTACTCCGGCATCGGCAGCTGCTTTGAACGGAGGAAGTATGAAATTATTAAGTTCAGTTTTTCCAATATTGGCAACATTGTAATCCCTGCCACCTTCCACAAAACCATAACCTGCAAAATGCTTGGCTGTCGCAGCGATAGTTTGTGGATCGGCAAGATTTTCTCCCTGGTAACCACGAACTTTCGCTTCAGCCACCCGTGAAGTCAAATAGGGATCTTCGCCTGAACCTTCCATGATCCTCCCCCAACGGGCATCTCGTGAAACATCTATCATTGGCGAAAAAGTCCAGTTTACTCCATCGGCTACCGCTTCGAGGGCCGCAATCTTCGCAGATTCCTGCATCGCGTCCAAATCCCAACTGGCAGTTTCTCCAAGAGGTACCGGGAAAATGGTTTTGTACCCATGAATAACGTCATAACCAAACATCATAGGAATTTTTAATCTTGAATTCTCCATGTTCAGGCGTTGAGCGCTTTCAGTAGCTTCAGGAGAAAGCACATTCAAAAGTGAACCCACCAAACCTTTTTTAATACGATCTTCTTTTTGCTTGTTTCCGGCATTGGTAGCGGGTCCGGTAAGATCCCAGCCTCCGTTGTACTGAACCATCTGCCCGATCTTTTCTTCAAGCGTCATGAGGTTAAGAACCGAATCTACTTTGGTTTCAACATTTTTTACGGAGCTTTTAATGTTCGATTCCTGTCCGCGACTTATAAAAGTCACTATAAACAGGATTAGAAAATATCTTTTTTTCATTATTGTTGGTTTTAGCAGACTATTAGTATTTATTTTTTTGAATTAATCTATTATTGTTTTTCAAAACGGATACTCCTGAATTGGAAACCGCCATTCTCTATTTTAAATTTCAGTTGATTTTTCCCTTTTTGTAATTTCACATTTTCCAGGCTGAACCATTTCCACTCATCAGAGGTATCTGAAATATGAATAGCACCTAAATTCCGGTCATTCACTACAATTTCAGCCTTTCCTTCAGCACTGGAAGCCAGCTGAAAAGAAATGCGGTAATTCCCCTCATTTTCGACCTGAAAGGTATACTGGAGCCATTCATTTTCTTTGGTATCTCCCACATAAAACCCGGTTTCATCTTCAAAAATATCCACCCCGTCATTACGATAGATATTTCCGTTATTCCATCGGGTACGTTCCCCGCCTGTAGAAACATAATAGTTTCCGAAGTCAGTATCATAGTATGCGATCCCATTTTTGCCCATATCGTAATGAACAGCAGGTATTTCCGTTTTGTCAGAAATTACGATCTTCCCAAAACTTCGTATTTTATCGGTATGCGGCTGGCGCATCATGGCGTCGATCACACCATAATGAATGATGCAATTTTCAATTTTAGTATTTTCGGCGAGCTTCATAAAAGCTTTATAGGCATCCTCTTCCGAAGGTTTTTCAAGATTCCCGCGCCAGTACTCTAGAATTTCATGGTAACCGTAATTAGTTTTAATTTGCAAAGGATTGTTGTAACCGAGTTTTTTCAGCGGCCACCAACACCAGCCAATATTGTTCTCTTCCATAAGTTGAATCGCATCGGCAAACCAGACATTCGAATTCTCACCCGATTCCCCCAGCCAGATTGGAATGTTGTATTTTTCGCGATAATCCAGATATTTCTGAATCTCTTTTTGGGTATTGAAATTCCAGTATTTATGAAAACTCAGCACCATATTATCGTCCCAGGGCGGCAGTATCCCATTGTAATTATTTCCCCAGCCATTTCCTTCAATGATGATAATATGATTCTGGTCGACATCCCGAATGGCACTGGTGATCTTCACCATTAAATCTTTTAAAGGCTGGTTGCCGGTATCGGCTACGCCGTTTTTTTCGACACCTTCTGTACGACCTTCAAAGCTCCAGTTGGGTTCGTTAATGATATCGTAAGCCCCGATAGTGGATTCATCTTTATACCTTTCGGCCAGTTTTTTCCAGAGGGCGATGAGTTTTTGCTGATTTGCTTCACTCTCCCAGAGAGATGGTTTGGAGGGATCGCGATCTGAAATATTCAAATCATGGCCCTGTCCACCCGGAGTAGCGTGCATATCCAGAATGAGATAAATTTCATTTGCTTTACACCATTTTACCAACGAATCGGTCATTTTAAATCCGGTTTCCAGCCAGGTATTTTTTCCAACAACCGGTTCCTCCTCTACAGGAAGTGTATAGAGATTATAGTGCATGGGAAGGCGGATGGAATTGAAACCCCATTTTTTAAGAGAATCCACATCAGCTTTCTGAATGAAATTATTTCTCCATTTATTGTAGAATTCTTCGGTTTTTTCCTCACCTATCAATTTTTGAATTTCCTCTTTGATCACGTGCTGCTGCTGATGTTGAAAAGGAAACTTCAACATATAACCTTCCTGCAGCATATAACCTCCCAGACCAATTCCGCGAAGCAGGACATTTTCATTGTTGGCATCAACTATTTTTTGATCCCGGGTATGGAGGAAATTAATTTTTGAGTTTTCCTGTGAAAAACAAGCGAGAGAAAAGAACAAAAAAACTTTTAAGAAGATGCTTTTCATTTTACGGTTTTTATTAGGCTGTTTTCCTAAGCTTTAGATCCACCTATCCAGGATTAAAACGGAGGAAGATCATTTTAATAATATGTGATTGATTTTATCATTGATAAATTCTTACATAATCTACTTCCATGGTTGAGGACTCAAAATCAGGATCTATGGCAAACCAGCTTCCTCCCATAGCTACATTCAATATTAAAAACTGATTGGAATTAAAAGGCCAGGTCTCCGAGTTCTTTGCTGCAGGGCTATAGGTATAATGAACTACACCATCAACTGAGAAAACTATTTCCTGATCGTCCCATTCAGCTGCATACACATGAAAAGCTGTGGAAACATCATTCAAAGTTTGAGCCCCATGATTCACGGTGTTGCCAAAACTAGAAGGAGTATGTACAGCACTTTGAACAAAACCCTGATTATGCCCCCAATGTTCCATGATGTCAATTTCACCACAAGCAGGCCAACCCGCCGTATTAATATTTGAACCTAACATCCAGATGGCTGGCCAGGTGCCTTCGCCAAAGGGTAATTTAGCCCTAACTTCAACTTTACCATAGGTAAAATCAAATTTCCCTTTGGTAAGGATTCGAGCTGAAGTATAGGCTGAGCCTCCATAATTTTCTTTCTTTGCTGTAATTTTCAGTAATCCCCCTTCAACTTTTACATTTTCCAATCTATCGGTATAGTACTGTTTTTCTCCATTTCCCCAGCCGTTACTTCCTGTACCGATATCATAACCCCATTTGGAATTATCAGGACTTCCATCTGTATCAAATTCATCAGAAAAAACCAGTTCATCAAAAGGGGCACGTTGCACAAGAACATCAATTTTTTCAGAAGTTCTGGTAAAATCATTGGTCTTTGAATATGCATTGACGTATACCAGATAATTGTTTATATCTCTTTTCGTATACGTATATTCAACTGTTCCTGTGGTATTCGTCATCACTGTTCCATCCCCAAACCCGAATTCGTATTTTATGGCATCGGTTGCACTGGCAATAACTTTTATAACACCAGATCCATCTCCATAAGGATTGTTTTCATCAGCACCAACTATGGTTATATCTAAAGTTAAATTAGACGGAACGATTTTTTCTGGTTGGGAAGGAATATCCTCATTAGTACCTGCGTCACATGATTGTAATAAGGCTAAAATCAGAAGCATCAAAACCTGTTGATATTTGAAGATTTTATTCATGCCATGTTCGTTTAATATAAAGAGGCTGTTTTTAAAAAAAAGAGGGCAAAATTGCCCTCTTTTATATTCTTTCCCTTTCCTTCTGAAAAAGGATAATAATTCAATAGGCAGCAGCTTAGTTTTGGAAGAAATACTTATTTGAACTTTGAACTGCTCACTTTAAAAAGTTCTTATTCTTCGGTCTGTACTAATATCGGTACAACAATATTTAAACGCGCCGTGATAGTTACCTGGTCAAGATCATCTTCCTGGCAGCTAACTGCCAGGATTCTGATGATCAAAACTTAATAATTTAAATATAGAACAGTGTTTTTCTTTCTAATTCTGTTCGATATCATCTATATAGAAGGTACCGGCGGTAGTTCCAGCAAAATCAAGGAATATTGAGAATTTATCATATTGTCCTGTTGGAACAAATGCCTCTCCGGCTCCCTGATTACCATCGATATAACTTTTTACTGCATTATTAAAATCAAAAGTTAATTCTTCCCATCCTGTACCACCATGATTCACCTGGACCTCATTAGCTCTTTCACCATTTACACCGGTTTCTAGTTTAAATAATACCGGGAATGCAGTTTCAGAATAAACTTTCATTGTTATAGTCTTATTAGAGCCTGAAAAATCTATAGCATTAGCCAAAGAAATAGTCAATGCTTCATATTGACTTCCGGCATTGACAACTTCACCAACCATGGTTTCAGTAGGATTAATACCAGATTGCTGAGGATTAGTCACCACATTAAAACCAACTCCGGAAGCAGAGCTAACATAATCTTCGGAGTCATCAAAGCTTATTGGAAGACTTGATATTCCGGCTGAACCTCCATCACCTGTATCCCCGGATCCTTCAGGTTTGAAAACCCAGGTCCAGCCAGTATCAAAACCGTTATGTGGAACATACAATACCAGTTGATCTTCTGTTAAGGAAACTATCTCATATACTCCAGCAGGATTGCCTACAACAGCACCATATTCATTTCCCGATCCTAAAATATTACCATTGTTTATTATCAATTTCTGGTTTTCCACATCAAGAACGAAGCTTCCTGGTTGTCCTTCAGCGTTTGGATCAGCATAATAAGTGTAATTAGCCGCGCCATCTAAATCAAATTTCATTTTGCCCGAGGCATCACTCGGAGGACAACACTCACCAGCTGCGTTCCACCATACAGTCCAGGCACCATCTTTGCCGTTGGGAGGTGACATAAACCACCAAAGTCTTCCATCAGGTTGTGGCCCACCGTCAAAAACCCAGGTTTTACCGGCTGCTGTATCATCACCAACGAGATCATACCAGTCCTGATCTAAATCATGGTCAAGTTGATCAACTTCTACCTCAATTGTTTTTGTGAAAAATTCACTACCTAAAGTTCCTACATAAGTAAAACTTGCTGTTCCGGGAATTGGATAAACAAAGGTGGTTCTATTCGTAAGAGCTTTACCCAGGTTATAATCCCAATATCCGGTAATCCCGGGGGTTACCATTTCCAGGGTAATTTCATTTCCTCCTGTGGTGCTTTGTGTTGCTACCAGCTCTACACCTTCAACATTCGTTGTGTTATGTAGTTCCTGCTCATCTACTTGGGGTTCACAAGCTGAAAAAAGCAGAACAAAAGAAACAATTAGTAGACTTATAATTTTATTAATTTTCATATCTCTAACTTTTAAGTTTAAAATTTATTCTACCAGCCTGGATTTTGCTCATAAGCTCCATTAGATAATCTAATTTCAGTTTCCGGTATTGGAACCAAACCTTTAGTTTCAGGCCTGTAATTCACCTTATAAGTAGCAGGTGTTCCGGAATTATTTACATTGATTGTATAATTAAAGGCTGAATCAACATCTCCCCAGCGTACCAGATCAAACCAACGTAAACCTTCAAAAGCAAATTCGTGTAAACGTTCTTCTTTTAAAGCTTCCAAGGAGTATGCAACCGGATCTAATCCTGCCCTTGCCCGCACAGCATTTAATCCTGTTGCATCACCGGTAATTTCAGAATACATCAATAATACATCAGCATAACGCATAAAAATAAAGTCCTGCGCATGCATCAGTTGCATATCGGCATTACCCCAGTTATATAATTGTACAAACATTCCTTTTACAGCACCGTTTTCATCAGGATATTGTAAGGCAGTGTATTTTTTATTAAAAAGACCTGTTCCCTGCTCCTGGTTACCAGGTAGGGAGTAATTGTCAGTTCCCTGTTCTGGCTGTCCTACTTGAATAATAGAACCTACTTTTCGTGGATCATTATCATCCCAATTAGCCCATAATTTTGGGTTTACTGGCATCCATCCCCAGCCTTCACCAAAAGGTACTAAAGAGTTACCGCGTATAGCTGAAAATAAAGACATCCTGTTGGTATAAATATTTCCATTATTCCATCCCCAATCACCAAAAGAAAATCTTTGTGCAAACATAGTTTCATAGTTGCCAGTACCAAAAGTTGGATTGGCTCCGTCCTGACCTACCCAGGACAATCCTTCATTTGCTGCCCAGGGCAAAACAGGTGCTCCCGCAGCAATATTTACATATGAATATGGCCAAAGGTTTCTAAAATCTGAAGCCAAAGCATAGCCACTGTTATTAATGATATCTTCTAAATATCCTGCCGCTTCTGAAGCTCCTACAGATCCTCCGTCTGCAAGGGGTAAATCATTAGTTGGGGTATTATTCATATTGGTCATATAGCCTGTATAAAATAAATAGACACGACCCATATAAGCTTCAGCCACCCATTTATTCGCATGCCCGTACGCAGTTGTAGGAATACTTGGGAAAGGAACGTCAGGTAATGTTTCAATAGCCAATTTTAGATCAGAAGCAATTTGCGCAAAAGTTTCAGAATAAGAAGCTCTTGGGACATCCTTAGGATCATCAATAGCCACAATAAGCGGTACCCCTCCAAAGAATTTAGCCAGTCTAAAATAGTAGAATGCTCTCATAAACAAAGCTTCACCTATGGCCTGATCTTTAAATTGTTGTGCTTCCTCTTCACTACTGAAGTAAGAAGAAAAATCAGCATCTACCGTTTTTTCAATAATAGCATTTGTCCTGGCGATTCCATTATACGATTGCACCCACAAATCACGATAAGTATCTTCAAGAGGGTCTTCAAAATTGTCAACCCACTTCGCCCCTTTATCATCGGGCCCACCACCACCTAACATCATATCTGACATTAGGTTAGCGGCAATTGTTTCATTGCTAAATACATTGGGAGTATATAACGCATTATATACACCTGCCATAGCCTCTTCTATATCGGTGGGAGTCTTGTAATATGTCTCCAAACTTTTACCGTATATATTCTCTGTATCTAAGTAGTCGTTACAGCTAATGGCAACGAACATTGTTGCAATAGCTATTAAAAATTTTATTTTTTTCATAATCTAATTTTTATATTAAAAGTCAATGCCAAGACCAAACATCACTGTTCTTGCCTGTGGATACAATCCAAGGTCAATACCTGAAGCCCAGCTGGCATCGTGCCCAAACCGCACCTCAGGATCCATTCCATCATAACCCGTGAAGGTATATAAGTTATTCACCGATACGTACAGGTTAAGATTTGTTATCCCTGCAATATCAGCAAACCTTGATCCGAAATCGTAACCCAGGGTTAAATTATTAATTCTCACATAATCTGCATCATGCATAAAAATATCAGAAATAAACTGGGTATTCCTATTGGAGGTATAACTCAACCTTGGAAGGGTATTTGAAGTACCTTCTCCATGCCAACGATCGAAAATCGCTGTGGTATAATTCTGAGTAAATTGATCAGAAAATGATCTATAAGATTGCATTACCTGCATTCCAAATTTTCCGGAAAGGGTGGTATTAGCATAAATTCCTTTATACTTTAAATTTAACTGCAGACCTGCTTCAAAATCAGGATTAGGATTTCCAAGGTATACCTTATCGGCTTCATTGATAAGGCCATCTTGATTTTGATCTACAAATCGAACATCTCCGGGGCGCTGGTCAGCAAAATATGGATTACCATCAGGTGTTACATAAGCATCAACTTCATCCTGATTTTGTAGAATTCCATCGGCTTTATAACCATAGAAGTAACCTATTGGCTGGCCCACCTGAACTCTGGAAATTTCACTGGTCCCCTGCGACAGAACATCACTGGGCCCATGAATGATCCCTTCAGTATTAGCTATTCTGGTAACCTCATTCTTATTATATGAGCCGGTTAAAGTTGCTCCATATTGGAAATCACCAAATTCATCATTCCAGTTTAATACTAATTCGACCCCTGAGTTTTGGATATCCCCACCATTAATAAATGGAGCTGCCGCACCAGATGTACCCAAAATTGGTGCTTCTAAAAGCCAGTCTTTGGTAGTTTTTTTATACCAATCAAAGGTGATGGCAAGTTTTGAATTAAACATACGAGCATCAAATCCAAGATCTAACTGTTCTGAAGTTTCCCAGGTAACGTCAGGATTCGTTACTCTTGCGGGATAGGATGTTACTCCTGAAACTGGTTTTGTATCTCCAAAGAAATAACCTGGGAATACATACGCAATTTGTGATGAGTAAATAAAATTAGGAATAGACTGGTTTCCGTTTTGTCCCCAACTTGCCCTAATTTTTGCATAATCAAGAATACCAGAAGTACTGGACATAAAGTCTTCGTCTGTCATAACCCAACCCGCAGAAACTGAAGGAAATGTTCCCCATCTATTACCTTTCGCGAAATTTGAAGAACCATCGGCACGTACTGTCGCAGCTAAAAGATATTTTTCTTTATAATTGTACTGCGCTCTTGCAATATAAGACATTAAGCCACCTCCACCGGCAGCCCAATCAGCCCCCCAGGTATTAATATCATTAATACTTTCAGGGCTCTGCGTATTGTTTACGTAAGCATATTTAGGATTTCCAGGGAATAATAAATTACTTCTTGAACCACCAACTTCATTATTTATTTGGTTTTGAAGTAATTCGGTACCAATCAAAGCATTCAATTCGTGGTCTCCCATTTGTAAATCATATGAAAGAGTGTTTGACCATGTCCAGTCATTCCCGAAATACTGACTCTGTTGAGCGCCGTCAACATCATCCTGGTAAAGGGTACCTAAATGATAAGTTGGATTCATAGATCTGTTATGACCAAACCAGGCGTTGGTGCCATATGTAGATCTAAATTTTAAATCTTTAATAGGCTCAATTTCCAAAAATACATTACCCACAATCGTATTATTTTTACCATAGTTATAGTTATGGCGGTAATACATCACGGCTAATGGATTCGTTTGGTTAGTACTTATTCCCTCTAAAGTGGGTGTAAAACCAAACTCATTGATATTATTGTCTATTGCAGGCTGCCAGTAAGCAGGCTGTAAAGGATTTTGAACCAGAGCATTGTGCAAATCGTTCCAATAAATATTACCGGTTGCAACACTTCTGTTTTCAATATTTGTGTAGGTGAAATTCTCTCCAATTGTAATAATTGAGTGCTCATCATTCTTTTTTAATATCATTTCAGTATTCAGCCTTGCGGTGAACCTTTTGAAACCTGCATTGGTTATATCACCACCAATCATACCTTCCTGATCTAAATACGATGCTCCCATCGAATAAATTATATCTTCACTTCCGCCGGTAATGTTTATAGCATGGCTTTGAACAGGAGCATCTTCCTGAGTCATTTCATTGATCCAGTTAGTTCCTTCCCAACCGTTTTGAAGATCTGTCCAGATATCTTCACCTAATTGGGCTCCCAGTCCAGGATAATTGTTCTCCAGCCAGGTGTTATTCACAAGTTTAGCATGCCAATCATTTGGCGCTAAACCATCATTAACCCGACCTTCATCCATAATATACATATACTGCTGGGCATTTAGAGGATCTAAATTCTTATAAATATTCTGGAAGCCATAGTAAGCATTATAACTAATTTGAGCCGGTTTATTTCTACGACCTTTTACAGTAGTTACCAGAACAACACCATTTGCTGCACGTGAACCATATATGGCTGCAGAGGCCGCATCTTTTAATACGTTGATTGATGCAATATCTGAAGGGTTCAAATAATCAATATTACCTACAGCTACACCATCGACAATGTACAAAGGGCTTGAATTACCTATTGTTCCCAAACCACGAATGGTTATCCTGGTACCGGCTCCCGGTGCACCGCTATTTCTTGTAACGCTTACACCTGCGGCAAGACCTTGTAGCGCTTCCATTGCTGTCCCGGTATTTAGTGCCGCAATTTCGTCGCCATCTACCGCAACGCTAGAACCTGTAACTAAACCTTTCTTTTGAGTACCATAACCTACAACCACTACTTCATCAAGGTTATTTTTATCTTCTTTTAATACCACATTAAGGGTTTGTGCATGATCGATAACAAATTCTTTATTAACGAATCCTACATAAGAAAAAACAAGAGTATCATTCTGAGCTACATCGATTGAGTAATTTCCATCAAAATCGGTAGTCGTTCCTTTACTCTGATTCTTCACCAATACATTAACTCCAAGTAAAGGCAAATTATTTTCATCGGTTACTGTACCGGTCACTGGAACGGTTTGTGCAAACACTGAAAATAACCCGCCAAACAAGGCAATTAAAAAGCAAGTAAATCTCTTCATTTGGATTGATTGTTAAAATTAAAACGCCAATATATTAAAGTTATGTTAAGACCAGCTCAAAAGTACCTTTACAAAAAGTCTACAATTAAAAAATTCTTAAAGGAAGCAAATATAAATTGCTCTAATCGCAATTAAACCTAGTACTTACAGAGATTACGTAATAATTACGCTTATTCTTTCAAATTTCGAAAAAAAGACATTTGTATAGTTAATGTAGAGTTACTTTTGGGTCTTGTTAAGTTTATACATTGATGATATAATCTGTTAAATTGGTGTTCCGATCCAAATCCATTTTTTTACGCAAACGATAGCGTTTGATTTCAACACTTTTTACAGAAATATTAAGTAAGGGTGCTATTTCTTTTGAGGAAAGATTTAGGCGAAGATAGGCGCAGAGTTTTAAATCATTTGATGTCAATTCAGGGTGTTTTTCTTTCATTTTTTTGAAGAAATCCTTGTCGGCATTGCTAAATGCCTTTTTGAAAAATTTCCAGTTATCCTCTTCATTAATATCCTTATCTATATTTTTTATAACCGATTTAATTTCCTGCGTTTCTTCTTTATTTTTAAGTTGATTTTTAATACTGGTTAAAAACTCATTCTTTTTAATAAGGCTCATCGTTGAAACTGCCAGCTCTTTATTTTTATTAGCCATATCCTGTTCCAATTTCTCATTTTTGAGCTTTATTATTTCTTTTTCAATTTCCAGGTGTTTTAACTTTATTTTCCTTTCATTTTCAGCAATTAATTTCGCATGTTGACGCTTATACATAAGATGTGTTGCAAGGAATAAAAGAATTAAAATAATCACATATGTCAATATAGCCAGATTGCTCAGGTAATAAGGCCTGGCAATATCAAATTCAAAACCTGAAATATTCGAAATCTTATTGCCCACCTTAGCTTTGACTTCAAAACGGTAATGACCGAATGGCAGATTTTTGAAAATAGCACTGGATTGATGTTCCCAACCACTCCAGTTTGAACTAAGGCCTATTAACCTGTAACTATAGGAGACTTCCTGAAATTTGTTATAAACAGGCACACTATATTGGAAGACTATGTTGTTTTTCCTAGCAGAAAAATTAGGAGTAGATCCTAATCTCACAGGTTCTGAAACAGAATCCAGAATGCTGGCGTTGATCTTATCTATAGAAATAGTATAATCTTTCTCTAAATCTTCTTCCTTATTAAATTTTAAATATCCGTTGGCAACCCCTATTAAATAATCATTGTCATTTATATGTTCAATATTTTCATATCCTACGGTAATATTTCGGTTAGCAAGGTCTATGTACACAAACTCCAGTTCATAATTAGCAGTTAACGGTGCCGGATAAATATAGAATATTCCGTCTTCTGCAAAACCCCAAAGGTGATTCGCGTCGTCCACGATCATTCTTCCAGAAACCCTTTTTATTCCCGCGAGCGATTTATTGATATTGTTATTGACTGAAAATTCATCTGATTCGGGATTGTACTTGTAAACCCTTTCTTTAGAACTGTAATAAAGCGTGTCATTAAATTTAAAAATACTGGAAGTTATACCAGATTCGTTCGGAAAGGAATAATTTTTAATCTCATCATATTTAGTCAGGGAATCATTTATTCGCATTCTAAAAACCCCTTTGTGTTCATTGCTGATCCATACATCACCTGAATCGTCAATTTCTATAAATTTTGAAGAATGCGGAAATCCTTCTAACATTGGTAATGCAATGATTTGTCCATTTTTCTCCTGTAAAAAACTTATTCCGTTATAATGACCCTGGACATAGGTTGAGTCATAGAACTTTTTTACAACCCAGGTTCCCAGACGGTCACAAACTTTAATTGCTTTTGTGTCTTTAATTAAGAAAGTACCGGTATCATGACCACAAAAAAGTTTTCCGTCCACCTCATCAAGGCTCCATACCTGCCCGTTGGTCCCCTCTATTAAATTAAAATTTGTTTCTCCCTTTTTCCGAAAATAAAGCCCCTGGTTGGTACCAAGGTATAAATTACCTTCTTGTTCAAAAGAAGTATAAACAGAACCGATGCTTCCTCTTGTATCCTGAAAAGAGGAGAAACGAGAATTAAGATTAATCATGCTAATGCCATAGTCAAGACCTGCCCAGACATTAGAATCTTTATCCTCAAAAATATTTAAAACGGTATTGTTCAATAAAACATTCTCCTGATTAAAGACATTAATTATGTTTCCATTTCTATCGATCTGAAAAATACCCTTCCCCACGGTTCCGATTATAAGATCGCCATTTCGCAACGAAGCCATAGAAATTATACCAGGGTGATTCATTTTCTCCGGCAAATCGTCATATATGGAAATTAATTCATTGTCAGCCCATTTGAAAAATTGATCCTTACCTGAAATAAAAGATAAGTGCCCATCTTTCTCGAACAAACCAATAATGGCCATGCCGCCCAATTTGGAATTAGGGATGACCAGTTCAGACTTTCCACTATTGATCTTAAAAAGTCCTTTATTCACCAGTTGGTAATATAAATTTCCGCGAAACTTATACATATGAGAAATAGGTTCCCCCGATGGATTCTCCATCTTGGTTAGCTTATCTAATTTGGGACTATAGAAGTATATTCCGTCAAAACTTCTAAAAACGATCATTCCGTTTAATTCATCAATTTGCCAGAATTGCTCACCATCGTTGATCTTATCCCTTAAATCGGGCAATAAACTAGTATAGACCAGCTTTCCGAACTCATTCCTTGTCCAGTAGCCCATTTCCATATACGCGCCAGTATAAATCTGGTTTTGATAGGCTTTGACAGACCGTACAATAGTTTTATTGGGAATGGGATACAAACTCCATTTTTCACCGTTATATTCAAGCAGCCCCATACTATTGGCGAAATAAAAATTTCCATTCCCCCCCTGAGAGATCATCCAGTTTTGATTACCTCCCCCATAATCATTGGGATTATAATTGATCACAGGAGGTAATTCCTGCCCGAAAACATTTAAAAAGAAAAGGGAAAAGAGTAATAGAAGTGTCTTTTGCAAAATCGAGGTTTAATTGAACACTGAAAGGTAACTAACGTCTATAAAAGAAAGAAATTTTACACTAATATGTGCATCATTTTCATTAGCAAAATTTTTTGTTTTACCTGTTAAATATTTATAAAGGCTTATTCTTTAAGGTGTAAATTAAATTATTTTGAAAGTTAAAGATGTACAAAACTACTGTTTAAAATCAATCAAACTCCTGCCTATATCTATGTCTGAACATCAGATGCCTACACATATATATTTCAGATCTCTCCTTTTTTTGTTTCTATTTTGGGCGAGCTTCACCGGAAGCGCGCAGCAGAAAAAAGATGGAAAGGAAAGTGTTCATTCTGTTTATATCACCGCCAATACCGCTTTAAGAGATAACTCAACCAATAAAAAATTATTTGAAGCCATCAATGCTGCCTCCAAAAAAGGAGATTCAGCGACCCTACTAATTATTGGAAATATCGTTCCAGAAAATGGCTATCCAAACAAAGACGATGGAAGAAAGGAGGTACAAAAAGATTTAAAGAAACATCTACTGGAGCTGCTTCAAGATTTTAAAGGGCGAATTGTTTTCACCCCCGGAGTAAACGAATGGCAGGCGGATGCCCCAGACAATATTGATGATCTCGAATCGTTTTTACAGGACAACAGCCGGGCAGAATTCTGGCCTAATGACGGCTGCCCGATTGAAGGTGAAGATTTAAACGATGATGTGCATCTGGTGACAGTAGATTCACAGTGGTATCTGGAAGACTGGGATGAGCATCCTTATATCAACAACAAATGTGATTTAAAAACGCGCGATGAATTCATACTGGAATTTGCCGATGAACTCAAGGATAACCAGGGAAAAATCATTCTTGTTGCCATTCATCACCCAATAATGAGCAATACGAAACAGGGGATTTTCGAAAGGATTATTGGTGCCGGTACTCAAAACTTTCGTAATCCGAAATACAAAGAACTAAGACAAAAATTACAGACCCTTGCCACACGTTACAATGATGTAATTTTTCTTTCCGGCAACGACCGCAACCTTCAATTTGTTCAGGATGATGGTATTGAGCAAATCATTAGTGGAGTCACTTCAGATCCTGAAAAAGCAAAAGTGCGAAAAGATAAAGGCGGTTTTGCCGCTTATGATTTGGGATATGCCAGGGTCACCACTTTCAAAGATGGTAGCTCAGAAGCTGAATTCTACGAAATCGGGAAAAAAAATCCAATTTTCACTACTCCAATAAAAAGAGAGCGAACAAAATTATCAGAGGTAAGCTGGCATTCAAAAGATGAATTTGGAAAAACTAAAAAAGCTTCCATTTATTCCGAAGAAGAAACAGATAAGAATTGGTTATATAAGGCCCTATGGGGAGAACATTACCGCCCGATTTATTCCCGTAAAATTGAATTTCCAGTTCTCCTCCTGGATACCATTCCTGGGAATTTAAAACCTGTGGGGGAAGGAGGCGGCCACCAGTCAAGGTCTTTGCGTTTTAGAGATGATGAAGGACATGAATATACTCTAAGAGCCCTTAAAAAAAGTGCCTTACGGTTTTTGCAAAAATCGGTTCCCACGCATTATGTTGAAGATTACCTGCAAAATACAGTGGCTGAAAGATATGTGCAGGATTTTTATACCACAGCTCATCCATACGCTCCCTATGCCACCTTCCCAATGATGGATTCGCTGAATATTAAACACGCTACCCCTAAAATTTATTACGTTCCAAAACAGAAAGCTCTGGGAATTTACAATAAAGATTATGGAGATGCTCTTTTCATGTGGCAACCCCATGTGGGGGATGAAAATAAGGATTTTGAGCAGTTTGGAAATCCTGACGACATTCTTAGCAGTAAAGATCTTCTGCTTGAATTAGAGGAAGACAAAGATGCCTATGTAGATCAGGAACTCTACATAAGGGCAAGGATTTTTGATATGCTCATAGGAGATTGGGATCGACATCCTGACCAGTGGCGATGGGCTGAATATAAAGAAGGTGACAGGAAAAGATATGAGCCAATACCCCGGGACCGGGACCATGCTTTTCCAAAATATGATGGTTTTCTTGTGAAATTACTGAAGCTCGGAGTCCTGGAATTAAGACCAATGGAAAATTACGATGCCATGCTCGATAATCCGAAATGGTTCAATGTGGAAGCATATCCGGTAGACAAAGCATTTTTAAAAACTGCTACCTGGCAAGAATGGAAAGAACAGGTGGAATATATTCAGGATGAAATAGACAATGAGCTTATTGAAAAAGCTTTTAATCAGCTTCCTGAAGGAGCAAAAGATGAATCTATAAAAGAAATTAAAAAAAAGCTTATCGCCCGAAGAGCGAATTTAATGAAGATTGCCCGCCAGTATTATGAACATTTACGGGAGTATGACATGATAATTGGCACTGAAGATGACGACACCTTCCTCATTACGCGAAAACCCGCTGGGGCCACCAACATACAAATAATCAATGAAGATGGAGAAAAGGTTTTTGACCATTCCTATACCTCAAATCTTACCCGTCAACTATGGCTGTATGGCCTGGATGGTGAAGATACTTTCAGAATAGAAGGAGAGGGCGATGATCTCATAAAATTGAAAGTTTTGGGTGGTGAGGAAAATGATATCTATGATTTTAAAAATCACGAAAGGGCAAAATTGTATGATTATAAAAGCAAAGAAAACACCATTAAAACTCCCGAAGCCGATAAATGGCTCGTGGACTCTTATAGTATCAATCATTACGACCCCTTCAAAAAAATGATCAGGGATTATAAATTACTTCCCGGAGTAGATTTCAGCTCAGACACCGGTTTAAAGCTCGGGCTGGCAAATGTGTACACAACCTATGGGCTGGTGCAGAATCCTTTTACCACTCAACAGAAATTATCAGCAAATTATTTCTTTGCCACCAATGGTTTCGATATAGAATACAATGGAGAGTTCGCGAATATTCTTTATAAATGGAATGTCGCGATTAATGCCTACTATTCCAGTCCAAATTTCACAATGAACTATTTTGGTGCAGGAAACGAAACAGAGTATGATAAAGATGAAGATTCGAGAGATTTCAATCGCATTCGAATTGAACAATGGCATTTCGCTCCGTCTCTCATTTGGAAAAATGACGATAAAAGCAGCTTCTATTTTAAGCCGATGATCGAATCTTTTGAGGTCGCTTATGACCAAAATCGCTTTATTGGAGAAAACTTTTCTCCTGATAACGAAATTTTTGATAGTCAGCTTTACGGTGGAGCAGAACTTAATTATAACTATTACAGCAAAAATCGGGAAGCTTATCCTTCAGAAGGAATGGAATTAGATCTTACCGCCGGTTACAAAAAAAACATTGATGAACATTCTAATGAATTTGGATATATAAGCCCCATGCTATCTATAGATTATCCCCTGCATCCCAGTGGTGTGGCTGTTTTTGCCACCCGTATAGGAGGTAAAGCCATACTTGGTGAGAATTATGAATTTTACCATGCAGCGGTTCTTGGGGGTGGAAGCGAAAATACTTTAAGAGGTTATAGAAATGAACGTTTTAACGGAAAGTATTCCTTTTATCAGAATATTGACCTAAGAACAGGATTTGCCTCTTTCAAAACTAATTTTATTCCTATCAGGCTGGGATTAAGCCTGGGCTTTGATTATGGCCGGGTCTGGCTGGATGATAATAATTCAAATGCCTGGCACAATGATTATGGTGGCTCGTTCTTCGTTAATGCTTTTAGTTTTTTTACCGGTAATATAGGTTACTATACCGGGGAAGATGGCGGCAGGTTCAATTTCACCTTTAATTTTAAATTTTGAGTTTTCTTTATTTGGTGAAAATTCCCTTTAATCCTTTTAGATCCTGAACAATATGATTTGGTTCCGGTGCAAGAGGGTAAGGAAGTTTTTTGCGTCCCACAAAAACGGTTTTTAATCCCGCATAAGCTGCACCGGCTATATCCCAGCCATGCGCTGCGATCATATAAGCATCATCGGCATCACGATCTGCCTTTTTCAAGGCATATTTATAAGTAGCCGCATGAGGTTTGTATTTTTTACATTCTTCAATACTTATGATATGTTGAAAATATTGGGAAATATTGGAATATTTAAGTTGCTGCTCTAGAATCTCAGGTTTCCCATTGCTTAAGGCTATAAGCTCAAAAGAATTTTCCCTAAGTTCCCTTAAAACTCGGGGAACTTCGGGATGTGGATGTAATTCACTTATCCTGGAGAGCATTTTTTTAATTTGCTCGCTGCCAAGAGATCGGCCGTAATTTTCCTGGATCATTTCAAAAACTCTAAGGCCTATTTCACTAAAATCATGATAGTGCCCACAAACTGTTTCTACAAGGCTATAATGAAGCAATTTTGAAAACCAAACCGCAGAGGCCTGATCATTTCCCATAGCTGAATTTATTTCTGCTTCAAGAGGTGATAGATCCAGAAGCGTCTCATTAACATCAAAAATTAAAAGAGGTTTATTTTTTTTCATAAGTTGAATAAAAAAGCCCTGCTTTCACAGGGCATATGAGTTAGAAATTCCGGTTGAAATTATTTCCAGTTACCTTTTGCTTCGGCATATTCAAATTTCTGTCCGCCAACAGAGACTTCAACCATAGCACCCGCTTTAGGCATGGTTACAATAGCTCTTCCATTATTGAATTCCACATTTTTAGCCTTTCCTTTTTCAAGGATCACTGCAGAAGCGTTTCCCGAAAGGCTGTAATTCCCTTTCTTAAATTGATTGAGCTCATTTTTGGTTTGAAACAAAATTGCCTGCCGGTAGGCCTGACCTCCAATTTGAAGACCTACATCTACCTGGCGAAGTTCTGCAAAACCCTGTACCTTACCATTCTCAAAAAGAACTCCATTTCCGGCAGCTCCACCAAGAATATAAGCTCCTTTGCCCACATTCGGAAAAATCACATATCCAACGGCGCTATCAAAAAGCTCTGACATATTCTTGCTGTTTTCGATAAAGGCTTTTTTTGCGCGTTTAGCGTCCCTTACTAATTCTTCTTTTTTGTCCTGATCAACAAGGTTTTCATTATTGTCATTGTCATCATAATTATCATCCTGCGCGTAAATGCTCATTCCTGAAGAGAAGAGCAGAAGCACAAAAAATGATAATATTCCTTTTCTCAGTGTCATACTTTGTGTTTTTTCGGTTATTGCACCAAAATTACATCACCTAAGAAATTAAGCATGTTAATCCCCTGTTATTTCACGTCATATTAGCATTAAAGTGAAAGGAGTGTTAAAGCTTTATTATGATCTTGAAAATACTTCATGACTACAATCCGGCGTGAAATGTATCCATGCTTATTTTCCATTTCCCATCGGGCTGTTTTCTCCAGGAAGAAATATAAACTCCGGTATTCCTGGTAGTATCCTGTGATTTTTTTTCGATAAAAAGTTCTTTGAACTTACCTATGGTGACCACCTGATCAGAGCCGATGACCATTTTTGGGTCTTCCTCATAATTTAGAAGTTCTACTTTATGGGTTTTCAGAAACCTGTTCCAATCCTTTTTGGGTTGATCAATCCCTGTATGAATACTGCCATCACTCTCAACTCTTACGAAATCATCTTCGTAATATTCAAAGAAATCGTCGGTTCCTTCGGCATAAGATTTAAACATTTTGTTGTAGGCTTTCTGAACCTGATCTTCAATTTGATCCTTGGGTTTTTCGGCGTTTTCATCGCCTGCGCAATTGGTAAAAACAAGAAAAATCAATAATAAGAATACCGTTTTTTTCATCTTCCTTTTTTTTTGAAGCTTCTTAAATTTACAAATCTTCAAACAAATCGTCTCAAACTCCTTGAAGATTATGAAATTTTTGAATTTTCTTTTTACTTTTTTTAGAAAAAAATCCTGAGCCGTGAAAAAGTTTTGGTTGAGCCTCTAATAAAAAACCTAAAGCTGAAATAGGCTAAAAAAGGTAAAACCTTCAGCAAAATTAATAGGAAACTCCTGCCTAGGAGGACCGGTATGAATAAGGTGCCGGTGGCGTATCCTGCGGAATTATTTCATAAGAAGTGTTTATTCCCGCGGATGGAACATAGGTTTTAGAAGTTATCAGGAATACCAAAAAAGCAATGCCCAGGATAAAAAGAAGTTTTAGAAAGGAATGAACCAGGGAAAACTTGATATCTCTTTCCAGGCTTTTGATAGGATGAAGAGAAATTCTCATAAGATTGGGGTCTTTGGTTGATAAAAGCCTGCCAAAAAATTGCTTAAGAGAACACAGAAAAGCGGTTCAAAAAAAACATTTTTCAGCAGGTACAATTTACGCAATATCAGGTTTTGTAATTCTCTATAAGTCAGCAATTATCAACATAAATATTAACAAGTGTTCATACTTTTTCAATTTTTTAATCAGATTGTTTAGCCTGAATGAAAGAAAAAATACCTTTTTAAGGGTATTTCATGACAGACTTCACGTTTTTATCTTAGCATCGCCAGATTAATGATTTTTAAATTGGATGTGATCCATGCGGAAGCACGGGTAGGGCCAATCTTCCATAATGTTATGTTGGGGTACAAACGTTAACGTGGATCAATTTTCAATTTAGATCAGAAGTTTGGCGAAAGAGCCTTCAGAATTTCTCTGGAGGCTTTTTGCTTGCCGAAAGATTTTTTGAAAAAGTATGACTTCTTTCGGAAGCTTTATATTTCCTATCTTTAGCACTCGAATCACCAGACCTGATGCAAGAAGATCTCAAAAAAATCATAGATTACTGGAAGGAGATGTATTCCCGTAAGGTAAAAGAGTATCGCCCTTTTCAAATTTCTGCCGATTTTAAAAAATTCGCCTCCATTTTTGCCCCGGGAAATTCCTATCTATATATCGTGAATCTTCATAATTTCGAACTGGAATATGTTTCAGATTCAGTAAAGAATTTTGTTGGGAAAGATGCTGAACAAATAAATGTCCAGGAACTGGTTAAATCCATACTTCCGGAAGAAATAAAAAGCATCAAACTTAAGAGCAGGGTAATCAGTGATTTTTACACTTCTTTCCTGGATAAAGAAGATGTTCTTGATTATAAAAACATGTTTTCTTACCGGATGAAAGATGCAGACGAAAATATTAGAATAATGCTGTACCAGGCATTTCCACTTAGCGTCCTGGAAAACGGAGCACCTGAACACGTTTTATGCATTCAAACAGATGTCACCCACCTCAAGATAACCAGTACCAACACGGTTTCCTTTATTCATATGAATGGTGGAAAATGTTATTTGAATATCGATATTTCCGAAGGAAAATTTGATCCAGAAGCTTACGATCACAGAAAAAATGATTTTTCCGAAATCTTTACAGAAAGGGAAAAACAGGTTGTTATTAAATTATCCAAAGGTTTAAATGCGGAACAAATTGCCGGGGAACTCAATCTTTCCCCGCATACCATTAAAACTCATAGAAGGAATGTCCTGCAAAAAAGCGGTTGTACCAATACCACTGAGTTAGTGGCAAAATGCCTGACAAGCGGAATAATTCCTCACAGCCTGAATTAAAGATATTTCCAATTCAGGAAAAGGGCTTCAGTTTTGGCCCTAAGAGGTTGGTTTTTATTTATTTTATATGAAACAGTAAGGGATGGAAATTCAGCATAAGCCAGGACCAATTTTGGACATTTCCGGCATCTCCTCCTTTTAGAACCTCCAGGCTGTTGGTACCGAACATCTGCGAGTATCCAAAGGCGAGAGAAAGGTCTTTGTACAATTTATAACCTGCAACAAGATCGATCTCTGTTCCCAGGTAATTCTGCATTTCATTCCCATTGTTGTCGCTGAGTTGTGCCGGAGCATAAAAAGCATGTGGCAAGGCCGAAAATTTCCACTTATCGGTAGCAAAGTTGATTTTAGCATAGGCATCTAAGAGTCCTACTGAATTCAGGTGATTCCCAACATAAAAATAATCCATATAGCCGTTGAAAGCGTGGTTGGTGCCAAAAAGCGGTTCGAAAGATTTGATTTTTCCGGAAGTATCGTCGGAGTCTTTTCCGGAGAGATATTCGGCACCTAAACCTGCCGCCCAGCTGCTGTTGAAGGCATAGTTTAGATTGGCACCGGCATAAAATGCTTCGGCATCAAGACCATTGCGTTGGCCAGTTTGAGCATAAGCCGCAAGATCTCCAAAGATCTTTGTTCCTTTAAAACTGAAATAAGAGCCAAAGGTTTGAAGGTAATCGGTGTGCGTTTGCTGCAGGGCATTCATATATTCAAAGCCTGTATTAAGCGCCAGAAAACTTATGGCAGAAGTGGCAAAATCAAGATGATACCAGGCATACTGAAAATTCTTATAGTTATTGAGCTCGTAAGGTTTTCTCACCAGGTCTTCTCCTTCAGCATTTATAGCGGCTCCAAGGTCCAGCTGCTGCTTTTCTGCATTTTTAAAAGAAAACACCAGCGCATCATGGCTCCTGGCCTGCTGGGCCCAATCTACCTCACCAAAAATACGCTGATTATCATAAGAGATCACCTGCCGCCCGGCTTTAAAGCTCCATCTGTCATTGAAGGCATACTGACCATAGGCCTCGAAAACCTGAACCCCATTCTTATCACTCACATTCAGCGTGGACACATCTCCCCAAACCCTGATGTTCTGAAGCGAGAACTTCAGCTTCAGTTTTTCTTCAGCAAAATCCAGGTTGAGTCGCGAGCGTTGAGAAACAAAATTCGCCGGTTCCTGCGCATCATTCAGCAAGGTTTTATAACCGTTCCTGAACTCGTATCGGGGCCTTAGTTGCAGGTCAGCGCTAAATTCCTGCGCAAAATTAAGCTGGCTGAGCATTCCGAAGAACGCCAGGAATATTATTTTTTTCATCTTTCCATAGTTACATTTCGCTCACCGCGGTTTCAATACTTTGTACAGTTTCATCGGAATTTACACCAAGCCCTTCCTGTTGGAAAAGCAATTCCCCTTTGGGGCTAAAAACACTTATAATATTGGAGTGCGAGAAAGTCATAGGATTGATCTCTTTGTAATTCACAGCCACAACAGCTGCAAATTCGCGTGTGTTTTCTTCACTGGAACGAAGAAATAGCCAGGGATCCTGATCCATATTTCGATCCTGTGCAAAAGTTTTAAGCCGCTCAGGAGTATCAGTTTCAGGATCGATACTCACAAATACCATTTTTACATGCTTTTTGGCAGCTTCTGGCAAACGCTCTTCAATATTTTTCATATCGGCCACCAGGCGGGGACAGGCGGTGGTACAGGAAGTATAGATCATCACCATCACCAACACGTCTCCCTGTAAATCTGCAAGCTTAATATCTTTCCCGTTTTGGGTTGTCCAGGTAGAGGAAAGATTGAAAAGAGACATATCTGGAATATCATTTTTCACAACCGCTTCTTTTTCATTGGAAGCGATTACTTTAGAAGTCTTCTTTGAAGAATTATTATTGCAGGAAGCGAACAATAGTAAGCTCAAAACACCTGCCAGGATCATTTTTTTCATAATTATAGATTTTTATCGTTGATGCTTTTAGCACATCTGAATCCAAGGTTTTTAATATCATACCTCGCTTTTATGCTCCTGCGGAAGGCATACCTCATAAAGGCCGCATAATCCATAAGGTCGGTAGCGCCAATTGCGCTGCTGCCGCAAAAAAGATTGGAGTCTCCTCCTCCGTTACCACGGGAAGCCGGAGAGAGCAGTACACTGTTAAAGTCCATGGTCCATTCCCAAACCAGCCCGTGCATGTCATACACGCCCCAGTAATTCCTGAAGGTGCTGCCCACTGGTTTCGCATAGGTGTTGGCGGTCTCGTACCAGGAAAGAATGCGCTGGTTAAAATCCTGCTTGATCCGGGCGTCTATAGTAGTTTCATCAGCCATGGCCACAAATTCCCATTCGTCCATTTTTGGCAACCTCTTTCCCTGACATTCGCAATATTTTTTAGCGGCAAACCAGGAAACATTAGTAACAGGTGCATCAGGTAAATTATCCTTTCCGAATGAAAGGTCACTTTCCCAGGTGGCCAGATACCTATCGTCAGCGAATAGCGGTTTAATCGCAGATCTCACCCACTCGGGATGATTTTTCAGAAACTCAAGATATTGAGCATTAGTCACCGGGAATTTATCCATATAAAACTCATCAACCTCCACGAGTGTAGAGTCTGACCCGTAAAGGGGGATATATTCTCCCCCTTTAACCAAGGCCATTTCTGAATTTTTCTGGGCAAAAGATGCTGTAAATACAAGACTCAACATCATTACCAAAATTCCATTTTTATGATCGAGCATCTTTTTAAACATTTTCTTATTATTTAGACTGCGCTTTCACCATCTCAGGTGTTACTACAGATTTGTTATTCTCAAAATTATGGTAAACATAGGTCAGTACATCTGCAATTTCCTCGTCACTCAGACTTTGGGCCGGCATCGCGCTGTTGAAAGTAGTTCCATTCACGGTAACCTCGCCATTCAGGCCATGCTTCACAACACCAATTGCCCTGGCAATATCTTTGTTGAGATAATCTGATTTAGCAAGAGGAGGAAATGCTCCAGGGATTCCCTGCCCGTTTGCCTGATGACATGCGAAACAGGTTTGCATAAAGATCTTTTTTCCATGTTCTTTTTGTTCTTCGATAGATTTACCGGACTTTTTTGCAGCTTCCGCAAGTTTTTCCCCAGCTTCAACAGCGGGTTTAGCTTTTGCTAAAGTTCCGTCAGGATCATAGGTTCTTTCAATTTGAGTACCGGAATAGATTTTGGCATTTTTTTCACCGGAAACCTTGAGCATCCCCAGAGCTCCTTTGTTAAAGGCTCTGAAAATCGAGTGGTCTACCAGCAGATAAGTTCCGGGAACCTGAACTTTGAATTCTATCATCGCTGCGCCTCCAGAAGGGATAAGCGTGGTTTGCACATTCTCATTAACAAGATCACCACCTTCCACATGTACTTTATCGAAGATTTCCCCAATCACGTGAAAAGAAGATACTTTATTAGGTCCACCGTTTCCAACGAAAAGGCGAACTGTCTCTCCGGCTTTAGCTGTAAGAGCATTGTCATCATTAAGAGCGCCAACTTTTCCGTTGAACACTACGTAATCAGGGCGTTCATCAATAGCTTTCTCCATGTCAAAGGGCTGCAGGCCGGGCTCGCCATATTTACCTTTAGTGTAGAAATCTCCCTGCATTACGTAATATTCTTTATCTACAGGAGGAAGTCCACCTTTAGGCTCAACCAAAATGAGACCGTACATACCATTGGCAATGTGCATCCCTACAGGCGCAGTGGCACAATGGTAAACAAAGAGTCCGGGATTTAGCGTTTTGAAAGAGAAAACCTTTTCCTGTCCGGGAGCTACAAAAGTTGATACAGCACCACCGCCGGGGCCGGTAACAGCATGCATATCAATGTTGTGAGGCAGCTTATTATTAGGATTGTTTTTTAAATGAAATTCCACTTCATCTCCAACCCTGGTTCTAATAAAGCTTCCAGGAACGGTACCGTTAAAGGTCCAGTAAACATATTTTACACCGTCTGTCATTTCCCCTTCCTTTTCGATGACCTCCATATCCACGGTTAATTTAGCAGCTTTCCTGGCTCCAACAGGCGGGGGAACGAATGGAGGAGCGGTTAATTGGGCTTTCATTGAGGATACTGTACTTATTTCAGTAGTAGAACCTTCGGCATCAGAGATACAGGACTGCAGGGACACACCAAGAAAAAGTGCGGCCACATACCATAGATAGGTTCTTCGGAATTTAAATATTTTTTTCATGGTGAAATTAACTTTTTATTTCTGGGGTAAAATTAAAGACAAAGTTGTCCGAAATATATGATAGGAATCATGTTTCGAAATATTTAGAAGTTTTGTCCACTAAAGGAAAGTTTTACATTGGAAGGGAAGAGTCATTGGAATTTGCCAGACACAATGTTTTTTTAAGGAGGATTTGCAAGGGTTCTAAATTGAAAACTATCCTATCGTAGTTGAATGTGTACCGCGATTTTGTTGCTGAATTCAAATACCCCGAAAGAGACAGGTAAAATTTCGTTCCATCAGAATTAATCTGACTGGTTTCTCAGTTTACTTTTTTACCTTTATTCGATAATATTGAATTTCTTCAAATTCACCTGCTTTCGAAAAAACAACTTTTTACCTGGAAAATATCAATGGAAAACTCAGTACTAACGAGAATTTTTACATTTCTACTACTATGCTCTTCCTTTTTTATGAAGGCGCAGACTTCTGTAGAAAATAAGCTCCCATTTCAGGACACGTCCCTGAGCACCGAAGAAAGAATAAAAGATTTAATCAATCGATTGACCCTGGAAGAGAAGGCCGGACAAATGTCTAATAACAGTCCTGCAATAGAACGCCTGGGAATCCCAGAATATAATTGGTGGAATGAAGCGCTCCATGGCCTTGGCCGTTCAGCAGTAGCCACGGTTTTCCCACAAGCCATCGGAATGGGAGCTACTTTTGATCCCGAACTCATTAAAAAAGTTGCTACAACAATTTCAGATGAGGCCAGAGCCAATTATAATGAAGCCGTAAAAAAAGGCTATCGCAAACAATACAGCGGACTTACTTTCTGGACACCGAATATCAACATCTTTCGTGACCCCAGGTGGGGCCGCGGACAGGAAACTTATGGCGAAGATCCGTTTTTAACTTCTCAAATGGGAGTGGCTTTTGTCAAAGGCCTGCAGGGGGATGACCCAAATTACCTGAAAACCGCGGCAGCAGCCAAACACTACGCCGTCCATAGCGGCCCAGAAAAGCTAAGACATGAATTCAATGCCGAAGCATCTCAAAAAGATCTATGGGAAACTTACCTGCCCGCCTTTCACGCACTGGTAGATGCCGATGTAGAAACCATCATGTGCGCTTACAACAGTACCAATGGTGAACCTTGTTGCGCCAACAAATATCTTATTCAGGATGTATTAAGAGATCAATGGAATTTTAAGGGTCACATCGTAAGCGATTGTGGTGCACTTGCCGATCTTTACAACGGTCATCATGTAGTGGAATCTCCTGCCGAAGCCGCTGCTCTTGCTGTTAAAACAGGGGTAAACCTAAACTGCGGAAACACTTATTCATATTTACCGGAAGCTGTAAAAAAAGGGCTCGTTTCGGAGGAAGAAATTGATAAGCGACTTGCGACCCTTCTGGAAACGAGGTTTAAACTGGGTTTATTTGATCCGGAAGACGCTACTCCTTATGCTGATCTTTCCGCTAAAGATATCAACACCAAAGAAAATCGCGAACTGGCGAAAAAAACCGCGATAGAATCAGTTGTAATGCTTAAGAACGATGGAGTGCTTCCCTTAAAAAATGATCTTTCAAAGTATTTTATCACCGGTCCCAATGCTACAAGTTTAGAGGTACTCCTGGGTAATTATCACGGTATAAATTCAAACCTGGTGACCGTTTTAGAAGGAATTGCCGGCGCAATTAGTCCCGAAAGTCAACTGCAATACCGTCAGGGAACCCTTTTAGCTACTCCTAATAAAAATCCTGAAGACTGGGCTTCGCCAAATGCCGGTAACAGCGATGCCACTATTGCTGTTTTGGGAATCTCCGGAATCCTGGAAGGAGAAGAAGGTGAATCTATTGCCTCCGAGACCTTTGGAGACAGGCTGGATTACAATATTCCTCAAAACCAGATAGAATACCTGCGAAAACTTCGTAAAGCCGCTAAAGACAAACCCGTTATTGTTGTGATCACCGGCGGAAGTCCTATGAACCTGCAAGAAGTTCATGAGCTTGCCGATGCTGTGCTTATGGTATGGTATCCGGGCGAAGAAGGAGGTAATGCAGTAGCTGATATAATTTTCGGAAAGGTCTCCCCTTCCGGACGACTGCCCATCACTTTTCCCAAATCACTCGAAGATTTGCCTCCATACCAGGACTACAGCATGAATGGCAGAACTTATAAATATATGAAAGCTGAACCTATGTATGACTTTGGCTATGGCCTAAGCTATTCCAGCTTTGAATATGCTCCAATTAGTCTTTCTAAAATCAGCGTCAAAAAAGGAAATTCTCTCATTGCAAGCACTTCAGTGAAAAATACAGGAAAAATGCCTGCCCAGGAAGTTGTTCAGTTATATGTTGCCGATGAACAAACCTCGGTAGAAGCTCCAAGGTATCAACTTTTTGGGATAAAAAGAATTCAACTGGAACCGGGAGAATCAAAACAAGTGAGCTTTGAAATTACTCCTGAAATGATGCAATTGGTCACCAATGAAGGAAAAAAGATCATCGAAAAAGGAAAATTCAAGATTTATATTGGAGGTTCAACACCAAACCAGAGAAACATGGAGCTGGGAATGCCCAAAGTAAAAGAAGCTGAATTTCAGGTGAGATAATTCTTTAAAATATCGAGCAGAAGCTTTTAAATTTTTATGTTCCCATCGAAGTTTTGGTCTGAAAAGAAACAAGCTGCTCTTATCGGTTTCAAAATTCAAAAGTAAAACCCTGTTGGGTTAACCTTTTATAAACATCATCATCAAAGCTGTAAAGTTTTGCCGCGCGATGGGAGACATCTTTTTGTTTTTCTTTTTGATCTACCAGAAGTTTCATTTTCAGAAATTTTCTTCTGAAATTGGGTTTATCCATTTGAACCCCCAGTATCTCTTCATAAAGCTGCATGAGTTGCAGAAGTGTGAATTTTGAAGGAAGTAAATTGAAACCGATAGGTTCTTTACGGACCCTGCTTTGAAGCTGCTCCAGGGCATAATTCAAAATCTTATTATGATCATAAATGAGCCCCGGCACCTCTTTTATTTTACACCATCTTGCTTCTGAAGCCGTAAAACCTGCCTTAATGCGATTGCCCTCTTTCTTGACCAGGGCATAATATCCAATGGTGATCACTCTTCCAGCAGGAAATCGATCGGGATCACCAAAAGCCTTCAGTTGCTCCAGGTAAACATTTTTTACCCCGGTAAGATCGTTAAGAAGTCGGTAAGCCGCCTCATCTATACTTTCATCCCGCCTGATCCAGCCCCCGGGCAAACCCCATTCACCTTCGCGTATCCCCCTGCCGTGCCTAACCAACAACACTTCAAGACTCCCTTCTTCAAATCCAAAAATTACACAATCAATGGTTATGGAATCCATAACTGAGCCTTCTAATGCCTCATCGGTTTCTCCACTAATGAAAGTCTTTTTTATGGTCATAGCTTTTGTTGTTAATTGGAAACCAGTCCTTTTAATAAAGTTCGTTTTAGATAATTTCTGGTATTAGATTGCTAAAGTAAAAATTAATATCTAAACTTGTAGTCATATGAACTATAAGATAATTGGAAACAACTAAATCTTATATGCAATCAAAAATTTGACAACCAGAAAACCCTAATCATATGTACTTTTTAGGAATAGATCTCGGTAGTTCCTCCATAAAACTTTCTGTGCTTGATGCAGAAAAAGGAAAGGAAATCTGCGTAGTTTCCCTGCCGGAATCTGAAATGGAGATAGTGGCGCCACAATTTGGCTGGGCAGAGCAAGACCCAAATTTGTGGTGGAAATATGTAAAACAAGGCATCCAAAAACTGGCTAAAAAACATCAGATCAATCTAAAAAAAATAAGTGCAATAGGAATTGCCTACCAGATGCACGGCCTTGTTCTCACAGATGAGAATCTGCACCCTCTGCGACCTTCCATTATTTGGTGTGACAGCAGAGCGGTAAGCATAGGAGAAGAAGCTTTTAACAATATAGGTCAGAATGAATGCCGCCAGGAGATCCTGGGAAGCCCCGGTAATTTTACAGCCTCTAAACTGAAATGGGTAAAAACGCATGAAGCCGAAAATTATGCGAAAGCCAAATACATGATGCTTCCCGGCGATTTTATTGCGGCAAAATTTTCCGGGCAGGCACAAACCACCGCTACCGGCCTTTCTGAAGCAGCGCTCTGGAACTTTTCTGCCGGTAAAATTGCAGATGGAGTTCTAAACAAGATGGGCTTGTCTGAAGAATTGATCCCAGAGATTGTTCCCTGTTTTGGAAAGCAGGCCAAAATACATCCAAAAATTGCGGAAGAGCTGGGACTTAGCCCTGAAACGGTAATCAGCTATCGTGCCGGAGATCAGCCTAACAACGCCCTTTCCCTCAATGTTCTGCATCCGGGAGAGATCGCCACCACAGCTGGCACCTCGGCCGTAGTCTATGCCGTGACAGATAAAGATATTTCAGATGAACAAGGTCGTATCAATACCTTTCTGCATGTAAATAACCAGGCCGATCAAAAACGCAATGGTATCCTTGGTATCATAAACGGATCGGGTATTCTTTACCAATGGCTTAGAAAAACAATCTCCCTGGGTTGTAAGGAACTGTTATCCTACGACCTGTTGAACGAAGAAGCTGCAAAAGTTGGCCCGGGCAGTGACGGCTTAAGATTTTATCCCTTCGGAAATGGTGCTGAGAGGATCTTCAATAACCGTCCCGTAAATTCAGGCATTGAAAACCTTAATTTCAACATTCACAAACCAGCCCACCTCATAAGGTCGGCATGCGAAGGAATCGTTTTTGCCATGAATTATGGATTTGATGTTATGAAATCCCTGGGAATCAATGGAGATGTGGTACGCGCCGGAAAAGGCAATCTTTTTCTGAGTCCCATTTTTAGGGAAATTTTTTGCAATACCACTCAGGCTAATCTTCAGCTATACAAAACTTCGGGAGCCGAAGGAGCAGCGCGTGGAGCCGCATTCGGTTTCGGTTATTACAATGACCTGAATGAAGCCTTTGCAAATCTGCAAATTCTGGAGAGTCTTGAACCTAAAAAGGAACTAAAGGATCAGTTTGAAGATATTTACGAAAACTGGAAACAACATATAAAAATAGAATCTTAAAGAATATGGAAAACAAATTTTTTAAAGGAATCGACAAAGTCAAATTTGAAGGCAGGGATAGTGACAATCCGCTGGCTTTTAAATGGTATGACGAAAACAGAAAAGTAGCCGGCAAAACCCTTAAGGAACATCTGCGTTTTGCTACTGCTTATTGGCACACCTTCAATAACACAGGAGCAGATCCATTTGGTCCGGGCACAGAAACTTTTGCATGGGATAAAAGTGAAGATCCAATTACCCGGGCTAAAGATAAAATGGATGCCGCTTTCGAATTCATGGCTAAGCTTGGAACACCCTATTACTGTTTCCATGATGTGGATGTAGTGGATGAAGCCCCCAGCCTATCAGAGTATGAAAAACGTGTTCAAACAATGGTGGAATACGCCAAGCAGAAGCAAAAAGATACGGGTATAAAACTGCTTTGGGGTACCTCTAATCTTTTCAGCAACCCGCGTTACATGAATGGTGCGGCTACCAATCCCAATTTTGACGTGCTGGCCTATGCCGGCGGTCAGGCTAAAATTGCCCTGGATGCTACTATCGCTCTGAGCGGAGAAAACTATGTATTCTGGGGAGGACGCGAAGGCTATATGAGCTTGCTCAATACCAATATGAAAAGGGAGCTGAATCACCTGGGACAATTCCTTCATACCTGTAAGGATTATGCCAGGAAACAAGGTTTTAAAGGCACCTTCTTCATTGAACCAAAACCGATGGAACCCACCAAGCATCAATATGATTTTGATGCCGCTACTTCTTTATCCTTCATAAACAAGTACGGACTTCAAGATGATTTCAAGCTCAATATTGAGGTAAATCATGCCACTCTTGCGGGCCACACTTTTCAGCATGAGTTGCAGGTCGCGATAGATGCAGGAATGCTGGGAAGTATCGACGCGAATAGAGGAGATTATCAAAATGGTTGGGATACCGATCAATTCCCTATCAATCTCTATGAAATTACCCAGGCAATGCTGGTAATTCTTGAAGGCGGTGGCATAAAAGATGGCGGAATTAATTTTGACGCTAAAGTACGAAGGAATTCTACCGATCTTAAAGATAAGTTCATTGCCCATGTCGCCGGTATGGATGTTTTTGCCAGAGGATTAATCTGTGCAAATGAGATCCTTGAAAAAACAAATTACAAGAAGTTGAGAAAAGAAAGATATTCATCTTTCGATAAAGGAAACGGTGCTAAATACGAAAATGGCGAATTATCTTTAGAAGATTTGAGCCGTATCGCCCGCGAAAATGGCGAACCTGAACAAATCAGCGGTCAACAGGAACTTTATGAGCAGATCATCGCGAATTCTTACTAATCGCAGATCTTAAATCTTAATTTATTTTTTCTTAAAACCGCCTCATCAGCCCATAGTGAGGCGGTTAATTTTATTTCTTTTAAACTTATTCCCATGAAAAAAAATTTAATAATCCGATTTTCTCTTCTTTCCCTGGCAGGTCTATTGGTAATATCCTGCGGGCAAAATCAGAAACAACAAAGTAGCCCGGAAGAAAAACAGGACAGTCTTGAGGAGCAACAACCTCTTAAAATAGATTCCGAACCACTTGTTACTGACAATTATACTGCCGATCCCTCTGCTCATGTTTTCAATGGAAAAATATACATTTATCCTTCTCACGATTACGATTCAGGAATCCCGGAAGATGATGAGGGCAGTCATTTTGATATGAAAGATTACCATGTTTATTCCATGGACAGCATAGGGGCTAAAGTTGTTGATCATGGGGTAGCCCTTGACATCAAGGATGTGCCCTGGGCGAAAAGACAAATGTGGGCACCAGATGCAGCCGAGAAAGACGGCACTTATTATCTCTATTTTCCGGCAAAAAATAAAGATAATATATTTAAGATTGGAGTAGCTACTTCAAAGAATCCGGCGGGTCCTTTTACAGCACTACCAAAACCCATTGAGAACAGCTTTAGTATAGACCCTGCTGTTTTTCAGGATTCTGATGGACAATATTATATGTATTTCGGTGGGATTTGGGGAGGCCAACTTCAGAGATGGTCTTCCGGGAAATATGTCAATGAAGATAAATACCCTGCTGATACTGCAGCCGCTCTTCAGCCTAAAATAGCACGGCTTAGCGAAGATATGACCAGCTTTGCCGAAGCTCCGCGAAGCGTAAGGATCCTGGATAAAGAAGGTAACGATCTCAAAGTTGGAGATAATGAACGAAGATTTTTTGAAGCGGCCTGGGTTCATAAGATGAACGACAAATATTACCTTTCTTATTCAACAGGGGACACCCACAAAATTGTCTATGCCACATCAGATAATCCCTATGGGCCGTTCACTTTCCAGGGCGTTCTTCTAAACCCGGTTCTTGGTTGGACCAATCATCATTCTATTGTAAAATACAATGGAAAATGGTATCTGTTCTATCACGACAGTTCTCTCTCTGGCGGAAAAACATACCTGAGAAGCATCAAAATGACAGAACTTAGATTTAATGAAGACGGAAGCATACGAACTCTCGATGCCATGACTGAACCAACTACTGATGAACAACAAGACCAATAGAATGAAAAATTTACTGCTTCTTTTTATTTCAATATGCTTTTTTCAGATTAGCCAGGCTCAAGTTCGTCTTCCGCGACTGGTGAGCGACGGAATGGTTCTGCAAAGAAATTCAAATGTAAATGTATGGGGCTGGGCTTCAAAGGGAGAGCCTGTAAGCATTCACTTCTTACAAAAGACCTATACCACAACGGCCGATCAAAATGGCGATTGGTCAATGACGATTTCAGGATTAAAAGCGGGTGGCCCTTTTGAGATGAATATTAAAGGTAAAAATGAGATAGTATTAAAAGATATTTATGTTGGGGATGTGTGGTTAGCCTCGGGCCAATCAAACATGGAATTACCCATGTCAAGAGTAGAGCCCCGCTATGAAGATGAGATAGCAACGGCCTCCAATAACGAACTACGGTTCTTTGAAGTGCCCAAAACCTATGATTTCAATGAAGTACACCAGGACCTGGAAAGCGGACATTGGGCACCAGTGAGCCAGGAGAATATCCGCGAATTATCGGCTGTAGCCTATTTCTTTGCGAAAAATCTTTATCCGCGATATCAAATTCCCATCGGGATCATCAATTCCAGTCTCGGTGGTTCACCTGTTGAGTCCTGGATAAGTGAGGAAGCCCTGAAAAAGTTTCCGGCTCCTTATGAAGAATTTCAACGTTTTCAGAATAAATCCTACAGAGATAGCATTGCTGAATCTGATGCAAGAAGGATGCATCAATGGTATGAACAGCTACAGGAAAAAGATAAAGGAGTCCGCGAAGGATGGTCTAATGGAACAACTAAGACCAATAACTGGGACACCATGAAAATTCCGGGCTACTGGGCATCAGGTCTGGGAAACAAGAATGGCTCGGTTTGGTTTCAACGCCAGGTTGAAATTCCAAAGGACTTAGAAGGAGAGCCTGTTAAACTTTTATTAGGGCGAATTGTAGATGCCGATTCGGTATTTGTTAATGGGACCTATGTAGGAAATACAACTTATCAATATCCGCCCCGACGTTACCAGATTCCCTCCGGTGTTTTAAACGCCGGTGAAAATACTTTTACTATTAGAGTAATTAACGAGAGCGGGCAAGGCGGTTTTGTACCAGATAAACCCTATAAACTTGTTTTTCCTAATCGCGAAATAGACCTGAAAGGTCCATGGAAATACCAGCTGGGAGGCGCGATGCCGGCACTTCAAAGTCCAACTTTTATCCGCTGGAAGCCGGTAGGGCTTTACAATGCGATGATCAATCCAATTACACCCTATACAATGAAAGGGGTGATTTGGTACCAGGGAGAATCAAACACGGGAAACCCAGGCCAGTACAAGGAGCTCTTTACCACCATGATAAAAGATTGGAGACAAAAATTTAGGCAGGAGGATCTTCCGTTCCTCTTTGTGCAGTTAGCCAATTTTATGGAATCTAAAGACACACCACAAGACAGTAATTGGGCCCGTTTAAGAGAAGCCCAGGCACAGACTCTTTCGGTTCCAAATACCGGAATGGCCGTCACTATTGACGTTGGTGAGTGGAATGATATTCACCCGCTCAACAAAAAAGCTGTGGGTGATCGTTTAGCCCAGGCAGCAAGAAAAGTAGCCTATAACGAAGATGTGGTACCCGGAGGACCCCTGTACAAATCCTCAAGGGTGAGCGGCGACTCCATAGTGATCTCCTTCAACAACACCGCGGAAGGTTTAAAGACAAAAGGAAAAACTCTGCAAGGTTTTGCTATAGCAGGCAAGGACCATGAATTCGTGTGGGCCACGGCAGAGATTCAGGGAGACCAGGTGGTTGTTTATAGCCCGGAGGTCAAAGATCCGGTAGCAGTAAGATATGGATGGGATGATAACCCAGATACTGCTAATCTCTATAATTCTGAAGGCCTGCCGGCTTCTCCTTTTAGAACAGACAATTGGTGAACAGATTATCAAATAAGGCCATCTTTAGGTTTAGAAAAAATCCAATTAAGAAATTAAAAACCTGGTCAAAGTATTAAGTTCATCCAGCTTTACATTCGTAAAAAAGCCGCTGATGTTGGCAACCCGTCGACACAAAATAACAATGCCCTCTCGTAGAGCCTATAAAGAGGGCATTGTTTAAATTATGTTGTAGCCTCACCAGGAATCGAACCTGGATCTAAAGTTTAGGAAACTTCTATTCTATCCATTGAACTATGAGGCCTTCAGGGGCACAAAAATAAACTCTTTAATCAGAAAATAAAACTACTTCTCCAAAACTTAATTTTCTCTTCAGTAAAACTTCAGCTATATTGAAGATAAAAATAAGATCATGAAAACATTATCTATCGTAGGTTTCAATATTATATTCCTTTTCGCCATTGCCTGCGGAAGTAGTAGCCAGTCCGTAGCGACTGAGTATACCGGAACTATTGAGCCTGCCGGGATTACTTCCTACCAGTATGGAACGCATCGGCTGATCACTGATGATGAAACATATGCTCTCAAAAGCGAAAAAGTAGATCTCAACAAATATGAAGGAAAAAAAGTGACGCTTACAGCCGAAAAAGTGGAAGGTTATCCTGTAGATGGAGGACCAATATTCCTTAATGTTATGACTATAAAGGAATGAGTAATTTTCATCCTGATATTTTTTATTTTTGTTGAGTTAGCACCAGAACAGGAAAATACCGCTGCTTTCGGCTTTTAAATTATTTTCAAAAACTGAGCGCTTTTTAATCTTAAAACCATGAAGAAACTACTAATCTTTGCCCTTGCTCTTTGTCCGCATTTTATTAATTCACAGAAGGCAGATCCCGAAAAAGGGGCTTTTGCGCATACTTTTTCTATTGTAGCCCGAGATACCATTACCGGTGAAATGGCCGTTGGAGTTCAAAGCCACTGGTTCTCGGTTGGCGCACTGGTCCCCTGGGGAAGAGCGGGCGTGGGTGTGGTTGCCACTCAGTCATTCGTAAATCCTGCATATGGTCCGGAAGGATTAAATTTAATGGCTGAAGGAATTCCAGCCGGAGAAGCTCTCTCCCGACTTGTGGAAAAAGATGAAGGACGGGCATACAGGCAGGTTGCTTTTCTCGATGCCAATGGAGGAGTTTCAGCTTATACCGGAGATAAATGTGTGGAATATGCCGAAGATCTCACCGGAAAAAACTTTTCGGTGCAGGCCAATATGATGCTTACCGATAAAGTGGTACCGGCGATGGCAGAAGCTTTTATGAGGTATTCTGATTATCCCCTGGCCGAAAGAGTGATGGAAGTCCTTAAGGCCGCGCAGAAAGCCGGAGGCGATATCCGCGGAAAACAATCGGCTGCACTTATCGTGGTTGGCCCCGAAAAAACCAGTAAGCTTTGGGAAGATAAAAAAATCGACCTAAGGGTTGACGACCATAAAAATCCTATTCAGGAACTGGAGAGATTGCTGAAAGTGGAAAGAGCCTACGAGCATATGAATAATGGTGATCTCGCCGTGGAAGCCGGAAATACCCAAAAAGCACTTGAGGAATACGGTGCGGCAGAGAAAATGTTCCCCGATAACCTGGAAATGAAATTCTGGAAAGCAGTCGCAATGGCCAATAGCGGGATGCTTGAAGAAGCAAAAACTGTTTTTCAGAAGATCTTCGAAAAAGATGAAAACTGGAAGGAAATGTTGAAAAGGCTTCCTGCCTCCGGACTCTTAAATTTAAGCCCGGAAGAAATTAAAAGTATCACAAATGAATAGACACTAAAACTGGAACATTGTTTGTTGTATTTAGATGCTTTTATCCAGTATTTTCAATGGATATCCGCGAAATTTTCAAATTTTAATTATCTTGCCTCACCTCTAAATTAAGTCTTTATACATTATTCAATTTCATAAATATTTACCTGCAATGATCCCAAAAAAAACGGCCCTCCTGGCCGGAATTTTCTTCCTGTTTATAGCCAACATAAATGCGCAAAAATCTGAATTAAGTGTTGAAAAAATCATGCAGGATCCGCTCTGGATGGGCACCTTCCCCAGCGATGTAAATTGGGGAATTGAAAGTGAGAATATCTATTTTGATTATAATCCCGAAGGAAATTTATCAGATTCTATTTACAAAATAAAGGTACAGAACCCACAGAAAATACTTAAAGTTTCTCCCGAAGAAAAACGTAATCGTATTCCTTCAAATGGTGATTTTAATGATAAAAGAACGGAAAAGGTTTACTCCGAAAATGGGGATCTTTTTATCTATAACCTAAAGTCTTCAGCTAAAAAAGAGCTACTTGACCTTCCGTCAGATATAAGAAATCCCGAATTTCTAATTGACAATGACGAGCTATCATTCCGCGCAAAAAACAACGCCTATGTTTACGACCTCAAGTCGGGATTTATAAAAAGGCTCACACATATCGATGAAGGGGCGCCTAAAAAGAAGAAAGAAGAAAAACTTTCAGCTAAAAATGAATATCTGGAAAAAGAGAACCTGGATTTACTTCAGGTAGTCAGGGAGCGTAATGAAAAACAGGAAAAAGCCAAAGAGTACAGAGAGTCAAATGCTCCAGAAGAGCCCTATACTTTCTATTTGGATGATCAGGATCTTCGCACTTTAAAAGTTTCTCCGAACGCCAAATATGCGGCATTTAATCTTATTAAACAGGAAAACGGAAAAAGTACCGAAGTTCCTAATTATGTTGATAAAAGCGGTTACACCACCGACATTTCTTCTCGAAGCAAGGTTGGAGACATGGATTATCACTCCAAACTGGCAGTCTATAATTTTGAAAAAGACACTGTTTATATTCCCGATTTTACCAATCTTCCGGGAATTTCCGCGCTTCCGGATTATGCTGCCGATTATCCCGACAGAGAATGGAAAAAAGAAGCCAGAGAGGTAATCCCAACCAGTTTTTATTTTTCACCTGACGGAAAAAAATTGATCGCCAACCTGCGTTCAACCGATAATAAAGATCGTTGGATCGTGCTCATCGATCCGAAGGACGGAAGTGTGAAAAACCTGGACCATCAGCGTGATGAAGCCTGGCTCGCTGGCCCGGGAATAGGCTATACGTACTGGGGCGGTGAAACTTTGGGATGGCTGCCAGATTCCAGGTACATCTTTTTTCAAAGTGAAGAAACGGGTTATTCTAATCTTTACATTCTTAATATAGAAACCGGCAAAAAGAAAAATCTCACGCCCGGCGATTATGAGGTATTTGATTCCTTTATCTCTAATGATGAAAAACACTGGTATTTCACCTCTTCTGAAGTCGATCCCGGCGAACGCCATTTTTACCGAATGCCTTTAATGGGTGGAAAAATGGAGAAGCTTACTTCTATGACCGGTAATAATGAGGTCACTCTTTCGCCGGATGAAAAATATATGGCAATTCGCTATTCTTATATGAATAAACCCTGGGAACTTTATTTAAAAAAGACAAAAGCCAATGCCAAACCTATGCAGGTAACAAATGGGCAGTCAGAGGCCTTTGCTTCCTACAACTGGCGCAAACCGCAGCTTATTCGATTTGAAGCCCGCGATGGGCAAATGGTTCCCGCTAGGTTATATGTGCCCGATGAAAAGGTGAAAAATAACGCGGCTATTGTCTTTGTTCATGGAGCCGGCTACCTTCAAAATGTGCACAAATGGTGGTCAAGCTATTTCAGGGAATATATGTTCAATAACCTTTTGACCGATCTTGGATACACCGTGATCGACATTGATTACCGGGGCAGTGCAGGTTACGGCCGCGACTGGAGAACCGCAATTTATAGACATATGGGCGGAAAAGACCTGACTGACCAGGTAGACGGAGTAAAATTCCTGATTGAAAATTATGATATTGACCCCGATAAAGTAGGTATTTACGGCGGAAGTTATGGCGGATTCATCACGCTTATGGCTATGTTTACCCAGCCCGAAACTTTTAAAGCCGGCGCGGCATTGAGATCGGTTACAGACTGGGCACATTATAACCACGGATATACTTCAGATATTTTGAATGAACCTTCTGAAGATCCCATCGCTTATCGTCGCTCTTCCCCTATTTATTTTGCAGAAGGCCTGCAGGGAAATCTTCTTATCGCCCATGGAATGGTAGATACAAATGTCCATTTTCAGGATGTGGTAAGGCTTACACAACGACTTATAGAATTAGGTAAGGATGATTGGGAACTTGCAGTTTATCCCGTCGAAAATCATGGTTTTGTAGAGCCCAGCAGCTGGACCGACGAATATAGCCGTATATTAGAACTGTTCAATGAAAGTTTACTTAATAAAACAGGAACGCCACCCTCTAAGAATACCAGGTAAAATATGGATGTAGAATTTGTAAGAAAACAATTTCCGGCACTTCAGAGCAATTTCATTTTTATGGATAATGCCGGTGGTTCCCAGGTTTTGGGAAAAGTAATTGAAAGAATTACCGGATACCTCGTCCATCACAACGTGCAACTTGGTGCCTCTTATAAAGTTTCAGCCGAAGCAGGCCAAAAACTGAAATACACCACCTCAAAACTGGCAGAACTGGTCAATGCTTCCAAAGCCGAAGAGATTGTTATTGGCTCCTCCACTACCATGCTTATCAGGCTCCTTAGTATCAGCATTAGCCGACAGTGGAAAAAAGGGGATGAAGTGATCGTTACCAATACCGATCATGAAGCGAATGTTTCGCCCTGGACCGATCTTGAGGAAAAAGGTATTGTTGTGAGGATCTGGAAAATGAATCCGCAAACACTCAAACTGGAAATAAACGATCTTCATAAGTTATTGAACGAACGCACCAAACTTGTTGCCGTCACCCATGCTTCGAACGTTCTGGGAACGATCAATCCCATTAAAAAGATCGCACAGGAAGTTCATAAAGCCGGTGCTCTGATTTGTGTAGATGGGGTGGCTTATGCCCCGCATAGAAAGGTAGATGTTCGGGAACTGGATGTCGATTTCTACTTTTTCAGCTGGTATAAAACTTACGGGCCGCACCTGGCAATGATGTACGGAAAATATAATTTGCTGCTGAAACTGGACAGTCTTAACCATTATTTCATCGGAAAAAAAGAAATTCCCTATAAACTCCAGCCGGGAAATTATAATTTCGAACTTACCTACAGTTTGCTCGGAATTTCAGAATATTACCTGGATCTATACAAGCATCATTTTCCGGAAAAAACTTCTATTAATCATTCAGAAAAACTTGATAAGGCGTTCGAAATGATAGCAGGTCATGAAGAATCGCTTGCTGAAATATTACTGAATTACCTCAACAGCATTCCGGAGATACAGATCATTGGCATTCCAAAAGCCGATTCCTCACAACGTGTTCCCACGATTTCTTTTATACATCAAAAAATGAAAAGTGATGAGATCGTCAAAAAAGTTGACGATTTCAGAATTGGGATCAGGTTTGGTGATTTTTACGCGAAAAAACTCATTCAGGCCTTAAATCTTCAAGAAAAGAATGGAGTGGTTCGTGTAAGCCTTGTTCATTATAATACTTCGGAAGAAGTACATAAACTGATTAAAGCTTTCCAAACCATATTTTAAAAAAAAGCTGCCGAAATTTCTTAAGACAGCTTTTTGATTTTTTATTCAAGCCTTATTTAGGCTTCTATGGCCTGTTTTAGATCGGCCACCAGGTCTTCTTCGTCTTCAACACCCACGCTCAACCGTATTAGGGAATCTACAATTCCTGTTTTTGCGCGCTCTTCCTGTGGGATGGAAGCATGGGTCATACTTGCGGGATGGCCGGCAAGAGATTCCACGCCTCCCAATGATTCTGCCAGGGTAAAAACTTTAAGGTTTTCGACAATTTTTGTGGCGCTGGCCAGGGAATTTTCTTTAGTAGTAAAAGAGATCATTCCGCCAAAGCCCTTCATTTGCTTTTTAGCTACTTCATGATTAGGATGGTCTTCAAATCCGGGCCAGTAAACCTTACCAACTCGCGGATGGGATTTCAGAAATCTAGCAACCGCTTCCCCATTTTCACAATGCCGCTGCATGCGAAGATGAAGTGTTTTAATTCCGCGAAGCACAAGAAAACTATCCTGTGGGCCGCAAATTGCACCGCTGGCATTCTGGATAAAATATAATTTATCAGCCAGTTCTTTTTCTTTAACCACAAGACTTCCCATCACCACATCACTATGGCCGCCGAGATATTTTGTGGCACTGTGCATTACAATGTCAGCACCTAAATCCAGCGGCTGTTGCAGGTAAGGAGTGGCAAAAGTATTATCGACAGCAAGTAAAAGATCATGCTTTTTGGCAATTTTTGAAACCGCTTCGATGTCAATAACATTCATCATCGGGTTAGTGGGCGTTTCCACCCAGATCAGTTTAGTATTTTCGTTGATATGATCTTCAATACCGGCCGCATCCTGCATTCCGATAAAGCGGTATTTAATACCAAGATTCTCAAAGATTTTGGTAAAAAGGCGGTAAGAACCTCCGTAAAGATCGTTGGTAGAAATGATTTCATCACCGGGTTTGAAAAGTTTCATCACCGCATCAATAGCTGCCAGTCCAGAACCAAATGCAAGTCCATAATTCCCGTTTTCGATGCTTGCCAGCGATCTTTCCAAAGCAGCTCGCGTTGGATTTCCGCTACGAGAATATTCAAAGCCTTTATGACCACCGGGTGTGGTTTGCGAATAAGTACTGGTTTGATAAATAGGTGGCATTACAGAACCGTAAGCTGGATCGGTTTCTTCCTGGCCGCCGTGTATCGTTTTTGTGTTGAATTTCATCTTCTAAAATTTTGAAAAACAAATGTAGTGAGCCTATTGGGCAATCACAAAATTGCCTTTACCTTTATGCTGTTATTTAACGGAATTTGCTGTGAGAAAAATCACCTCCCTTTGTCTCGTTTTTTTGCTTCTTGTCTCTTGTAAGGAGGATAAAAAAGAAGAAAAAACCGAAACATCCCTTACATTCCAAACCAAATCCCTGAGCAAAAGTCTGGATGATTGTACGCCTGAAAATGGCAATTGTACATTTATCAGCTTGACTTTTCCCGTGGCTTCAGGTGCAGACTACCAGGCGGAAAAGATCAATCGGGAAATTGAAAAATTCCTGGTAAGCATTGTAGATTATCAGGAGGAGGAGAAAATTGAAAAACCGGAAGAACTTGCCGAAGATTTTATCGCGAATTATAAAGAAACGGCGGAAGAATTTCCTGAATATGAACTTCCATGGGAAGCAACTGTGACCGGAAAGATCATTTATCAGGATGCCGACATTATTTCTATGGAATTTGATACCGATATGTTCACAGGAGGTGCCCATGGCTACCGCAGCACTAATTATCTGAATTTCGACCGCAAAACCGGGAAAAAACTAACTGCTACTGATCTCTTTAAAGATGATTTTAAAAAATTCGTGGAAAAAGACTTCCGAAAGAAATACGAAATTCCCTCTGATTCAAATATCAACAGCACCGGAATGTTCTTCGAAGATGAGAAATTCCGTCTTCCTGAAAATATAGGAATTTCCCAAAAAAAGATTTTACTACACTATAATGCCTATGAAATAGCATCTTATGCCGCCGGTAATTTCAACCTTCAGTATCCCAAAAAAGAGATACAGCAATTCCTGAAAATATCAGATTCTTCTATGACCAGATAACCTCAAGCTTTTATTAAAATTCCGGCTGAATGTAAGAAAATCCCGTTCTTTGCATTCTGAATTCAGGATTATGGATCTTTCCTGACACAAAAATTTTTCTTAAAAAAACCGGATGAAAAAAATTTATCACCTTTCCACCTGCAATACCTGTCAGCGAATTCTTAAAGAACTCGCACCGCCCTCGTCGTTTATTCTTCAGGATATAAAAGAGGAAAAGATCACTGAAGACCAGCTGGAGCAGATGCGGGAATTTGCCGGAAGTTACGAAGCGCTTTTCAGCCGGAGAGCGAGATTGTATAAAGAAAAAGAGCTTAAAAATGAAGAACTCGATGAAGGAAGGTATAAAAATTTAATCCTGGAACACTACACTTTCCTGAAGCGACCGGTACTAATTAATAACGACGAAATTTTTATTGGCAATTCCAAAAAAACAGTAGAAGCTGCCAAAAAATCTATTCATAGTGAGTAGCAGGACTCTTGCCATACTTGCAGCTTTTACTGCCAGTGCCATTTATGGTATTAACCATACCATTGCGAAAGGAGTGATGCCTACTTATATCCAGCCTTTCGGATTTATTTTATTGAGAGTGAGCGGGGCGGCAATTCTTTTCTGGATCATTAGCATCTGGTCTCCCAAAGAAAAGATCGCGACTTCAGACTGGCCGCGGCTCCTGGGCTGCGCAATTTTCGGAATGGTGATCAACATGCTATTTTTCTTTAAGGGGCTAAGCCTTTCCACACCTATTAACAGCTCGGTAATTATAACTTTGTCGCCAGTAATGGTACTTATACTGGCTTCTATTCTCATTGGGGAACGCATCACCTGGCTCAAGACTCTGGGAATCATTATTGGGATGGGCGGAGCTTTGGTGCTGGTACTATTCAGTAAAGAAGAAAGTCAGAATGCTCCTAATATTCCCCTGGGAAATACCCTTTTTCTGGTCAATGCATTTTCTTACGGCCTCTATCTTATTCTTGTAAAGCCTCTTACAGCTAAATACAGCGCGATAACCTTAATGAAATGGCTGTTCTTAATTGCCATTTTTATTAATTTACCAATAACCATTGGTCAATTTACCGCGGTAGAATGGGCAGATCTTCCCTTTGACGCTATCTGGAAAATGGGATATGTTGTTGTAGGAACCACATTTTTAACCTATTTGCTGAATGTTTACGCTTTAAAGCAACTCTCTCCGGCAACCATCAGCGCGTTTATTTACCTCCAGCCTTTGATCGCCATTAGCTTTGCCATTGCAGTAGGTGCCGATGAGTTAACCGCCGTCAAGGTCCTCGCTGCTGTTCTGGTATTTGTGGGAGTTTATATGGTGAGTATGAAAAAGAAAAAAATTACCAGTTAGCCACTTAAAAAATTTACTGAGGTTAAGCGAGATATTATTAAAGCTTTCTGTTTTGAAGTACCACAGCCTATCACAACGGTTCTTTCACAAGTTGTGGTAAATCTTCAGCAATCGAAGTGCCATGAATTCCGTCCAGCTTATTGAAATACTCAAACAATTCATCCTCTTTTATATCGTAAACTTCTTTTATTCCTTTTATGATCGTGGAAAGATATGCTTTGGCTGGTGGATTGATTTCATCTTGCAAAAAGGCTTCACTACTAAAACTGATCACCGGTAGATCATCTATTTCTCCGAGGTGTAACAGGTGTCCATACCTCCCGCCGGGTAGGCAGTTAAAAAATCCATCACATTCAAGACGATTGAAATCAACCTGAATATTGTCTTTTACCCGCAATTCCTGCCTGAGAAGGTCTTTGAACTGGCCGAGTGTGATTTTATAGATTCGTCCGTAAGTAGGGAATTTTGATTCTTTTTTAGGTTTTAAAAATCCGATACCGCCACCATTCCAGGCAATAGATTCCTTGGCAAAATACAGTTCCCGGTCTATTAAAAATGGTCGACTCTCAACAGGTTCACTTTTATCTTTACAACCTTCAAAGAATTTTACCGCGCCAGAAGGAGTTCCTCCCTGGATATAACAGAGAAAACGCGCCTTCCTTATATTGGAGCCATAACAGGCGTACCAGATATGGGAATTAACCATTATTGAATTTTTTCAAGTTCAGCAGGGTCTAAATCTACCGGTCTCTTTCCGTATTTGCGGGTATCTTCTTTGGTGAGAATCCTAAAATCTGAAGTTTTATTCATGTGGTCAAACTTTTCATATAATTCCTTTGGAAGACTGGTAAGCTTTCGCTCTTCAAGGTCAATCCATGAGCCCATCATTTCACAACTCGAACAATGCCTCCCTTTATAGTCATAAATATTATGGATAAATTCAAAATACATTCCGTCTTCTGAAAGGCCTTTCAGCTCAAGACTTACCACAATAGGGTGCCCGGCAAAGATTTCTTTGAAATAATAGATGTGTTCATAAAAAACGATTGGTCCCAGGTTAAATTTAGAAAGTTCACGGTGGCCAAAGCCTTGCTCCATAAGGAATCCCATTCGGGTATGGCTCATAAAATTGATATAAGCCGAATTCGCGAGGTGACGATTGGCATCAAGATCACTCCAGCGAATTTCAAATTTCTTGGTGTACATAAGCTCTTTTTTTCAAAACTACCAATTAAAAATAGGCACGCATAACTGTTTTTCTCTAAGTTTATGCTAAAATTGAAGAATGCCGCTTTTATCTTCAAATTATATCCCGCCCAGGCTCTATAGAAACGCTGATATTGCCACTATCTATGCCGCTACTTTAAGAAAGGTAGCTATAGACATTCCCGAAAGAGAAAGACTGGAATTAAAAGATGGGGATTTTATCGATCTGGATTGGTTTTATTCCGGGCAAAATTCCCGGAAAGCAATTATTTTATTACACGGCCTTGCCGGAAACTCAACCCGGCCATATATGAAAGGCATGGCAAAGGTTTTTAATAAAAAAGGCTGGGATGCAATTTCAGTGAATTTACGCGGTTGCAGTGGAGAAATGAACCGCCTGTACCGAAGTTATCACGCGGGTGTGACCAATGATCTCGGAGAAATTATAAATCATATTCTCTCCCTTTCTAAATATGAAAAAATAGTTTTGCTGGGATTTAGTCTTGGCGGAAATATTGTGCTGAAATACCTTGCGGAAAGAGATAAAATACCTTCGGAAATTGTTTCGGGAATTGGCATTTCTGTGCCCTGCGACCTTGCCGGTTCCCTGGGAGCCATCAACAAAATGCGAAATTTTGTATACGCCCAGCGATTCCTTGTAAATTTGAAGGAGCAACTTTTGCAGCGAGCCGAAAAATTTCCGGAAAAAGTTAATCCTGTCGCGATTAAAAAATGCCGGTCGCTCAGGGATATAGATGATCTTTACACTTCCAAAGCCCATGGCTATAAAAATGCTTCAGATTATTACCGTCAGGCCAGTTCGCTTTATTCCCTTGAAAAAATTAAAATTCCTTCGCTTCTGATAAATGCCAAAAATGATAGTTTCCTTTCCGAAGAGAGCTATCCGTATAAAAAAGCAGAGCATTCACCCTACTTTCACCTGGAAACCCCTGTTTATGGAGGTCATGTTGGTTTTATTACCAAAAACGGCCCATTTTATCATGAAAAGCGAGCGATTGAATTTGCTAAAAAGCAGCTTGGTCTCCATCCATCATAATTGGAGATGCTATAGAATTGATTATCTTTGCGCAAGCTTTTAAAAAACCCGTATGATCCAATCAATGACAGGCTTTGGGAAGAGCATAACTCAAATTCCCAATAAAAAAATCACCGTAGAATTGAAATCGCTTAACAGCAAGAATTTCGATCTCAATGCCCGAATTCCTTCCCAATACAGGGAAAAGGAACTGGATCTGCGCAATATCATCTCCAATTCACTTCAGCGCGGTAAGGTAGATCTATCAATTTATGTGGAATTTACCGGGGAACAAACTTCTACCAATGTCAATACTGAAGTCGTGCAAAATTATATGCATCAGCTTCGGGAAATTGTGAATGCATCTGAAGTGGAACTACTTAAAATGGCAGTAAAAATGCCGGATGCCCTCAAAACCGAAAGAGAAGAGATCGATGAGGAAGAATTCAAGGCTATAGAAAAAGCCGTTCGGGAAGCACTTGAAGAAATCAACAATTTCAGGACAGATGAGGGTGAAGCTTTGGAAAAAGACCTTAAACTGAGAATTTCTAATATCGGCCAACTTCTTGATAAAGTGATCAAAATGGATCCCGAGCGAGTCGAGGCTGTAAAGGAACGCCTGCGTAAAGGCATTGAAGACCTAAAAGAACAGGCCGATGAGAACCGTTTTGAGCAGGAACTGGTTTATTATATTGAAAAATTCGATATCACCGAGGAAAAGGTAAGACTTGACAATCACCTGGAATATTTCGAAAAAACGCTTAAAACCGATGATTCGAATGGAAGAAAACTCGCCTTTATTTCCCAGGAAATAGGCCGTGAGATCAATACCATTGGCAGTAAATCAAATTTCGCTCCCATGCAGCAACTGGTGGTGCAGATGAAAGACGAACTTGAAAAGATAAAAGAACAAATTCTAAACATACTCTAGATGAGTGAAGGAAAACTTATCGTTTTTTCCGCTCCTTCGGGTTCCGGAAAAACAACGATAGTACGCCACCTTTTAAAGCATCCGGAACTGAAACTGGATTTTTCAATTTCGGCAACCTCCCGTGAGCCCAGGGGAAATGAAGTAGATGGGAAAGATTACTATTTTCTGAGCCTTAAAGATTTTAAGCAAAAGATCAAAAATGACGAATTCCTGGAATGGGAAGAAGTGTATCGGGATAATTTCTACGGCACCTTAAAAAGCGAAGTAGAACGCATCTGGAAAGAAGGAAAACATGTAATTTTTGATATAGACGTGGTTGGAGGCCTGGATATTAAAAATATCTATCCCGAAAGAACGCTGGCGGTATTTGTAAAACCGCCAAGTATCGAGGAATTAAAAATCAGGCTTAAGAAAAGGAAGACCGAGAGCGAAGATAAGATCAATATGCGGGTAGCAAAGGCGTCTATTGAACTTGCCACCGCACCACAGTTCGATTTTATAATAGAAAACAAGAACCTGGAAGTTGCTCTTGACGAAGCCTACGAACTGGTAGCCAATTATGTTGGCGCTGAAAAACCCGCGTAATGAGTGAGAAGATCGGCTTATTTTTTGGCACTTTTAATCCTATTCACATAGGCCATCTTATAATTGCCAATCATATGGCAGAATTTTCAGATCTTGATGAAGTCTGGCTGGTGGTGACTCCTCATAATCCGCATAAGAAAAAGAAAAGTCTGCTGGACAATCATCATCGCTACGAAATGGTCTATCGCGCCTGTGAGGACTATCCAAAGCTAAAACCAAGCAATATTGAATTTAATCTTCCCCAGCCCAATTATACCATAAAAACCCTTGCTCACCTACAGGAAAAATACCCGGAGAGGCTATTTTGTCCTATAATGGGCGAAGACAATCTGAAGAGTCTTCATAAATGGAAAAACTACGAGGTGATTTTGGAAAATCATGATGTATATGTGTATCCGCGAATCGCTGCAGGTGAAATGGAAGAAAAATTCAGGAACCATCCTAAAATCCATCCAATAGCAGCTCCTGTTATGGAAATCTCGGCCACCTTCATTAGAAAAGCGATCAAAAAAGGGAAGAATATCAGGCCATTATTACCTGAAAAAGTGTGGGAATATATTGATGAAATGAATTTTTATAGATAAAGGACTGTTTTGAGCTCTTTTTGATATTCATTTTGGCTGATTGAACCTGCTTTTTATTGCGGAACTACAAACCTTAAGACGTCGACTGCCTTCAGTTTAATATCTCCAGGAATTTAAAACAGTCCTTATTTATTTTTATCTTTTTCCATCCAATGGCGGGATTCGTAATACCTGCCCCGGATATATTTTATCGGGATCCTGCAACATAGGTTTATTGGCCTCAAAGATCAGCGGATATTGATTAGGATCACCGTAATGTTTTTTTGAAATACTCTCTAAAGAATCGTCCCTTTCAACCGTATGAAAAACAGCTTCAGGCTCGGTGTTCTCTACATCCATTCTATCATCTACCTGTGCGATTCCTTCAGTATTCCCCACGACAAGAATAATTTTTTCCCGTGTGGTCTGGTCTTTTGCAAGCCCCGAAACCGTCGCCATATCATCTTCGATATATATCCCGAGGTTTTCCACCTTCAGGTTAAGCTCAGTGATCGTTTGTTCCAGTTTTTGGGCTGCTCTTTCATTCTCCTGTCGTTCTTCCCTTTCAATTTTTTCGCTTTTACCGGCTTCCTGGGTTTTTGCTTTCTCTATTCCGAAAATCTTTTTGCCTGCATCTTTGATAAAAGAAAATATTCCCATTGCTGTTTTTTAGCTGATCAACTCTTAAATGTACAAAAGCAGGATTACTTAATCTGGAAGGACACTGCTAAAATTTTGCAAAAAACAAAATTGAAAAAAACCGCTCCTTTCGAAACGGTTTTTCTCAACTAAATAACCAACCAAAAAAACTAAGAAATGTTCTTTCAGAAAATGAAATCAAAAAGAACACATCTATAACGAAGCACAACGGGGTAAAATTGTAGAGAAATTCCCGCTTTTATGTTAAAATCGAAACCTTCTGTTTTTTTGAAAAATCCGCAAAAATAACCTGCAAATTGCACGAAAAACTTTAGTTCCTTTTAAAAATGATTATTTTTGGATACAGAATGCACATTTATGGATAAAAAACCCAGTTTTGGTGTTATAGGAGGTGGGAGTTGGGCCACAGCGATTGTTAAAATGCTTTGTGAAAATTTAAACAAAGTGAATTGGTATATGCGCAGTGTCTATGCGCTGGAACATATCAAAAAACAGGAACACAACCCCAATTATCTTAGCTCTGTCGAGTTTGATGTGAGTCAGCTTAATTTGAGCAACGATATCAACAAAATAATAGAAGTTTCAGATTATCTCATTTTTGCCATTCCTTCAGCATTTCTAAAAAGGGAACTCGACCTGGTAAAAGTTCCTTTAAAAGACAAGGTGATCTTTTCTGCCATTAAAGGCATAGTTCCGGAAACCAGCCTCATTGTTGGAGAACATTTCAACGAATATTTTGAGGTTCCCATGGAAAACATCGGCGTTCTCACTGGTCCCTGCCATGCTGAAGAAGTCGCCCTGGAAAGGCTTTCCTACCTCACCGTGGCCTGCCTCGATGAAGAGAAGGCTCAGGTCATGGCCGATAATCTTGCCAGCGATTATATTACCTGCAAGATCAGCGATGATGTGATTGGCACCGAATATGCCGCCATGCTGAAGAATATTTATGCCATCGCCGCAGGAATTGCACATGGTCTTGGTTATGGAGATAATTTCCAAAGCGTGTTGATGAGCAATGCGATAAGGGAGATGAAAAAATTTATCAAGAAGGTACATAAAATGAAAAGGAATATAAACGATTCCGCTTACCTGGGAGATCTTCTGGTTACGGGCTATTCTATTTTTAGCCGAAATCGCATGTTTGGGAATATGATCGGTAAAGGTTATACCGTTAAAAGCGCGCAGATGGAAATGAGCATGATCGCTGAGGGATATTACGCCACCGAAAGCGCTTATAAGATCAACAAACTTAAAAAGGCAAAAACACCTATTATAAATGCGGTTTATGCCATTCTTTATGAAGGAAAAAATCCGAAAAAAGTCTTTAATAAACTGGTAGATAAACTGGATTAATTCCTGTTAAAATTCTTACATTTTTTTATTCCGCCAATTAACAAAAATTGATTTTGGCGGATTTTTTATTCCTTATATAGATTTTTTTATACTACTTTAGAGGTACCAAATCTCTAATTAACCAACTTATCATGAACAAAAGAGTAATTATGACGAGCTTCGTTCTGGGGCTCTTATTTAGCAGTTGTCAAACCGAAGAAGCGATTAATAATGTTAATCTCGAAATGAAAACTACGGATATCAGTTATATGATACACGAGCCGGATTTCTTTACCGGGCCTTCAGCTGAAATACATGAACCAGACTGGTTCACCAAAAATAATTTTGAAGAATGCAATCAATTTCCTGAATATAATGGTTCCGCAAACCTTGTGGTTACCCGTAATGATGATGCCGATTATCATGGAGATTTTGATTTCAATAGCCTACAGGTTGCCGGCACCCTCAATTACTGCGGAGTTACCACCGTTGCTCAGGTTGTAAATATTAACTGGGCAGGAGTTTATACTCACATAGGCCAAATCCAAATCGGGACAGATGAAAACCCGGCCGACCTAATCGTGAACCACGGAGGCCATTTCAATCTTTTTGGTTATGTGCATATCACCGGTGATCTTCGATTGAACGATGGGGCCACCCTTAAATTTATTGGAGATGATCCAGACAAAGTTTTCATCAAGGTAGACGGAAACATCATTATTGATGAAAATGCCGTTGTTGATGAACGAATAATAATAGGTGAGAATGAGCTTTATTTAGCTCATGAAGATTAGAAAATAGATCTTCTTAACAAAAAGAGGCTGCCAAAAAGGAATTTTTGATAGCCTCTTTTATTTTGCCAGGATTCCTTTATTCGGGATCAGTGGGATCTCTTTTAGCTTGTTCTGCCTTAGACTTCCTGCCGGAAAATGAAATTTTTTATCGAACATCTTCGAGTTCAGAAAATAACTCACATGAAACTCATTATTCAGTTTTAGCACATCATCCTGAAGATATTCGATTTTCGCGAAAGATTTGGCGGGAAGTCTCTCCATTTTATGCCGCATGACCGAAGTTTTCTTTTTCAGGTCATGACCTTTAGAAACCACCAGAACCATTTCAAGCTCCTTCTCAGTTTCATTGATCAAATACACGTTCCATTCTTCACCCTGAAATTCTTCATTGAATTCTTTTACGGCTGCAACAAAAACCCCTTTTACTTCAGGTATTTCAATATCCTTTTTCAAAATTTTTCTTCAGCCTTTTTCCTGATTTTATTCCAAATGATCCAAAGAATCACTGCGGCAACCGCTAAAAGAATGATTCCCAGCGTAATTTTGATCAGCGCTATGATAAAAGTGACGTAAATAATTACGGCAAGAATTAGGATCGCCAGGGCGAAAAAAACATATTTTTTCATCTAAAATGAAGATTTAAACTGCTCAAGAAAACGAAGATCATTCTCAAAGAACATCCTGATGTCTTCAATTTGATAAAGCAGCATAGCGATCCTTTCTATTCCCATCCCAAAAGCAAAACCGGAATATTCTTTAGGATCGATATTACAATTTCTCAAAACATTCGGGTCTACCATTCCGCAGCCCATAATTTCCAGCCAGCCGGTTCCTTTGGTGATCCTGTAATCGGCTTCACTCTTTAAACCCCAGTAAATATCAACTTCTGCGCTTGGTTCTGTAAATGGAAAATAAGAAGGTCTCAAACGGATTTTCGAGTTTCCGAAAAGTTGCTCGGTGAAATAGAGCAGGGTTTGTTTTAAATCGGCGAAAGAAACATTCTTATCAATATACAGGCCTTCCACCTGGTGAAAGATACAATGAGAACGCGCTGAAATAGCTTCATTTCTAAAAACTCTTCCGGGTGAAATGGTACGTATAGGCGGCTTGTTTTCTTCCATATATCTCACCTGTACAGAAGAAGTATGCGTTCTAAGGAGGATATCGGGATCTGTTTGAATGAAAAAAGTGTCCTGCATATCCCGCGCCGGGTGGTATTCGGGAAGATTTAAGGCCGTAAAATTATGCCAGTCATCTTCCATTTCTGGTCCTTCAGAGACATTGAACCCGATATTAGAGAAAATTTCAATTATTTGATTCTTTACAATGGAAATAGGATGCCTCGCGCCAATCTCTACAGGCTCTGCAGGCCGTGAAAGATCACCGTAGATCCCTTTTTCTTCCTGCTGCTGTTCAAGTTCTTCTTTTAAAGCATTCACTTTTGCCTGGGCCGCGGTTTTAAGCTCATTTACCGCCTGTCCAAACTCCTTTTTCTGCTCATTGGGCACATTTTTGAATTCAGCAAAAAAGTCATTGAGAATTCCTTTTTTCCCGAGATATTTTATTCGGAAAGATTCTATTTCTTCTGCAGAATTCGCATTAAAACTTTCAACCTCAGCAATATGTGCTTTTATCTTTTCTATCATTGATAATTTCATTTCGGAAGCGCAAATTTAATAAAATTTACTCCTAAAGCCCCTCCTTTTAAGTCTATATTCGGTAATTCACTTACTTCAGCAAGCGATCGCGATAAATGTAACTTATCAAAAAGAACACCGCAAAGGCACCAAAGCTGTGCCAAAGCCAATGCGTTCCCATGGGTAATATATAAATAAACCTATCCAGCACCCTGAAAGTTATAGCTGCGCCAAAACATACAATGGCAAAAAGGATAAGAATCCAGTTTTTCATATGCTTTGTATACATATAAACGAAAATGGGAAGTAAAAGGCCCAGTGCGGTACCAATATATCCTACCGAGGTTTTTATACTCCTCGCCCAGGGAATAAGCCTGATCCCCACAACCAGGAACAGAACAATGAGAATTAGCCACAACCTGCCTTTCCAGCTGGTTTTTATCCTGGCTGTAAAATATACCGAAACGGCAAAACACATCACAACAATTGGCAGCCAGTCGAGGTACATCCAGAAATCGTGGCTGCGAGTGGCATGATATACCGTACCGCCAATATAGCTAAGCAGTAGAAACGGCATGCTCCAGGCTAAGAACTTATGCGTTTCCATATTCCGGTAGACTTTAATCGAAAAATAAATGATAATTCCCAGAAAGAGCAGATTACTGTAGGTGTTGAATGGCTCTACAGGAAATCTTCCCGCTAGGGTCTCCTGATAGATAGGACCGCTGTCATTCGGAAATGAATCGAAAAACAGGAACAAACTCATTTACGAAATATATTCTTTTTTAAGAAAATAGCTTACAATGGCTTCTTTCATTAAAACCGACTGCTCACCTGCTTTCAAACTTGGCAGTTCTGCCGTGACCTTAAAATGCGGCCAGCCTTCATCGTCATAAAAATCAAATTCATAGTAACCATAAGGCTCCAGAAGTGTACAAATGGCAACATGCATCAAATCGATTTTATGATCTTTTTTAAACTGCCTGTGAATCTGCCCTAATTCCTGTACCCCAATTAGATAAATTATAGCGTCCAATTCCATCAATTCTCCATCTGCAAACTGGTCAGAAAGCTTTTTCTGAACAGTCTTCCATCGCTCCTTTAATTGTTCATCTCTTGCCATATCGCAAATATAATATCTAGATTCAATTTATTCCTATATTTGATTTTATGAATTCTGTCGACATAATTTTAGCCCTGGTTCTGCTCTACGGATTGGTTCGGGGATTCTTTCGGGGATTTTTTATTGAACTTGCCTCGCTGGTAGGGATCATTGCCGGGATTTATGGGGCAGTACATTTCTCACAGTTCCTTAGCGGCATACTTTCCAACTATATAGAGTGGAAAAGGGAATATTTAAATCTCGTTGCTTTTGCGTTAATCTTTATTTTAATAGTGTTCGTAGTTTCCCTGGCGGGAAAAGCACTTACAAAAATTGCCAGTTTTGCGGCACTAGGGCTCATCAATCGGTTTTTAGGGGGAATTTTTGGTTTGCTGAAAGCCGCTTTTGTTGCCAGTGTGATCATCATGTTCTTTAAGGCTACACGAGAGCATGTTGAAATTGTTGAACAGAAAACGCTGGACGATTCTATTTTGTATCCTTCAGTTGAAGTGGTCGCTCCCATTATTCTGCCTTCTATCATCAAACAGGTGAAAGAAAATGACCTTCTCGATGAGAATAGCGATTGATTTGGAATAAAAGGAAAGATTTTTTTCAGCAGAAAATTCTGATCAAAGCTTTACAAAAAATCCTATAATTTTTTAATATCAGAAGATTTTATCCAGCCCTGGTCACCATTTGCCAATTCAATCCGGCTCCATTCCTGGTAATCTTCCAGAACTTTCGCCCTGGCCCCTTCGTGAAGTTCAAAACTGGCGTCACCACGCATATTGGGTTCATTCCTTACTTCAGCTTCTTCGCTAAAGACAATGGCGAACTCGTTATTTTCAATATACGAGCGTTGCTGAAAAGCGAAGAAAACGGAAACCACACACAAGAAAAGGGAGAAAATTGCCGATCCGAAAAGGATCCTCTTGGCCACAGGTCTGCCGGAAAAATAATAGAAAAGAAATAAGATCACGAACAGCAAAGAAAAGCCAATTGCAATCCAGGCCCAGGTATGATACGTGAAGGTGGCAAGAAAACTATTAAAACGATCGCTCATTCCCGTTTGTTCTACCGCTTCAATGTCATCAATGGCCATATTTCGGGCAAATTCGATATTATTCCTGATGTCTTCATCACCGGGTTTTAACTGAAGCGCCTTTTCATAATAATAAATACTGGGAGCCACATGGTTAAGCTTATAATGTGCATTGGCAAGGTTATAATACAATTCGGCTGAAGCTTCCCCATTATCTAAGATCTTCTGATAATCTTCAACAGCTTTCTCATAATTACCATTTTGGTATGCTTTATTCGCCTGATCAAAAAGCTGCTCATTCTGGGAAAATCCCAGGAAACTCATCAATAAAACCCCTATTAATAATAACTTTTTCATCTTACAACTGTTTATCAAGAGTTGAAATTACCTGAACCGCTTTTTCATAATCCTGCTGCATGGCATCTGAAGATGCAGGAGTATATCTCGCAAACTCACAACTGGCCAGTAAACCAATAAAATCTTCAACGGCGGCTTCATCTACTGCTCTCTCCCTCAAAATTCCCTGAATACGTTCCTTGCTCATCTCACTGGTTTGAATATGCAGCTTGGCTTTGAGGTAATTATGAAGGGAGCGCTCAAGGGCCAGGTAAAATTCCTTCTGATCACCTAAATTCCTTTTCGCATCAGAAAGGTATTTTCTTGCCAGTTTATCGGCCCGTCGAATCCTGTTACCTTTGATGTCATTGGCGCGTTCCTCGCGTTTTTTTCCGAAGAGGATAAACAGCGGAATTACCACCAGAGGAGCAATTAAAGCAGCCCAAAATCCGCCCGAACCAAGAAAATCATCACCATTGATCTTTTTAAGATCGGTGTCCAGTTTTATAAATCTGAATTGCGCTCCATTAGTGGCAATACTTTGTTTTTTAACTCCCGGTGAAATTCCGGATGGCTCATTCCCGGCGAGCGGCCCCTTATCTACATTGATCATGATGTCGTTTGAAGACTCCGATTTATAAGTGCCCGTTTCAGGATCAAAATAGGAAAAGGAAAGTGCAGGAATGGGATATTTCCCCTTTTTCGTAGGAACTATGGTATAAGTTTCAGTAATGCTACCCTGCATTCCCTGCAAATTGGTAGTTACATTTTCGCTTCTCTCCGGCTCGTACATTTCAAGAGACGGTGGCGCAGTAAGATCGGGTAGATCAAAAAGTTTCAGGTTACCTTTACCTTTCACCTGTACTTTGGCCTGCAGGCTTTCTCCTGCATTCAGTTCCTTTTTATTGGTGGTAACACTGAAATCGAAATTACCCACCGCACCGGTAAAATCGGCCGGTTTATTGTCGGGTAATGGTTTTACATCGATCTTCTTATTATCGGCAGCTACTGTTTTATTCACCGTTTTGTATATACGGCTGCCAAAAATATCCCGGCGGTCGCTGGGCACATCTACCGCCACAGAAAGTGTTAGAGGTTCAATGTTAAGCTCCCCGGTCTTTTGGGGGTATAAGATCGTCTTTCTCAAAATTACATAACGGTAAGGCTCTCCCTGGTATTCACCTTCTTCAACCCGTAGCTGGTTAATATCGATATTCTGACTCCAGAAATCGCTGTATTTAGGACTATCAAGCTCGCGCCAGTTACTCACGCTTACCCTCGGACTCACATATAATTTATAAACCACGGTAATGGCCTGGTTCAGGTATGGACTGGTATTGGAAACCTCAGCAACCAGGTGCAGATTATCCTCGGCAGTGATTTCGGTATTATTCCCATCGGTAGGTTTATCAACCGCGGCTGTAACCTCCACCGCGACGGGAGAAGTTTTGTAAATTTTATCATCGATCTCTATCTCGGCCTGGCCTATGGTCGCTTTTCCTCTTTTTTTAGGCTGAAGATAGAAACTATAGGTCTTGGAATACTCCATTTTCCCATTGAGAATGCTGGTACTAATACGCTGATTGGGACCTCCAACAACGGTAAAATCATTAAAAGATGGCGGCCGGAAATTATCTCCGTCCTCATTCATTTCGAAATCTACGCGGAGCCTTTCATTAATTCCCAGCTTTTCCCTGCTCACTTTTGCTTCAAATCTCACCTGAGCCTGAAGCATTCCGGCGGCAAACAGTAAAAAACTTAAAATTAAATATTTTGTTTTCATCGTGTTATTCCTGTACTTCTTATCCTGGTTAAACTGGACTACCAATCTTTTTCGGTTTTAACTTTAACGCCTTTTGCCTTTTCAGCGTTTATTTTATCCTGAACTTTTTTCTCTTCATTGTTCATGGCTTCGAGCAGATTTTGAATTTGTTGTGGCGATAATTGCCCTTTTACGGGTTTAGGCTGCTGTTGTTGCTTTTTATCTCCTTCACCAGGTTTTTGTTTTTGCTGGTCACCTTTCTCTTTCTCCTGATCTTTGTTCTGGTCGCCTTCTTTTTTATCTTTTTTATTTTCACCTTCGTCTTTAGGCTTTTGATCCTGGTTTTGCTGATCTCCACCTTTGCCGTCTTTGTTCTGATCTTTATTCTGCTGGTCCTGCTGATCTTTTTTATCCTTGTTATCCTGGTTTTTCTGATCCTGATTTTGATCTTTATTATTCTGTTTTTCTTTTTCAAGCATTTTTTTTGCTAATGCGAGATTATAGCGTGTTTCATCATCGGTTGGATCATTGCGCAGGGCATCTTCAAAAGCATTGACGGCCTCCTGATAATTCTTTTGTTTCATAAAGGTATTCCCCAAATTGTGATAAATACGATGCTTATCTTCTTTGGAATCTGCCACTTTTGCAGCCTGTTTTAAACGATCAGTCGCTGAAGGAGCCTTTTCTTTGGTATAGTAAAGGTTGCCCATATTGTATTTTGCCATAGAATTGCTGGGATCTTTGGCTATGGCCTGGCGATATGCAGCCTCAGCATGGGCAAAATCGTTTTCTGAAAGGGCATCCTGTGCCCGGGCTATATAGTTATTGGATTGTTTTTTGATCTTTTCAGGATTCTCTTTCTGCGCGAAAATATTGGCAGAAAACACTATAAAAAACAGTAAAATCCAGTTGTATTTATTTTTCTTCTTCATTTTTTGAACCTTTCTTCCTTCTTTCATTAAAGAGGTTAAGCCTTTTTATCCAGGCAGTACTTCTTTGTAATATAAATATATCAAGAAATAATAATGCCAAAGATAATCCAAGGAACCATTGAAAATGAGATTCATAGTCGGCAAACTGCTTTGCTTCGAATTCGGTCTTTTGAATATTTTGTAATTGGTCCTGTACATTTTCAACAACCTTGTTAGTTACCGTTCCGTCAATATAGGCTCCATTGGCATTTTCGGCAATCTCTTTCAGGGTTTCCGGGTGCAATTTGGTAATTACTGTCTCCCCCTGATTGTCTTTTTTATAGGTTTGAACAACCCCGTTTTGCTTGATAGGAATAGGGCCTCCTTTTTCGGTACCAACTCCAATGGTGAAAATTCTTATTCCTTTTTTGGCAGCTTCTTCTGAAATGTTTTCAATATTTCCCTCATGATCTTCCCCATCGCTGATGATAAAAAGCACCCGATTGGTTTGCTGGTCGTCATCGTAATAAGTGGTAGCAAGATCTATAGCATCACGTATAGCCGTTCCCTGGGAAGAGATCATATCGGTATTCAATGACTGCAGGAACATTTTGGCCGCCGAATAATCGGTGGTAATTGGCAATTGGGGTACCGCACCCCCGGCATAGGCAATAATCCCAATCCGGTCACTGCCAAGGTTATTGATGATCTGGCTCACCAATTGTTTGGCCTTTTCCAGTCTTGAAGGCGCGATATCTTCAGCATCCATACTTTTAGACACATCAATGGCAAAAACAATGTCTACACCTTCTCTTTTAACCGTTTTCAGCCTCGTTCCCATTTTCGGATTTACAAGGGCTATCACAAGGCTTGCAATAGCGAGTAAAATTAATATCAGCTTAAAAAGCGGTTTGGAGCGTGAACGGTTAGGGGCAAGCTCCTTTAGCATGGTATTGTTTGCAAAACGCCTGCGGGCCCTTTTCTGCCAGATCTTATAAAACAAATAAAGAAGTATTACTACCGGAATTGCCAGCAATAACCAAAACCATATTTTTTCTTCGAGTACAAACATTTAAATAAAACTTCTGAAAAGAGTAAACCTCAATAAGATTTCTAATAATAACAATCCTCCTGCCAGTAATATGAGCGGACGAAATTTTTCATCATAATTGTAATATTTGAACTCTTCTATTTCGGTTTTTTCCAATTTATCGATCTGTGAATAGATCTGTTCCAGTTTTTGGTTATCGGTCGCCCGGAAGTATTCCCCGTTGGTTTTGGCTGCGATTTGTTTTAGCAGGTCTTCATCGATCTCCACCTGGACATTTCCAAACTGAAACCTTCCGTTGGGCATGATGGCCACAGGAGACAAGGCCATTCCGTTACTACCCACTCCAATGGTATAAACTTTAATTCCGAATTCTTCGGCAAGTTCACTGGCAGTATGCGGATCTATAAATCCTGAATTATTAACCCCATCGGTAAGTAAAATAATTACTTTGCTCTCAGCTTTACTATCTTTTAACCGGTTTACGGAAGTAGCAAGGCCGGAACCTATCGCTGTTCCGTTTTCCAGCATGGTGTTATATTCAATGTCCTCCAGCGATTTCAAAACAATAGACTTGTCACTTGTAATGGGAGTTTTTGTAAAGCTTTCACCCGCAAAAACCACCAGGCCAATTCGATCCCCCGGGCGGCCTTTTATAAATTCCTCGGCCACATTTTTTACAGCTTCCAGCCTGTTTGGCTCAAAATCACGAGCCAGCATACTTGCGGAAACGTCAATCGCCATAACAATATCAATCCCCCGGGTGCTGCTGGTTCGGGTTGAAACGTCTACGGTTCTAGGTCTCGCGAGGGCTGTTATGATCAATGACAGCACCAGTAACCTGATAATAAAAAGGACAGGTTTGATCCTGGAAAGAAAACTCGGCGTGGCTTTAAAACCTTTTACACTCGAGATCTTTAATTCGGGCGTTTGCTTATTCCTTTTCCAGATATACCATGCGATTGCGATTGGCAGCAGTAAAAACAGCCAAAAGAATTCCGGATTCTCAAAATTGAAATTTGCAAACATTATTCTTCCAGATTTAATAATTCAACCGAATTTATGATGCGCCCGGCAATTTCATCGGCATATTTATCGTCTTCATTGTAAACTACAATCACCTGTTCAAATCCTCCTTTTACGGCAAAATTTAAAATCACATATTCATTCGGAATAGTTTTCCCGGTTACGGGATTTTTCGCGTCAAGTGTTCCAAAAACCTTCATCCCCTTAGCTCCGTTCACGGTGGTGAAATCTTCATGCTTCATTACGATATTCTGAGCGCCCTGTTTTTCAAGCTCTGCATAGATCCCATCGAGGGCCTTTTCCAGATCAAACTTAACTTCTCCCTTGAATTTCACGGTATTTACAACCGTATAGAAATTGCTCAATAAGCTTCCGTAAGCGAAACTCTCCAGGCCTGGCATCATTTGTTTTTCATCTTCAGTAAGTGGCAAATCGGTCCTGATCAAAACTTTAGGCGTGGTGACAGCCACCGGTGGATTTCCGTATTCACTGCGAATCCAGTCACCTTCCAGTAATTCTTTGGTGGGATGGCCTATGTAAGTATCTTTCACATAATCGAAGCCTTTAGTCGCAATGAGTGCCGAAATACCAATAATAATTACCACCGCGCCGGCAATAATTCCAAAAACGATACGTCTCCTCTTTTTCCTTCGGGCCTGTTCTTTTATATAAGCCTCATCCTGCATAAGTTCTTCTTCGGTAGGCTCGGGAACAGAAGCTTTAAGGTCATCAATAATATGCTGAGTTTTTGAACGGTCTTCTTTAGCCGTGATCACATCAGGCTTTGAGCGGGCAAATTTCGCGAGGTCAGCCCTGTCAAGAATTTTTCTGAAATCACGAATGGTATTTTCAGTAAGATTTAAATGCCCTTCCTGCCGTTCTTTTTCAAGATATGCAATAAGCTCATTGGTGGTACTTTCGAGTCCGCGATCATAAATTTTCCTGTCGAGATATTTCCTTGCGGAAAAACTCAGCTGGGAATAATATTCTTTGATCTCTCTTTTTTCCAGGAGATCTGAATGATCAAGCCGATCAAGTTCCACCATCGCCTGCTCGTAAGGAGGCAATTCAGGCTCTTCAGCCGCCTTTTTCTTTCTACGGATGATGAAAAAAGCAACCAGGCCGGCAAGAAAGAGGATTCCGAGCAACCACCAAACCCAGTCTGGAACTGTAAATGGCGGCGGCACTTCTATGGAAGGCTTTATAGGATAGAGCTTTTGTTTGGTAGTATCAACAGCCACGGTATTCACCTCAACGGGAATAGAATCGGTGGTAAAGGAATTGTTTCCTATTAATACTTTTTGCCGCGGAATTACGTAATGACCTGAATCAAATTTGGTTAAAAAATATTCTTTGAGCAGGCGGTAACCTGTTTTATTTTGAATTGTATCGGCTTCTTTTGATTCTACCAGTTCCATCGGAGCGAATAGTGAGTCTCCTTCTGGAAATACTACCAGATTTTCAGGTTTTGTATCTACCTGAATTTGGTATTTTATCTGTTCACCTATTTTTATCTGTGTGGTATCGGCAATAGCAGATACCTTATCCTGGGCAAAACTTATATTGGCTAATAAAAGGAATGCCATAAAAAACAGAAATCCCAGCAGGCCTGAGACTTGTCTTGTTTGATATGGATTCTTTTCGTTTCTGTTCATTTTATTTTATCCTCTTCTTTTAAAATATCCCAAAAGTTTTTTAACATAGCTTTCATCGGTTCGGTTATTAATGATTCCCGCTCCGCTAAGTGAAAAACTCTTTTGAAAGTAGTCCATCCGTTCTAAATAATATTGAGAATATGCTTTCCGAACAGACTTAGATCCGGTATTAACCGTCATGTATTCGCCTGATTCTTCATCCAACATTTGTACCAATCCTATATTAGGGATGCTTTCTTCTGTTTTATCATAGACCCTGATGCCGGTAAGATCATGCCGTCCGGCCACGATTTTAAGGGTTTGCTGATAATCATCGGCCAGGAAATCGGAAAGCAGAAAAACAATGGCTTTCTTTTTCATGACATTGGAAAGATATTTCAATGCACCCGCAATATCAGTGTTTTTCCCTTTTGGTTTAAATTCCAGTAATTCCCGAATGATGCGAAGCACGTGAAGCCTACCTTTTTTAGGCGGAATATAGAGTTCGATCTGGTCGGTAAACAGCATCAAACCTATTTTGTCATTATTTTTGGTAGCCGAAAAAGCAAGGGTAGCAGCAATTTCAGTAATTACATCCTTTTTGAATTGTTCCTGCGTTCCGAACATTTCAGAACCCGAAACATCCACCAACAGCATCATGGTGAGCTCACGTTCTTCCTCAAAAACTTTTACGAAAGGTTCGTTATAACGGGCGGTAACATTCCAGTCTATACTTCTTACGTCGTCGCCAAACTGATATTGGCGCACTTCGCTGAACGTCATTCCGCGCCCTTTAAAGGTAGAATGGTATTCCCCGCCGAAGACGTGATCGCTCAGCCTGCGGGTTTTAATCTCAATTTTCCGTACTTTCTTAAGAAGTTCCTTTGTATCCATGCTTATCAATGAACAATTAGCAATGATCAATAAACAATTTTGATCATTGTTAACTGATAATTGTCAATTGTTAGGGTACTTCGATTTCGTTGACGATCTTATTTACAAGATCTTCTGAAGTGACATTTTCGGCCTCTGCCTCATAGGTGATTCCAATACGGTGGCGAAGCACATCGTGCACCACGGCACGAACATCTTCAGGCACCACATAGCCGCGGCGCTTGATGAACGCGTAACATTTTGAGGCGATCGCAAGGTTAATGCTACCCCTTGGGGAAGCTCCAAAACTGATCAGAGGCTTGATATCCTCAAGCTTATATTTTTCAGGAATACGGGTGGCAAAGACAATATCGAGGATATATTTTTCAATTTTTTCATCCATATAAACTTCGCGTACGGCCTGTTGCGCTTGTAGGATCTGTTCCAAACCAACTACCGGGTTCACTTTTTCAAATCCGTCTTTCAAATTGGCCCGAATGATCAGCTGTTCTTCAGCAATCTGGGGATATTTAATAACCGTTTTAAGCATGAACCGGTCTACCTGGGCTTCCGGTAACGGATATGTACCTTCCTGCTCGACCGGGTTTTGCGTGGCCATTACCAAAAAGGGTTTGTCCAGTTTGAAAGTTTCGTCACCAATAGTTACCTGCTTCTCCTGCATGGCTTCCAATAAGGCAGATTGCACTTTGGCAGGAGCCCGGTTGATCTCATCGGCAAGTACGAAATTAGCGAAAATAGGACCTTTCTTAATACTAAAGTCGTTTTCTTTCATATTATAGATCAGGGTACCTATCACATCGGCAGGTAAAAGATCTGGCGTGAACTGAATACGACTAAAAGACCCGTGAACAGCCTGGGAAAGAGTGTTGATGGCGAGCGTCTTTGCCAGTCCTGGAACTCCTTCCAGGAGGATATGTCCCTGACCAAGGAGACCAATTAAAAGACGTTCTACCATGTGTTTTTGCCCAACGATGACCTTATTCATTTCTCGGGTTAGCAGGTCAACAAAGGCACTTTCTTTTTCGATTTTTTCGTTAATACGGGAAATATCAACTGATGAATCGTTTTCCATCATGAGTTTTCGGATTTAGTTTACGTTCATTTACGCTCACAAGTAAGCGTCATAAATTGTGCATTATTGAGTTGAATGGCGTTAAATTTAAGTTAAAAAAAGGCGACCCTCCAAGAGTCGCCTTTAAATCATATAAAAATCCTTATTTATTATAACTGAATTTCACCCAGATCGTTGGTGCTGTTTTCTTCTACCACAACCTCATCAATGGTGTAGATACTTAATCCAGAATCGTCATCAGGAATGACCTCTAATTTATAAGTTCCGGCAGGAACTCCATTAAGGGAGAAATTACCATTGGCATCGGTATAGGCTGAGATGGTAACATCATTATTACTAAGCACTACAAGGCTGGTAAGATCAGCAGTAAAATCGGCTGGAGGTAAAACGGTTCCTACCACCTTTCCGGCATTGGCTTCAGTATTTACTCTTATTACCGGGTTCAGGTTATAACCTCCATTTCCTGTAACCACAACCGATTTATCGACATCAAAATCGAGTAAAAAGGAATAGTTTTCACCGGCAACAAAATCCTTGTCTATTTGAAATTTCAAACCGGATTCCTGGCCACTGGGAACATTCAATGATTTTGTTTCGCCATCAATTACCACTGAATTTTCAGATCCTAAAACTAAACGCATCTGACTCACGTATCCGGCTGGAACTTCTGAATTAGCCAATACCTGGGTAACTCCACCTGTAAGGCCTAAAAGATCATAGACCCCAGTGTCTACATTTCCAACACTAATCCATCCATCGCCGTCAGTATCTCCTTCCAGGGTTCCATCGGTTTGCACATGAATTTCAACATCCTGAACATCCACGAAGACCGCATCATAATCTCCGGGCGCATCGGTCATCCTGACTGTCAAATTAGCGGTTCCGGATTCGGGATTATCGGTATTATCTTCAGAACAACTGGTTAATCCAAATATTATAAGGCCAGCGATTAAAAAATACTTCAAATAAAATGTCTTTAAAATTCTCATAAGTAGATATTATTGGTTTTTGGGTTTTTAACGGCAATCACCATGCAAAATTTTTCATTATCTCTTTTTATTAACGAAATTTAACGGGTCTTAACCCTACTTTAGTTTTTGGAAAAGGCAAAAATAATCCAACTATCGTAAATTGAAATAATATTTTAAAGCTATGAAAACTGCATTAATTACAGGCGCTACCAGCGGAATTGGTAAATCAACGGCGATACGGTTCGCCCTTAACGGCATTAGATTAATTCTCTGCGGAAGGCGACAGGAAAGGCTGGAAAAGCTAAAACAGGAGCTTTCTGGGGAAACAGAGGTACACATCCTCAGTTTTGATGTGAGGAATAAAGACGATGTGTTTGAAAAAATTGGTTCCCTGCCAGAAGATTTCCGTAGAATTGACATTCTCGTCAATAACGCAGGAAATGCCCACGGCCTGGATCCCATTCAGCAGGGAAATATGGATGATTGGGATGCTATGCTCGATATTAACGTAAAAGGTTTGCTGTATGTGAGTAAAGCGGTGATGCCGGGAATGATCGAAAGGCAATCTGGACATATTATAAATATTGGTTCCACTGCAGGTAAAGAAGTTTACCCAAGAGGAAATGTGTACTGTGCAAGTAAACATGCGGTTGATGCCATTAATCAGGGTATGCGCATTGACCTTAACGGAAACGGAATACGTGTTGGCGCTGTAAATCCGGGACTTGTGCATACCGAATTCAGTGAAGTTCGTTTTAAAGGCGACACTGAAAAAGCCGAAAAAGTCTATGATGGATTTCAGCCGCTAAAGCCGGAAGACATAGCCGATATCATTCATTTTGTGGTCACAAGACCTTACCATGTTAATATCGCTGATCTTACCGTTCTACCTACGGCGCAGGCAACAAGTACTATCGTTGATAAAAATTGATTATTCTTTATTCTTATTTTTTATAAATGTCTCATTTCAAAAATTTTCAAGACCTGGAAATTTATAATCTCGCCCGAGTCCAATGTCAGAGAATCTGGAATTTAATTCAGGAAACTGAATTAAAAAACGATTATAAATTGAGAGATCAAATTAATGCCTCTTCAGGTTCGGTAATGGACAATATTGCAGAAGGTTTTGGAAGGGGAGGAAATAAAGAATTCATTCAATTTCTGGCGATAGCTCGGGGATCAAATAATGAAACCATGGCTCAGTTGCAAAGGGCTTATGATAGAAAACATATTTCAGAAGAAGATTTTCTTCAGATAACAAAAAATGCAGAAGTCCTTGGAAATCAAATTTCCAAATTTCTTAATTACCTGAAAGCTTCAGAAAAAAGAGGGTCCAAATTCAATAAAAAATAAGAATATTAAATAAAGAATAGAAGAAGTGATCAACAAACGCCTTCTCATTAAAAACCTGCTCGCGCATAACGACGAGAACAGCTTTTATGATAAAAAGCGGCAACTCAATATTGGCGAAAAAGAAGGGAAGGCTAAATTTTTAAAGCATATCTGCGCTCTTTCAAATTCCAATCCCGAGAACAATTCGTATATCGTGATTGGCGTTGAAGATGAAGATAATAGCATTGTGGGCATCGATTTCTTTGACGACAGCAAAATTCAGAATCTCATCAATGCCTATCTTACAAATCCCCCGATCATTTCCTATGAAAATATTCCCTTCCCGCACCTTTCTGATGAACTGGTTGTGGGGCTCGTAACCATCAGGCCTAACCACGGAAGAATATGCTCTTTCAGAAAAAATATTTGGAAATATTACGGAGGTTCGGTCTTCTTTAGGGATGGGAGTATTAGCATGCCCAAAGTTTTTGATATTGAGATAAAAGATATAAACTCCCAAATTGTCGCTTCCATTGAAAATCATTCCCATAACAATATCGAGCATACCCTGGATGGCGTTTTTGATTTCATGAAAAAAAGAAGAGATTATAATCCCGCCTATAAAGTCTTTAAAGAATATTTTGTGGTTTGTTGGGCGGGAAAACAAAAAAAGAATCACAGCGATATTTATTACTCAAGAGTAGATATAGAACTTATAAACGAACAGGTTAAGCTGTTTTATTCAGATCTTGATGAAGTGAGCATCAGCCTCGATAATGACAATTTCACAATTGTGGAATATGTGCATTTAGGACTTCACGACCAGTTTAAATATTATCCGCTTGAAGAGGTGGTCATTCATTTCAGGGATAATGGAAGCTATGAGATAGAAAGTCAGCTTCTTTTTAAACCCCCCGCCTTTGATAAAAAAACGCTTTATCACATCTACAACACCAATAAAGCACTGGTAGAAAAATTGAAAAAAGGTTATGAGCTCAACAAAGAACAGCAAAAAGACCTTCGAAATCTGCCTTCTACTTATTTATTATGTTATTTGAATAATTTTAAAGAAGCTTTAACCAAACTCGAAGAAGCCAAACCTTATCTTAAGGCGTATGATCCTGAGATCTACAACTCTTATAAAGAAAGTATGCGAATTTTGCGGAAGGTGAAATACAATTAATATGGGTAGAAAACTGGTTATTGGAGATCTTCACGGCGGTTTACGCGGTCTTGTTCAGCTTTTAGAAAGAATTGATCTCACCCCTGATGATCAGCTCATCTTCCTGGGAGATTATGTAGACGGATGGAGCGATTCAGCAAATACGGTGAGTTACCTCATCGATCTTTCCAGGCAGAATTCCTGTATCTTTTTAAGAGGAAATCATGACGATCTTGCCCATAAATGGCTGGAAACGGGGGAACTTAATCAAAAATGGCTTGAACATGGCGGCCAGTCGAGTATAGATGCATACCGCGACTTCACCGATGAACAACTGGAGGCACATATGGAATTTTTTCACCAGATGTTCAATTATTATAAAGATGATGAAAACAGGTTATTTGTGCATGCCGGGTTTACCAATCTCCACGGCCCAGATTATGAATATCACGACACGGGTTATTACTGGGACCGCACACTTTGGGAAATGGTTCTTTCCCTGGATCCTGATCTAAAAAAAGAAGATGATTTTTTCCCAAGCAGGCTTCAACACTTCAAAGAAATCTATATTGGCCATACTCCGGTGACCAGAATTGGCAAAACCAAACCCTTTCATAAAGCCAATGTCTGGAATGTAGATACCGGCGCTGCTTTTAAAGGTCCTATCTCGGCAATAGACGTGGAAACCAAGGAACTTTATCAAAGTGACCCCGTGCACACCTTATATCCCGGGGAAAAGGGCAGAAATTAAGTGTTTTTTAGTATGGGCTCTGCCTGCTTATTTATATCTTTGCAGTTCAATTAATTGGAAATTTTTATAAAAATTTTATATTTCAGCATACTAATTGATAGAAATTAAGTAAAATAGATTCAATTAAGCCCTAAACGTTTTAAAATTAAATAGATGGCATTAAAAAATATGAGATTAGAGGTAATGCAAACTGTCGAGAAATCGGTTCAGGGTTTCATCGATAAATACCTCATTCCCGTAGAAGATATATGGCAACCCACCGACTTACTCCCCAATCTTGAGAATGATGAAGGTTTTGAAGTAGTACATCAAATACGGGAAGAAGCCAAAGAACTTGGCTATGATTTCTGGGTGGTGCTCGTAGCCGATATGGTAACTGAAGAAGCACTACCCACCTACGAATCCTGGTTAATGGATATGGAAGGTGTGGAACAACATGGAAAATCCCGTGGCGAACAAAATGCCTGGGCTAAATGGGTACGCCAGTGGACCGGCGAAGAAAACCGTCACGGCGACACCCTGAATAAGTATTTATACCTTTCAGGAAGGGTAAATATGAAAGAAATAGAAAGAACCACCCACCACCTTATCAATGACGGCTTTGATATTGGAACCGGAAGGGATCCCTACCGCAACTTCGTGTACACCAGCTTCCAGGAACTGGCGACCAATATTTCCCATAAAAGGGTGGGCCAGTTAGCCAAGAAAAAAGGCAATAAGATGCTGGGAAAAATGTGTAACATCATCGCCGGTGACGAAATGAGGCACTATATGGCTTATCGCGATTTTGTAAAGACAATTTTTGAGATTGACCCAAGTGAAATGATGCTGGCTTTCCAGGATATGATGAAAAAGAAAATTGTAATGCCTGCGCAATTTCTTCGGGAATCGGGCCAGGGAATTGCAGAAGCTTTTGAAAACTTTTCGAATGCAGCGCAACGCCTGGGAGTTTATACTACTTATGACTATATTGATATTTTACAAAAACTGAATAGTTTCTGGGAAATTGATAAAATGAATTCCCTTACCGATGAAGCCGAAAAGGCACGTGATTATCTGATGCATTTACCCGACAGGATGTCGAGAATCGCTGATAGAATTTCCATTCCACAGGATCCACACCGTTTCAAATGGGTGGAAGCTAACGGAATGGTTTAAAGAATTCTAATGACCCTATAAAATTTAAAGTCCGCTGAATGCGGACTTTTTTTATTGAATTTATTAGTACTTTCACGCCATATTTGCGATTTATGAAAAAATTACTGCTCTTAATCTTAAGCCTCTTCCTTTTTACAAAAGCTTTTTCCCAATCATCGGAAAAATTAAATGAAGTAAAGTTAAATATCGGAAACACCATAGCCATCGCTTCAGTTGAATTCGGGTATGAACGTTTCCTTGATTTTCATCAATCGGTTGAGGGAGTTTTCCTTATCAATGACCGCATGAACTATCATTCAGAAAAAGGAAGCAGGGAATTTAATACTTCCAGTTTTAAACTGGGGTATAATTATTATTTCGGAGAATATAATGCCGGTTCAGGCCTGTATGTAAATCCTTTTTTAAAGTACCGCACCGGAGAATTTACGCAGGACAGGATGATCGACCCCGAAACAACTGGAAAAGAAATAATTGATATGGATTCTTTCATCATCGGGTTCGGCCTTGGTTATGAATGGAATTTTAACGACACCTTTGTAATAGGCCCTTTTCTTAATTTAGGCAGAAACTTCAGCGATACGGTCAAAGAAAAATTCTCAGCCATTGAATTCAATGCCGGGCTCAATATTGGTTACCGATTTTAGCAAATCTTAAGATTCTACCTCGCTGTTCTTCCAGACCTTGTAACTGGCGAGGTCTTTTTCAATTAAATTAAGGCAAAAAGCGATCACTGCAGCATCATCAAGGTAACCCAGCACCGGAATAAAATCGGGGATAAGATCTATTGGCGAAAGCACATAGAGTAAGGCCGCGCCAACAGCAGCTATAATATTAAAAGGAATCTCCCGGTAAGATCCGCTGGCATAATCCCGCACGAGCGAAAAAAGGATTTTTGCGTCATCAATATATCGATGCAATTTACCCTTGTGTTCAAATTTTCTAAGGATCTTTTCTTCTTTGTCGATTACTTTTTCAACATCTTTTTCTTCAAAATCCTCTGTTCTTTTGGTGTGTTCTTCTTTTGCCTTCTCGGTGGAAAATTCGCTCATGCTTAAAATTTTTACTGAAATCCGAAAATAAAAAATTCCTTTTGTCAGCGCAAAACCTTATCATTCCTTTATGATAAATTTTAGAGCTATTTTACCGGAATTTATTATTTAATATTAAAACACGTATTATGATCGCAAGGCAATGGACCTGTGAATTAAAACCCGATAAGAATTTAGAATATGAAAATTTCCTGAAAGAAGAGATTCTTCCTGAACTTTCGGCTTTAAAAGGATTTCACGGGGCGAGTATAAAAAAGAATATTTCAGGTAATGAATATATGTTCACTTCCGAATGGGAAAATCTGGAATCTATAAAGGCTTTCGCGGGTGAAAATATTTCCCGGGCAGTGGTAAAAGAAAAAGCACAGCAAATGATGGTCAGGTTCGACAAAGAAGTGAAGCATTATGAAATTCGCTATCGGCAAATATAAAACCCGCTACATAGCTGAAGCGGGTCTTCGGACTAACAAAACAAATCAAAATTGATTACATTCTGCTTTTTTCTTCTGAAATAGAAGCGTCTTTGATGTTTTTCGTTTTCTGCATCCCAAAATTGTAAGTGAGTTTAATCGAAAACTGTCGGGTTTCCCATCTATTCACCCAGCCAGTCACGACCTCATCCTGACGTGTAACGCTGTGCCAGTAGGCTTTTTTGAAAATATTCTGGCAGCCCGCTTCCAACTGCAACCTGTTTTGCCAGAACTGCTTCTTTCCAGAAAGGCTAAAATCATAGGAAGATTTAATTTTAGTGTTCCCACTTTCCGAAGGGCCGCTGTAAAAAGAAGTCAGTTGAAAGTTCCAGTCATGGTCAAAACTGAACATCTGGTACAGGTTAAGATTATAACCAAAACCTCCGTTAGCGTAGGCGTAACCTGGAATATCAGATTTTTCATAGCTATAATAGGCATCTCCGCTTAACTGAATTTTCCACCAGTCTTTAGGGTCAAAAGGTACATTCACAGAAAGGCCAAAACGCTTACCGCGGCTGGCATTAGCCTGGTAATAAGTAGTGTAATTCCTGTTTTTGTCAAAATCGATCACTCTTGTGATCTTATCCTTATAGAGATACCCGTAAAAACTGGCGGTATACGCGTTATTATAGACGTAATTAAGCTGAAAACTGTGATAAAATTGCGGTTGCAAATCAGGATTTCCCTGCTGTAGGGTATAAGGGTCTATATACTCATAAAAAGGATTCAGATCTTTATACACCGGACGACCAATTCTTCGGCTATATGAAAATTGATACTGATGATTTCCTTTTTCCAGGCTGGCTGAGAAAGACGGAAATAAAGAAATATACTCATCGCTGTTTTTTCCACTTTTCGATTCGCCAGTATAATTTATATATTCAGAACGTAAACCGACTTTAAAGCTGATGTTTTCAAGTGAATACGCTCCCTGTAGATAAGCTGAAACCAGGTCTTCACTATAATTGAAAGTATTATTAAGAAGGTTTTCGGGGATAAAGAGCTGATCCGGGTCATTAGCTTCATAATCATTGGAATACCCGGTATTCACCGACGAATATTTAGCACCGGTTTCCAAATTCAGCTTGGAATTGACTGGCACCGTATAATCAAGCCTCCCTGAAAAAATATGATATTTCAGATTATTGAGGTTATTAAGTACCAGATCGCTCGATCCTTCAGGGTTTATTTCATATTTATTCTGAAGCAGGTTATTATTCTTTTGATCGAAATAAGAGTAATTCAGCTGCGCTTCCAGTTTTCTTTTTCCGTCATCTGAAGAATTCTGGTAGAAAATATTTCCGGTAACATCGGTGACCGGAATATTGGCCTTTTTATTCAGGTCAACCTGTTTGTAAAGATTGACTCCCCTGTATTCATGGGTACTACCATAGGTTTGTTCATCGCCTGTCATAGAATGAATTCGCCAGGAAGTACTCAAAGTCTGGTTGTGAGGCAGGTATCTTTCCACGCCGAAATTCGCGCTTCGCGATAGCGTATGAGGCAGCCATTCATTGGTCTGTACGATCTTTTGATCCTTATCTAAAATATCCTGCTCTACTCTTCTGTGATTTACCGAACGGGTATCGTTGTAATAGGCATTCAAGTTAAAGTTCCATAGCGAATCGCTGTAATAAAGGTTTCCGCCGTTGCGATATTTTGGATGTTCACCATAACCGAATGAGGAATAGACATGCCCTGTAATTCCAGCTTTGCGTTTTTTCTTGAGTACAATATTGATGATTCCCGTGGTCCCTTCCGCTTCATAACGAGAAGAAGGTTGGGCGATGATCTCGACCCTCTGGATATCTTCTCCGTTCAGCGAACGCACATATTCCCGCAGGGCTTCGACTTTTAGAAAACTGGTCTTGCCATTAATGAGAATCTTAACACCTGTGCTACCGCGAAACTGAATGTTCTCATTGCGATCAAGGCTGATACCAGGAATTTGTTGCATCACCTCAAGGCCGTCACTGGCAACGCCGAGGCCCGTTTTTTCAACATCAAATATGAATTTATTGTCTTTCAGACTAATAGCCTTTCTACTCTCAGCGATCAGTTCGACCTCTTTAAGCTCGTTATTTGAAGCATTAAGCTGAATTTTTAAATTTTTAAGTGGAAGTTCGTCGCTGTTTAGTCTTCGGCTAAAATCCTGAAAGCCCATAGCCTCTATTTTCAGAATTGCCGATTTAAACTCTTTTTTTACTTCCATCTTAAAGATCCCGTTTTCGTTGGCATAGTCATAGGCAATAGGTGCTGCCGTGGAGTCGCCCGGAGACAGTGTTACTGTGGCAAAAGCCAGAGGTTCGCCCGCCGAGGTCACTTTCCCAGAGATCACCTGCTGGGCGTGCACAGTAATAAATGACAGAAATGTGATGAGATAGATAATGTTTGTTTTTTTCATGATAAATTGATTTTCGGTTCAAGAATAGGCCGAAATACTTTTAAGAAATTCATTTTCTGACGAAACGGCGAAATTCTGCCACCAATCAGGGTTTTTCTAAAAAGAACCGGTTCATTGTGTGAAAAAGGGTTTTGATCATGTCAAAAGCTGATATAGACGGGAAAAACCATTAAAAAGGACAGAAAGTCTTTAATTTGTAGCCATGACCCGGAAACAGGAGATTACATACCACATTATTTTCTGGATACTGTTCATAGCCATGGATCAGTTTTCGAATTACGTATTGCGGGATTATCATAATCCTGACCTATGGCGTTTAATAGCTACTCTTCTATTTACCACTCTCGAAGTGACAATTTTCTATACTAATTATGCCTGGCTCGCCCCGAGAACCATTCCGCAAAAGAACTGGGCTCAATTCCTGGGAGGCATTATAGCGCTGATATTTGCTTTTGCAGGCCTTAGATATTTTCTGGAGGAAATCGTTCTTTTTCAATTTACAGGTATGCATAATTACACGGCCGATTCCCGCAATTTTCTCTATTATTTTTATGACAATTCTTATTACGCCTTAAGGATTCTTATCATAAGCACTGTTCTCTATCTGATAAAAAAACTGGTAACCACTACGGGCCAGCTTCAGGAACTGAAAATAGAAAAGAAACAGGCACAACTTCAGAATTTAAAATCCCAACTGAGCCCCCATTTTCTATTTAATACATTGAATAGCATGTATTCTGACCTCTATGATACCTCGCCAAAATTGAGCGAGGATATTTTGAAGTTGTCAGAAATGCTGCGCTACGTGACCTATGAAGATGAGAATGACCGTGTATTTTTAAAGGATGAGATCGTTTTTCTGAAGAACTATATCGATCTTTTTCAGCGAAGGTTTGACAATAAGCTGAAAATCACTATTAATTTCCCTCATGCGGTCAGCAATGAACAAATTCCGTCTCTTCTACTTATACATTTTGTGGAAAATGCCTTTAAACATGGTATTCTTGACGATCCGGAAAAACCTTTGAGCATTCTTCTGAAAACCGAAGGAAACAGGCTTATCATGAAAACTATTAATTTCTACAAAACACAAACCAGCTACGAAGAGGTTGGTATCGGTTATAAAAATATCAGAAAAAGGCTGGATCTGATGTATGGTCAAGACTATAAGCTGAATATCAATAATGAAAATGGAAAATTTGAAGCCGAACTGAAAATCCCGATGCTATGAATTTAAAATGCCTGATTATAGACGATGAACCTCACGCGCTGCGAATCCTGGAAAAATACATCCGCCAAGTTCCCTATCTGGAATGTGAGGCAACAACCACCAAGTCTATAGAAGCGCTTCAGCTAATCGAAAAGTTCAGTCCTGATCTCATCTTTTTAGACATACAAATGCCCGATCTTACCGGAATACAGCTTTCCAAACTCATTTCGGGTGATGTGAAGGTCATCTTTACCACTGCTTATGCCCAATTTGCCGTGGAAGGATTCGAGCTGAACGCAACTGATTATCTGCTTAAGCCTATTTCTTTCAGCCGTTTTCTGGAAGCCGTTGAAAAAGTAAAAAAACTAAAGGCTGAAAACAGGCATAACAGCAACGAAAATGAAGCTTCCGAAAATTTCTTTTTCGTAAAGACCGATGGAAAGAACAAATTTCAGAAAGTTGATTTTTCTGAGATCCTTTACCTTGAGAGCATCCGTAATTATGTAGTGATCCACACCAAACACGAACAGATCGTCACTTACAATACACTGAAGCATTTTGAGGAGAACCTGCCTTCAGAAAAATTTATCAAAACTCACAAATCCTATATCGTTTCCATCGCCAAGGTAAGTAAAACTGATACTTCTGAGGTTTGGGTTGGCGATGACAGCCTGCCGCTGGGAGACACTTACCGCCATACTTTTTTTGAAAAAATCAGGGAGCGAAGAATATAAAAACCCGCTCCAAATAGAAGCGGGTTTGATAATCGGCACTTAAAAACTAAACTACAGGTCGAATTTGATCCCTTGTGCAAGAGGTAATTCGGTAGTGAAATTTATGGTATTGGTTTGTCTTCTCATATAAACCTTCCAGGCATCTGAACCTGATTCACGGCCGCCGCCGGTTTCCTTTTCACCGCCAAAAGCGCCACCGATCTCGGCACCTGAGGTTCCAATATTGACATTGGCAATCCCACAATCTGAACCTTCTACGGAAAGAAATCTTTCTGCTTCCCGCAAATTATTGGTCATAATCGCTGAAGAGAGTCCTTGTTTTACTCCATTCTGAATTTCAACGGCTTTGCCAACATCACCCGAATACTTCAGAAGATAAAGAACCGGAGCAAAAGTTTCCTGCTGCACGATCTCGAATTCGTTCTTAGCTTCAGCAATCGCCGGTTTTACATAACAACCGCTTTCGTAGCCTTCGCCTTCAAGCACTCCGCCTTCAACTAGGATATTTCCGCCTTCCTCAACCACTTTTTTAAGTGCATTTTGATAATTCTTCACCGCGTCTTTATCGATCAACGGCCCAACATGATTATTCTCATCCAGCGGATTTCCAATTCTTATCTGTTTATAAGCGTTAACTATCGCATCTTTCACCTTATCGTAAATATCTTCGTGAACGATCAATCTACGCGTGGACGTACAACGTTGTCCGCAGGTTCCTACCGCGCCAAAGACCGCTCCGATCACGGTATTTTTAATATTCGCGTCAGGAGTTACAATAATGGCATTATTTCCGCCGAGTTCCAGCAGACTTTTTCCGAGTCTTGCGGCCACGGCCTGAGCCACGATTTTTCCCATTCTGATGGATCCTGTGGCTGAAATTAACGGCACACGTTCATCCTTTGTCATCATTTCCCCCACTCTGTAATCTCCAGTTATCAAGCACGAGATTCCTGCTGGAACGCCGTTTTCAGCAAATATTCTCGCTGCAATATTCTGGCAGGCAACCGAGGTAAGAGGAGTTTTTTCCGAACCTTTCCAAATACAGGCATCGCCACAAACCCAGGCTAAAGCCGTATTCCATGACCATACCGCAACCGGGAAATTAAAAGCTGAAATCACTCCAACCACTCCCAGCGGATGATATTGTTCGTACATCCTGTGGCCGGGACGCTCACTGTGCATGGTAAGTCCATGAAGCTGGCGGGAAAGTCCCACTGCGAAATCGCAGATATCAATCATCTCCTGAACTTCTCCCAGGCCTTCCTGGTAAGATTTTCCCATTTCATAAGAAACCAGCTTTCCCAACGGTTCTTTTAATTTTCTTAGTTCATCATTGAACTGGCGAACCACTTCCCCTCTTTTTGGTGAAGGCCAGGTTCTCCATTCTTTAAACCCTTTTTCGGCGGTGGTGATCACTTTTTCATAATCGTCTTTGGTCGTGGCTTTCACTTTTCCCACCAAAGCTCCATCTACAGGAGAATAAGATTCGATAATATCACCATTTCCAAACCAATCTGTTCCAGTGGAAGTCCCGTTATTAATTTCATTTAAACCTAGATCTTTCAGGGCTTGTTGAATCCCGAATTCTTCAGCGATTTTACTCATTAAATTGCGTTTTTATCTGTTATTTTGTGTAGTTCTTGCGAAAATAGAAAAAATAAATCGCTATTCCTCGACGGCAGTAAATCTTGGATCCACCGGCATGACTTCCCCGCAATTATCACAGGTTCTGAGGTTCTTATTGGTATAAAATTCCCTAAAATGCTTTAGGAAATCGGTTTCTATATCCTGAAGCGGAAAATAAACCTCGTGAAGTTTATGATTGCAATTATCGCAGTACCAGATGAGGCCGTCTTTTCCTTTTTCATTAATACGCTTTCGCTCTACCACCAGGCCAATAGAACCGTCGTGGCGTACTGGAGAATGAGGAATTTTGGCCGGATTAAGATACATATCCCCGGGTCCAAGTTTCATGGTCTTTTTCTCGCCGTCTTCCTGAATATAAACTTCTATATTCCCTTCCAGTTGATAAAATAACTCCTCGGTTTCATTATAGTGATAGTCTTTTCGAGCATTTGGGCCGGCCACGATCATAACGATATAATCCCCTGACTCTTTGTAAAGATTACGATTTCCAACAGGCGGTTTTAAGCTTTCCCTGTTCTGCTCGATCCATTTATTTAAATTGAATGGTTTGTTGACTGCCATAATTTTCTGATTTATAGCTTAAAATTAAGCAATATGCGCCATACGGCAGTAAATATCCTGCTAAAGTTCCAAAAAAGCGCTTCGGCTGGAATACCGGAAATTTCTTTAACTTTCCCTTCCAAATTACCAAAAACATGAAAAAACTTCTTCTTCTATTTAGTCTAGTCGCGTTTTTCGCCTGTAATGACACCGAAAGTAAAACGGAGATTTCCGCTGAAAAATCAACTTCCCAAACCGAGCAGGACAGCATTCCAAATTTTGGGATCGTTATTCATGGAGGTGCTGGGACTATATTGAAAGAAAATATGAGTGACTCTATGGAACAGGCTTACAGGGCTAAACTTGAAGAGGCAATAAGAACAGGCTATGAAATTCTTGCTAATGGCGGAAGCTCTGTGGAAGCTGTAAAGCGTACCATAAATGTCATGGAAGACAGTCCGCTTTTTAATTCGGCTAAAGGCGCCGTTTTTACCAATGAAGGTAAAAATGAACTCGACGCTTCTATTATGGACGGCCAGACTTTGAATGCCGGAGCGGTGGCCGGAGTAACCAATGTTAAGAATCCTATTAACCTCGCTTACCAGGTGATGGTGAATTCAGACCATGTGCTTTTATCAGGAAGAGGAGCAGAACAATTTGCAAAAGAACAGGGCCTGGAACTGGTAGATCCCAGTTATTTCTACACCGAAAAACGCTATAAGGCAATGGAAAGAGCCCGCGAAAGGGAGGAAAAGGAAAAAAATAACAAAACTGCCTTTTACGATCCGTTTATCAAAGATGAAAAATTTGGGACCGTTGGTTGCGCCGCTCTTGATAAAGACGGTAACCTGGCAGCGGGAACCTCAACGGGAGGCATGAGCAATAAAAAGTACAACCGTATTGGCGATTCCCCAATTATTGGAGCAGGAACTTATGCCAATAATAAAACCTGCGCCGTTTCTTCAACAGGCTGGGGTGAATATTTTATCCGTGGAGTGGTCGCTTATGATATTTCTGCCCTGATGGAATACAAAGGAGTCTCTCTTCAGCAAGCTGCTCATGAGGTAATTCAGGAAAAATTACCAGCACTGGGTGGTGATGGAGGAATAGTCGCTATTGATCATGATGGAAATGTGGTGATGGAATTCAACACAGCCGGAATGTACCGTGCCACGATGAATAAAAATGGGGAGCTTAAAATAGGCATTTACAGCAAATAATATTCTGCTCAAATTCGGTTTAAGAGCAGATTCTATTCGAAGAAAATTCTTTTTTCTGATAATTTTTAAACCTTTTGAGTTAATTCAGTCTAAGAAAAAAGGAACGGATTTATCATAAATTTTAGGTTTGTTTGGTTCGGTGTTTACCGAACCCATTGTATATTTGCAGCTCAATTTTTCAGATGATGAGGGGATGTCCCGAGAAAAAGAAGAAGCTGATAGAGGAGATAGGAGTCTTGTTTGAACAAACACATGACTTAACGCCTCTTGCCGCAAGGATCAATGTGATCATGATACTTTCGCCCAATGAAGGCCATACTTTCGAAGAAATCGTGCAGATTACGGGAGCCAGTAAAAGTTCAGTCTCTACTCAGCTCAATTTGTTATTAAAGTTAAACCGTGCTGAATATTTTACCAAAACAGGCGAGCGAAGGCGCTATTTCAGAGCGAGTAAGCAGTATGTGAAAATGAGATTACAGGATCATCTTCAAAAAATCCAGAAAGAACTGGAGCTGTTTGAAGAACTGACCCAATACAATAAAGAAAACAATCCTGAGAAGTTTCAGAAGAATAAAGATTTTACCAATCATTATGGAAACTATCTCCGGGCGCAAAAGAAGAATTTAGAAACCGCCATCGCAAAAATGCCTGGCAATTAATTAATCGACCAAAAGATGAAATTAATCAGGATCATTCCTTTAATAAGTTTTTTAGCACTATTACTGGCCTGTAACAACAACGAAAGTTCAGGTAATCAGGGACAGGCGCCTACATATCCTGTTCTTAAAATTCCGCGAAAGACTGTCACTACTTATAATTCTTATCCGGCATCTATTGAAGGAACCGTAAATAGCGGCGTTCGGGCAAAAGTTCCCGGTTATATCACAGATGTTCTTGTGGAAGAAGGCGAGGAAGTTAAAAAAGGCCAAATCCTTTTCAAACTGGAAACCGAATCGCTTTCTCAGGATGCGGCAGCGGCAAAAGCAAATGTTAATGCTGCGCAGGTGGAGGTCAATAAGCTAAAACCCCTGGTAGAAAAGAACATTATCAGCGAGGTGCAGCTTGAAACTGCCAAAGCAAAGCTCCAGCAGGCAAAAAGCAACTACAATAGTATTGTTGCAAATATTGGGTATTCCAATATTAAAAGTCCCGTTGATGGCGTTGTGGGAAAAATCAATTATAGAAAGGGTGCACTGGTTAGTCCGCAGGATCAAATCCCTTTGACCACTGTTTCCTCAATAGAAGATGTTTATGCGAATTTTTCGATGAACGAAAAAGATTTCCTTGATTTCATGCAGAATGCCGAAGGTGATAACATTTCAGAAAAAATCCAGAATATGCCCAAAGTGAAGCTTTTAATGGCAAATTCCCGGGAATATGAAAAAGAAGGAACTATAGAAACCGTTTCGGGCAGCATTGACCAACAAACGGGAACAGTCAATTTCAGGGCAAAATTTGAGAATAACGGACTCCTTAGAAATGGTAGCAGCGGAACTATTAAAGTCCCCCATACTTTTGAAAATGCGCTTGTCGTGCCAAGCCTTTCAACTTTTGAACGCCAGGGGCAAACCTTTGTTTACAAAGTGCAGGCCGACACCCTAACTTCTAAAGCTATCCAGGTGAAAGGAGAGGTGAAAAATCTATACGTGGTAAAAGAAAATGACGGAGTCCAGGAAGGCGAATTAATCCTTGCCAATGGCGTTAACAAGGTGCGTCCCGGAATGAAGATCAATCCTCGCGAAGTGAGCCTTGATAGTATCACTGGATCATTTGATACTGTTTTCAAATAATAGAGCATGTTAAAGACATTTATAGAACGCCCCGTACTTTCTACTGTAATTTCCATCATTATTGTGATTCTGGGTCTACTGGGTCTTAGCCAGCTCCCCGTTACCCAATATCCCGATATCGCTCCTCCAACGGTACAGGTAAACGCGACCTATCCCGGTGCGAATGCCGAAACACTTATACAAAGTGTGATCATCCCTATTGAAGAGGAAATAAACGGAGTGGAAGGAATGAAATATATTACCTCCAGTGCCAGTAATAATGGTAGCGCCAGCATTCAGGTTTTCTTTGAGCAGGGATATGACGCTGATATTGCAGCGGTGAATGTTCAGAATCGTGTGGCAAGAGCCAATTCAGTGCTTCCTGCTGAAGTGATTCGTGCAGGGGTTACTACTGTAAAAGCTCAGAATTCTGCTCTTCTTTATGCCAGTCTTTATTCTGAAAACCCTGATTATGATGATGTTTTTATTCAGAATTATTTGAATATAAACGTAAAACCTGAACTTCAACGGATTAATGGGGTTGGGAATGTGAATGTGTTTGGAGGAAAAGATTATGCCATGCGAGTATGGCTTGATCCTGCGAAAATGGCCAATTACGGCCTTGTACCAGGTGAAGTGATTAACGCCATTGGGGAACAGAGCCTCGAAGCAGCTGCTGGTGCCCTTGGCCAGAATTCCGGAGAATCTTTTGAGTATGTCTTAAAATACAGCGGACGTTACAGTACCGCTGAACAATATGAAAATATAATCATTAAGACCCAGAGCAACGGTGAGTTTTTAAGAGTGAAAGATGTGGGAAGAGTTGAATTGGGCGCACAGTCTTATTCTTCCCTTTCAAGGTCTAAAGGCTATCCGGCCTTAAGTTTTGGGGTGTTTCAAACGCCTGGTTCCAATGCGCAGGAAATTATCGAAAAGGTCTATGATAAACTGAACGAGCTAAAAAAGGATTTTCCCGAAGGAATGGATTATATCATTAATTATGATACCAACAAGTTCCTTACCGCTTCTATGGATAAGGTTAAAACTACACTTTTTGAAGCTTTTTTACTTGTATTTCTCGTGGTTTTCATTTTCCTGCAGGATTTCAAATCGACAATTATTCCGGCAATTGCGGTGCCTGTTTCTATCATCGGAACGTTCTTTTTCCTTAAGGTACTGGGTTATTCTATTAACCTCTTGACCCTTTTCGCTTTAGTTCTGGCAATCGGTATTGTTGTAGATGATGCGATCGTGGTGGTTGAAGCCGTTCATGCGAAACTGGAAGAAGGAGCCAAAAGTGCCCGCAAAGCCTCTATTTCTGCAATGAGCGAAATTGCCGGCGCGATCGTTTCCATTACTCTGGTCATGGCGGCAGTATTTATTCCTATTACTTTTATTCAGGGCCCTGCAGGAGTTTTTTATGAGCAATTCGGGGTAACCCTGATCATTGCCATTTTAATTTCCGCTGTAAATGCGCTAACTCTGAGTCCTGCCCTTTGCGCTGTTTTTCTGAAACCCAAAAAAGAGGAAGACAAAAAGAAGAATTTCTTTCAAAGGTTTCATTCTGCTTTTGAAGCGGGTTTTGCGGCGACACGAAATAAATATACCCAATCCCTGGGATTCCTCACCAAACACCGATGGATAAGCCTGCTTATTTTGATCATTGCCGGCCTTGCGATCTACTGGACGAACAAAGAAATTCCTTCTGGTTTTGTCCCTTCTGAAGATCGAGGGGTAATTTTTGTAAATGCAGAGTTACCACCAGGTTCCTCTCTTGACCGATCTTACGAGGTAACACAGCAATTATACGATCTTGCTCAGGATGTTAAAGGAGTTCGTACCGCTTCGGTCAGAGCCGGAGGTAACTTTTTCTCCGGCTCAGGAAGTTCTTATGCAATGGGCTTTATTATCCTGGATGACTGGAAAGAACGGGAGACCGATGAAACTTCAATTGATAGTATCATCGCTAAATTGAATAGGAAATCGGCAGCTATAAGTGATGCAAAGATCATCTATTTTTCTCCACCAAGTGTCCCCGGGTTTGGTAGTGCAGACGGATTTGAGATGCAACTGATCGATCGTGGTGCCCACACCCTGGAAGAGCTGGATGCCACTGCCAATCAATTTGTGGGCAATCTCATTCAACAACCAGAAGTTGCTTATGCTTCAAATCCTTTCAGTACCAATTATCCACAATTGCAAATAGATATTGATGTTCCAAAAGCGAAAGAAGCCGGAGTTTCTGTAAAAGATATCCTTTCTGTACTTCAGGGTTATGTAGGAGGTTATTACACGGCTAATTTCAGTCGCTTTGGCAAGCAGTACAGGGTTTTTGTTCAGGCTCTACCTGAAGATCGCGTAGATAAGCAAAGCCTAAACAGTATGTATGTAAAAACATCTGGAGGAGATATGACTCCTATTTCCCAGTTCGTCTCTTTAAACAGGACCTACGGACCTCAAACCATTTCACGATTTAATCTTTTCACCGCCATAACCATAAACGGAACGGCTGCAGCCGGAAAAAGTTCAGGAGGAACCATCGACGCCATACGAAGGGTCGCGAAGGATCTTCCGGCCGGTTTCGATGTGGAATTTTCTGGCCTTACCCGCGAAGAAATTGCAACGGCAGGTCAGGCCGGTATTATTTTCCTGCTCAGTATTGTCTTTGTTTATTTCTTACTTGCCGCCCAATATGAAAGTTACCTGTTGCCATTTTCGGTGATCTTTTCTTTGCCAATAGGGGTTGCAGGCGCTTATCTCTGCACCTGGGCAGCCGGCCTCCAAAATAACATATATTTCCAGATCGCCCTCATCATGCTTATTGGACTCCTGGCTAAAAACGCGATTTTGATCGTCGAATTTGCCAGGCAGCGAAGGCAGGAAGGTATGTCTATTACCAAAGCAGCAATAGAAGGAGCTAGTGTACGATTAAGACCTATACTTATGACCTCTTTCGCATTTATACTGGGCCTTCTGCCTCTGGTCCTGGCAAATGGAGTTGGCGCGGAAGGTAACCGTTCTATAGGAACAGGCGCCGCCGGAGGTCTTCTTATAGGAACCGTCTTTGGAATATTTGTAATTCCCATACTTTTTATAGTATTTCAGTGGCTTCAGGAAAAAATTGGAAAAAAAATTAATAGCGAAAACTGAAATGAGATCAGCACTTAGATATAAAGCCATTTTTGCCATTGCCGGACTCCTGAGCCTGCAGTCATGTTTCGTCGCCAAAGATTATAAGCAGCCCGATGTGGTAAAGCAGGAATATTACCGCTCTGATAATTTACCTGCCGATAGTCTTAATATGGCGAATGTTTCATGGAGAGAAATGTTCAATGATCCTATACTTCAGGATTATATTGAGAAAGGCCTTCAGAATAATATTGATATTAGAGTGGCCTTACAGCAGATAATTGCTGCCGAAGCCTATGTAAAACAGGGAAAAGCGGGTTATTTGCCAACATTGAATACCAATGCCAGATACACGCACCAGGAACTTGCCCCAAATAGCCAGTTTGGAAATTTTTTCAGTTCACTGGATCAATATGAGATAAATGCCAACCTTTCCTGGGAAGCCGATATCTGGGGAAAGATCACCAGCCAGAAAAAAGCATACCAGGCAAGAGCCCTGCAAACTGTGGCCGCTCATCAGGCCGTGAAAACAAGATTGATCGCGGATATTGCTACTACTTATTACCAGTTGCTGGCACTGGATGAACAAATTCGCATTACCGAAGAGACCATCGATACCCGTGCAAGTAGCCTGGAAACTACCAAAGCTTTGAAAGAAGCCGGAAATGTTACCGAAGTTGGCGTACAGCAAACAGAAGCCCAGTTATACAATGCACAGGGAATTTTATTAGACCTGAAAGATCAGCGTTACCAGCTTGAAAATGCATTTTCAATACTTCTGGGTGAGGCTCCGAATAATATTGTAAGAACAGATCTCTCCGAACAGGAAATAACAACCAATCTCAACGTTGGGGTTCCTGTTGAGCTTTTGAGAAATAGGCCTGATGTTATCGCAGCCGAATACAATTTTATGAATGCTTTCCAGCTCACAAACCTAGCGAGGACGAATTTCTATCCAAGCCTGAGCATCTCTGCCACTGCCGGTTTGCAATCGCTCGATCCTGCTACCCTTGTCAATACAAATTCTCTTTTCGCGACGATTATCGGAAACCTAGCCCAGCCTATCCTTAACGGAAGAAAGATTAGAACCCAATATGAAGTTGCACAATCACAACAGGAGCAGGCAAGGCTGAATTTTAGAAAAACCATCCTTATTGCTTCTAAAGAAGTTTCAGATGCCCTTCATTCGTATAAAACGGCAACCGAAAAAATTGTGGTTAAACAAAAAGAATTTAATGCCTATTCGCTGGCAACAGATTATTCTCAGGAACTTCTAAATAATGGTCTCGCCAATTATCTTGAAGTACTTACTGCAAGACAAAATGCTTTGAATTCAAGGCTGGAGCTCACCAATGCACGCTTTAATCAACTTAAGGCTATGGTTAAGCTTTATGAAGCTCTTGGTGGTGGATGGCAATAAAACCTTTATAGTTTTTTAGTTAGTTGTTGATAAAACCAGCCTTAAACTGAAATGTAGGGCTGGTTTTTTTCAAGGAATTTGAAAGTTAAATTTTTCAGTATAATTCAGTTAGTACCGGAAAAGATTTTTTCACCACAAAAAGCAATAAAAGGTTCTTCTAAAAAGGATCTTTAAAGTTGGAAATTGCAGACATATTTTATGTTTTCCTTTTAAAAAACAGGAAAATTTCTTCTTATTTTTATAGGTAAATTCACTGCTATGAAAAGTAGTTTTAATGAAATTATCAATAGTGATAAGCCTGTACTTGTAGATTTTTCTGCAGACTGGTGCGGACCCTGTAAAATGCTCGGGCCCATATTGAAAGAGGTTAAAGCTGAAATGGGTGACAGCCTCAAAATTGTAAAAATTGATGTGGATAAAAATCAGCAGCTGGCGAGTAAATTCCAGGTAAGAGGAGTCCCCACAATGATCCTTTTCAAAAACGGAGATCAGTTATGGCGACAGTCCGGCGTCTTGCAGAAAAATGATCTAATCCAGATAATAAAAGCTCGGACATAATTTTATCCTTTTTGGGCAGCTTTTTCAACCAGCCTCGAATTATAATAATTTACATCTCCGGTTACTTCTTTTCCCAGCCAGGAAGGAATCTCAAATTCATCATTTTCGTCCTGAAGTTCGACTTCGGCAATTATTAAACCTTCGAGTGCTTCCAAAAAAACATCCACTTCAAAAGTATGCCTGCCTGAAGAAACCAGGTATCTTTCTTTCACAATTTTACCCGGCTCACAGATTTTAAGCAATTCTTTAGCTTCCTCCAGAGGAATTTCCTTTTCCCATTCAAAACGAGAAGTTCCGCTTTTATTCGATTTTCCTTTAATCGTTAAATAAGCCTTATCTCCGGTGGTTCGTACTCTGATGGTTCTTGCGGGATCGGTATTTAAATAGGCCTGCTGAATGGAAATTTTTTTTTGTGCTTCTTCCTTGAATTTATCTGATTTTACCAGAAATTTTCGCTCTATTTCATTCATCTTTTCGCGTTTTGAGCCACGTCTTTTATTTCATCTGATTCCAGAATTACCGATTTATAGGAGTTATTCGCGAGATAAATCATGGTTTCCACAATTTCGTCAGGATGAATACTTTGATATTTTCTAAATTTTCCTTTAAGTAAAGGATTGATCAAATTCATGATCTTTTTAAAAGCCTTTTCCATTGGCCGGCTATCTTCTCGCTCTCCTCCTATTAATACCGGACGAAGAATATGCGTTTTATCTATTTTCTTATCAAGAACAGCACCTTCCATTTCACCTTTGGTCCTGTTGTAGAATATACTGCTGTTCTCATTGGCTCCCATAGCCGAAATCACCATGAAAATAGGGATTTTATTCTGTTTGCAGAGTGTGGCCGCTGTAGCCGGAATTCCATAATCTACTTTACGGTAAGTATCTTTATCAGGCGTTTTTTTCTGTGTGCTGCCCACGCAACAAAAAACCTCATCAGCAGTAAAAAGGTCGCGGAATTTTTCAAGTTCGAAAAGATCTATTAAGTATTCTTCCAGTTTTTCACTTTTAGTATTTAGATGGTTTCGAGTGAAAACCTTGATCTTATGGTAGCGATCATCTTTTAGCAGTCGTTGCAAAAGCGTACCGCCGGTAAGACCAGTTGCTCCTAAAATTATTGCTGACTTCGTCCTGCTTTTCATCGTTTAGATACTATTCCACCTTTTTTTAATAAAATTTTTCGCCTCCTAAAAATACCATTTTTAACTCAATAGTCTTTAAAATTCTTTTTGGATGTAACTTTGCCGTGTGGAGCATACCCGAAAGATCATACATATAGATATGGATGCCTTCTACGCTTCAGTAGAACAACTCGATAATCCGGAATTGCGCGGGAAACCAGTGGCAGTTGGCGGAAGTTCACAACGTGGAGTTGTAAGTGCGGCTAGTTATGAGGCCAGGAAATTTGGAGTTCGTAGCGCCATGAGCAGCGTGATCGCGAAAAGAAACTGTGCGGAATTGATCTTCGTAAAACCAAGATTTGAGCGATATAAGGAGATCTCCCAACAAATCAGGAAGATTTTTCTTGAATATACCGATCTGGTTGAGCCTCTTTCGCTGGACGAAGCCTACCTCGATGTCACAGAAAATAAAAAAGGAAATCCCAGTGCGACGCTCATTGCTCGGGAAATCCGGGAAAAGATAAAGGAAAAGACAGGGCTGAATGCCTCTGCGGGAATTTCCATCAATAAATTTATCGCGAAAGTCGCCAGTGATATCAATAAGCCGAACGGACAAAAAACAGTTGCTCCGGAAGAAGTAATTGAATTTCTTGAAAATCTGGACATTCGTAAATTTTATGGTGTAGGCAAGGTGACGGCCGAAAAAATGTACCGCCTGGGAATTTTCAGCGGAAAGGATCTGAAAGAAAAATCGGAAGAATTCTTAACCGAACATTTCGGTAAGAGCGGCGCTCACTTTTATAATGTCGTGCGAGGAATTCACCTAAGTGAAGTTAAACCTCATCGCATCAGGAAATCACTGGGCGCAGAGAGAACTTTCAGCGAAAATATTTCCTCAGAAATCTTTATGATCGACCGCCTGGAAAATATTTCCGAAGAGATTGAAAAAAGGCTAAAGAAGAGCAAAGTGGCAGGAAAAACAGTAACCCTGAAGATAAAATATAGCGATTTCACCCTCCAGACCCGCAGTAAAACGATAAATAATTACATCGCCAGTAAGGAACTTATCCTGGAAATAGCGCGGGAATTACTTTACCAGGAGAAAATGAAGGATTCTGTGAGGCTCCTGGGAATTTCACTTTCCAATCTTAATACCGAAAAGGGCGAAAAAGAAGAAGAAAAAAAGGAAATTTCTGTACAGCTCAGATTCAAATTCTAAAACCGACTAAATTTTTTGTATAAAAAAGAGGCTGTCTAAAAAGACCTTTTTTCGTCAAGCTGAACTTGATTCAGCTTCTTATGGATTTTCAATTAGTTAAGATTCTGAAATAAATTCAGGATGACGTTATCTTGATTTTTCAGACCGCCTCTTCTTAATGATTTTTCACTCTTATTCTATTTCAGAAACTCTAAGAGTATTCACCATTCCTTTTGCAGTAATTGGCATCGCAGCCAGGTTGATGGTGTAATCCCCGGCTTCTACAAAACGGGTTTCTTTAGCCATCCTGTTGATATCTTCAATGGTTTCGTCGGTACTCACGAACTTATCGTAGTAAAAAGCTTTTACTCCCCATAGCAGGCTTAGCTGATTGAGGATCCTCATATTTGAAGTAAATACCAGGATATGAGCCTCTGGTCGCCATGCCGAAATCTGGAAAGCCGTGTAACCGCTATTTGTTAGTGTACAGATGGCCTTGGCCTTGATCTCATTGGCCATATGGGCGGCGTGATAACAAACCGCTTTAGTGATATAGCGTTTGGTGCGAACATGAGGTGGTTCATGTGGCACTTTGATAAGCGGAGAACTTTCCACACTTTCGAGAATTTGTGACATTTTTTGAATCACCTGAACAGGATATTGCCCCACAGAGGTTTCACCACTCAGCATCACGGCGTCAGCACCATCCATCACCGAGTTGGCCACATCGTTTACCTCTGCCCTGGTGGGTGTGAGGCTGGTGATCATGGTTTCCATCATCTGGGTAGCAATGATCACCGGAATTCTCGCTTTTTTAGCCGTAAGTACAAGTTTTTTCTGAATAAGTGGAACTTCCTGAGCAGGAATTTCAACTCCCAGATCACCGCGAGCTACCATAAGTCCGTCGCAATAGGCAACAATCTTATCGATATTTGCGACTCCTTCGGGTTTTTCTATTTTGGCAATAATTGGGATTTTGTACTGCGTATGTTCTTTAATAAGGTTTTGAAGTTCTATAAGATCCTGGGCGTGTCTTACAAAAGAAAGCGCCATCCAGTCGACATCCATCTCACAGGCAAAGATCGCGTCTTTTATGTCCTTTTCTGTTAGTGCAGGCAGGGAAATACTGGTATTCGGAAGGTTAACCCCTTTTTTTGATTTTAACGGCCCTCCCTGAATAACTTTAGTTTTAACCTCGTCTTTTTTGTTGGTGCTAACCACTTCAAAGATAAGTTTTCCGTCATCCAGAAGGATTCGTTCCCCGGCCTGAACATCACCTGGAAAAGAGTCATAGTTCATATAGACTCTTTTGGCGGTTCCCTTGAATTCTTTACCAGTGGCGAAAATTATTTCATCTCCTTCATTAACCACTACTTCTTCCTTCATTACCCCAACCCTGAGCTTAGGACCCTGGAGGTCAGCAAGGATTGCCGCATTAAATCCGTCTTCTTTATTTAATTCACGGATCATGCGAATTCGCTCCTTTACATCATCGTAATTGGCATGAGAAAAATTTATTCTGAAAACGTTCACTCCTTCCTGCAGCATACGCCTTAGGATATCTTTAGTACTGGTCGCTGGACCAAGAGTGGCAACAATTTTCGTTTTTTTGTTGGTAGGCATTTATTCGAATATTAGATTTTGTTTGGATTTTAAAAGTTCTGGCTCGATCGCATAAGCAGCCTGGACCTGGGGAATTTTTCCAATTTTTGTAAGCATTCTGGAAAAAGCTTTACCTTCTATTTCTTCACCGATTTTAAGGAAATAATCTACCTTTTTATATTCTGGAATTAAATATACTTCCTTTGGACTAATTTCCTCTTCATCAAATAAAGACCCGGAACTGACTATTTTCTTAGGCTCGCCCTTGAATTTATTAGCTACCAGGTGAAAAGAACATTGCGTCCTGGCTTCTTTAAAAGTGTAAAGAGGAAAGGCAGCGCGATAATCATCAAAATTAAAATCTACATCTTCCCTTTCTCTTTCCAGGTGAATTTTCAGAACCTTGTTCAAAAGATAGGCCATTTTAAATCCTTCCATAGAAGCGTAAATGGCGATGAGACTAAATGGTTCTTCTTCAACTTCAAGCAGCATTTTATGCGATTGCATAAACATTTATCTTAAAGTCTAAAGATACTATTTGATTAATAAAAAGACTATAAAAGCAGCGTAAAATCCGTAATATTTTACGAAAACGTTATAGTTTTTCCTTAAATTATCAATTATTGAATTTTATTCTGCAGGGCATAATAAGCTCTTTTCGAGGCTTTCTCTTCCGCTTTTTTCTTCGAAGTAGCGCGTGCTTTCGCAACTACACGTTTATCGATTCGCAGTTTTACTGCAAAATGTTTGAGTTCATCATTTCCTGTATCTTCATATACTTCATAATCGAACTCTTTTTTCTCCTTCTGGCACCATTCTATAAGGAGGCTTTTATAGCTGATCACTTTTCCTTCCAGTTGTTCAATATCTACATAAGGATCTATTACACGGTCATAAATAAACCTTCGGCAGTATTTGTAGCCACGGTCGAGATAAATGGCGCCCACCAAAGCCTCGAAAAGGTTCCCATGAATATTAACCCCAAACTGATCTTTGGCGATATTGGTTTCAATATGGTCGATCAATCCGAGATCCTTTCCCAGTTCGTTAAGGTGTTTCCGACTTACCACCTTTGACCTCATTTTTGTAAGATAGCCTTCATTTCCTCCAGGAACCGCCTTAAATAAATGGGACGCAACCACTGCACTTAGCATTGCATCTCCCAAAAATTCCATTCTTTCAAAATTAATGGCATTTCCCTCTTCATCTTTTCGATTAAGAGAACGATGAGTGAAGGCTCTTTTATAATGTGCAATGTTTTTTGGTTTGAACCCGAGGATCTGGGTGACCACATTAAAAAAATTCCCGCCTTTAGAAGAGCGGGAATTTAATATGTTGCGAATAACACTCATAAAAAGATTATTCGTCGAATTTTTTAAATACAACACAGGCATTATGACCTCCAAAACCGAATGTATTGCTCATCGCAATTTTTACATCCCTCTTCTGCGCTTTATTTAGCGTAAGATTTAGTTCCGGATCTATATTCTCATCAACATGCTCGTGATTAATGGTAGGAGGAACAATTCCCCGCCTTATGGAAAGGATAGCGGCAATCGCTTCAATGGCTCCTGCTGCTCCCAGTAAATGCCCGGTCATGGATTTAGTGGAATTAATATTAATGTGTTTGGCATGTTCCCCGAAAACTTTTGAAATCGCCTTCAATTCAGCGACATCTCCCAATGGAGTAGAGGTTCCATGCGTATTAATCGCATCAATATCTTCCGGTTTCAATCCGGCATTTCGAAGACAATTCTTCATCACCGCAACCACACCGTCTCCTTCGGGATGTGGCGCTGTCATATGGTAGGCATCAGATGATAATCCTCCTCCCAGCAATTCAGCATATATTTTCGCGCCTCTGGCTTTGGCATGCTCGTACTCTTCAAGAATAAGGGCGCCTCCGCCTTCCCCCAGCACAAACCCATCGCGGGTGGCATCGAAAGGTCTTGATGCAGTTGCCGGACTTTCATTCCTGGTGGAAAGGGCATGCATTGCATTAAAACCTCCCATTCCCGCCTGGGTCACAGCCGCCTCTGATCCGCCGGAAACAATGACGTCGCTGTATCCCAAACGAATATTGTTCAGGGCGTCTATCATCGCATTGGCTGAAGAAGCACATGCAGAAACCGTGGTATAATTCGCTCCCATGAACCCGTGACGAATCGAAATGTTGCCAGGGGCAATATCAGCGATCATTTTAGGAATGAAAAACGGATTAAATCTTGGAGAACCATCCCCTTGCGCAAAATTGATCACTTCGTCCTGGAAAGTTTCCAGACCACCTATTCCGGCACCCCAGATCACTCCTACACGGTATTTATCGACTGTATTTAGATCTATCCCAGAATCTTTTATAGCTTCATCTGAAGATACAATAGCATACTGAGCAAACCTATCAAGCCTTCTTACTTCCTTGCGGTCAAAGTAGTCAAGAGGATCGAAATTTTTGAGTTCACAAGCGAATTTAGTCTTGAACTTTTCGGCATCAAAATAAGTGATAGGAGCACTACCACTTTTTCCATTTACCAGTCCCTCCCAATATTCTTCAAGATTATTACCAATTGGGGTTAAGGCTCCAAGGCCTGTAACTACAACTCGCTTTAACTCCATATGGTGTTTTTAATTTTTATTTTTTTGCGTCTTCGATATATGAAATTGCCTGACCAACAGTAGCAATGTTTTCAGCCTGATCGTCTGGGATCTGGATATCAAATTCCTTTTCAAACTCCATGATCAATTCTACTGTGTCTAGTGAATCAGCACCCAAGTCGTTGGTGAAGCTGGCTTCATTTACAACTTCGTTCTCGTCAACTCCTAATTTGTCAACGATGATAGCTTTTACTCTTGATGCAATGTCTGACATAATTTTTTATTTTAATTTTGATTAGGTGGCAAAAATAAAAAACTTTATTTTAAAACCGATTTTTACTCAGAAAATGTGTTTGTAATTTACACAAATTCATTGAAACCGATTAATTTTACTTCCTAATAATTGTTAAGAGCCTTATTTTGAGTAACAAACCCCGCGACCATTTTAAGAAGATTGTGATATTTGCTTCCGGCTCTGGAACCAATGCCGAAAATATCATAAAATATTTTCAAAATTCAGATAAAGCCAGGGTAATTGCCGTTTTTTCCAATCGCCGAACGGCCGGTGCATTAAAACGCGCTTATGATCTGGACGTCAAAGCGCTTCATTTTGATCGTGATGCCCTTTATAATTCACATGAGGTACTGAATGTCGTGAGAGACATGAAGCCCGACCTAATCGTGCTGGCAGGCTTTTTATGGCTATTGCCGAAAAAATTCCTTCAGCAGTTCGCCGGGAAAATTGTCAATATTCATCCGGCTCTACTTCCGGCATACGGTGGAAAAGGAATGTATGGTTCTAATGTACATGAAGCAGTGATCGCCAATAAAGAAAAGGAAAGCGGCATTAGTATTCATTATGTTAATGAAGAATATGATAAAGGAGAAATCATTTTCCAGGCAACCACCCAACTAGAAAATACCGATACTCCCGATAGCCTTGCGCAGAAAATCCACCAACTCGAATACAAACATTTCCCGGAGGTAATCGAAAAAATTCTCGACGAAAAATAGTGGAACAACCAATTGTACACATATATACCGATGGTGCCGCAAGAGGAAATCCCGGTCCCGGAGGTTACGGAATCGTGATGGAATGGGTGGGAAAACCTTATAAAAAGGAATTTTCAAAGGGCTTCAGCCATACAACGAATAACCGTATGGAACTTTTGGCCGTTATCGAAGCATTGCGAAAACTGAAAAAACCGGGTATTCAGGCTGTGGTTTTCACCGATTCAAAATATGTAGCCGATGCAGTTTCTAAAGGATGGGTTTTCGGCTGGGAGAAAAAAAATTTCGTCAATCGCAAAAATGCTGATCTCTGGAGGGCTTTTTTAAAGGAATATCGAAATCATCAGGTGAAATTTCAGTGGATAAAGGGACATAACGAACATCCGCAGAACGAACGTTGCGATGCATTGGCGGTAGCGGCTTCAAAAAATAAAAAGCTCCTGCCCGATACAGGATATTCGGGTTAAGAATTACTCATTCGTTAAAGGGTTTAGCTCTTGAAAAACAAACTGTATATTTGCAGCATATTTTTTAAAACCAATTATGAGCAAATTACTGATTGTAGGTACTGTTGCCTTTGATGCTATTGAAACTCCCTTTGGAAAAACCGATAAAATTCTTGGTGGTGCGGCCACTTATATTGGCCTTTCTGCAGCAAATTTCAATATTGACAGTGCGGTGGTCTCTATAGTTGGGGAAGATTTTCCCGATTCTTATCTTGAATTACTTAAAAAAAATAATATAAATATAGACGGTGTGGAGATAGTCAAAGGTGGGAAAACCTTTTTCTGGAGCGGCCGTTATCATAACGATTTAAATACCCGTGATACGCTTGAAACACAGCTGAACGTTCTTTCCGATTTTCAGCCTCTGGTTCCTAAAGACTATAAAAATGCCGAATATGTAATGCTGGGAAATCTGCATCCGCTTGTCCAGCTTAGCGTCCTCGACCAGATCGAAGATCCTAAACTTGTGGTGCTGGACACCATGAATTTCTGGATGGACAATACCCTGGAAGATTTAAAAAAAGTGATTGAGCGGGTAGATGTGATCACCATTAATGACGAGGAAGCCAGACAACTTTCAGGTGAACACTCTTTGGTAAAAGCAGCACGAAAAATAGAAGAAATGGGGCCTAAATATGTGGTAATAAAAAAAGGGGAGCACGGAGCATTGTTATTCCGCGGGGATCAAATTTTCTTTGCACCCGCTCTTCCGCTGGAAGAAGTTTTTGACCCAACCGGCGCCGGGGACACGTTTGCTGGAGGTTTTATAGGTTATCTTGCATATACCAATGACGTGACCTTCGAAAATATGAAGAGCGCTATTATTTACGGTTCAAACCTTGCCTCCTTCTGTGTGGAAAAATTCGGTACCGAGCGTATGCAGAAACTTGACAGAAAACAGGTGAATGAAAGGCTGGCCGAGTTCAGGAAGTTAACGCAGTATCAAACACATATAGATTAAAATTTATTGCCCTGTAATTACGGGGCTTTTTTTGTGACCAATATTATAAATTCCCAAAAAGGAACCCACTACAATGAGCGATGCTTTAAAACACGAATGCGGAATTGCCCTTATCAGACTTCTTAAACCTCTGGATTTTTATAAAGAGAAATACGGAAGCGCGTTTTACGGGGTCAATAAGATGTACCTAATGATGGAAAAACAGCACAACCGGGGTCAGGATGGTGCGGGTTTTGCCAGCATCAAACTTAATACAGTTCCTGGTGAACGGTATATCAGCAGGATTCGCTCGAATCAGGCGCAACCTATTCAGGATATTTTTGAGCAGATCAATCAGCGGGTTAATGATGAGATCAAAGAACATCCTGAATATGCCGATAATACAGAACTTCAGAAAAAGAATATTCCCTATCTCGGCGAGGTGCTTTTGGGTCATGTACGCTACGGCACCTTCGGAAAGAATAGTATCGAAAGCGTGCATCCTTTTCTAAGACAAAATAACTGGATGCACCGGAACCTTATCGTTGCCGGTAATTTCAACATGACCAATGTTAACAGGTTGTTCAATAATTTGGTAGAACTTGGCCAGCATCCAAAGGAAAGAGCGGATACTGTCACGGTAATGGAGAAAATCGGACATTTTCTTGACGATGAAGTTCGCAAGCTCTACAAAAAACTGAAAAAGGAAGGATATTCCAAGGTCCAGGCTTCGCCAATAATTGCTGAAAAATTAAATGTTGCCAAAATACTTCGGAAATCATCAAAGATCTGGGACGGCGGTTATGCAATGGCCGGTTTAATGGGCCATGGTGATTCTTTTGTCCTGCGCGATCCTGCAGGAATAAGGCCCGCCTATTATTATAAAGATGATGAAGTGGTGGTGGTAGCTTCAGAAAGGCCTGTGATCCAAACTGTGTTCAATGTTCCTTTTGAAGCCGTGACCGAATTAGATCCGGGACATGCTATCATCACGAAAAAAAATGGTGATACCTCTATTAAAAAGATCATTGAGCCGCTGGAAAGAAAAGCCTGTTCTTTTGAGCGAATTTATTTTTCACGCGGAAGCGATGCTGAAATTTACCAGGAAAGAAAAAATCTGGGAAGGTTTCTAATGCCCGAGGTGTTAAAGAGCATCAAGCACGATACAGTGAAGACGGTTTTCTCATTTATACCCAATACAGCTGAAACTTCTTTTTACGGAATGGTCGAAGCCGCTCAGGATGAGCTTAATAAACAAAAAAATGAAGCGATCCTTGCTGAAAAGGATAGCCTTACTGATGAACGCCTGAAGGAAATTTTATCTTACCGGCTTCGTACCGAAAAAATCGCCATAAAAGACGTAAAACTGCGAACTTTCATCACAGAAGATAGCAGCCGCGATGATCTCGTGGCGCATGTATATGATGTAACATACGGAGTTGTAAAGCCCGATGACAATCTTGTGATCATTGATGACAGTATCGTTCGTGGGACTACTCTTAAAAAGAGTATCATCAAAATGATGGATCGACTTAATCCGAAAAAGATAGTGGTTGTTTCTTCGGCTCCACAAATTCGATATCCCGATTGTTACGGAATCGATATGGCAAGGCTGGAAGACCTCGTTGCTTTTCGGGCTGCTCTTGAACTTCATAAAGAAGAAGGATCTTATGATATAGTAGAAAAAGTTTATGAGAAATGTAAGAAGCAGGTGGACCTTGATGATAGTGATGTTCAGAATTTTGTGAAAGAAATTTATGAGCCCTATACCGATGAACAAATATCTGATAAAATAGCTGCTTTACTCAGTGAGGACTCGGTAAAGGCTGAAGTAAAGGTGATCTACCAAAGTGTTGAGAATTTGCATAAAGCCTGCCCTAAAAATCTGGGTGACTGGTATTTTACAGGAGATTATCCTACTCCGGGAGGAAATCGCGTGGTAAACCGTGCTTTTATGAATTTCTATGAGGGTAAAAAGGACCGCGCCTATTAATTCATGTTTTTCATCTATTAATTAGGTAGTTTATCTAAAAATCTTTGCGTGTAGGTTTTTTCTATCTACATTAGTATTGCCATAACATAAGTAGGTTAAGTTCATGGTAGATTTGGGGCAAAAAAAGGTGGAATCATATTCCGCCTTTTTTTATTTTCCGTAGAAGGAAATCTGGTTTTATTTTATTCCAAAAACAGATAATCAACCGTTTAACTAATTTTCGAGCCTTTCATCTAAAAATTCATTATCCTAAGATCTTTCTTTCTATCTTTATAAGACCATAGCATAAGTAGGTTAAGTTCATGGTAGATTTGGGGCAAAAAAAGGTGGAATCACATTCCACCTTTTTTTATTGTTTTAAATTCAGCCAAATAAAAAACCCCGCAATCGGCGGGGCTTTCCATATCAAGAAATTAAAAATTATTTCGCTTTAGCATATCTGCTGGAAACTTCTTTCCAGTTTATAACATTAAAAAATGCATCTATATACTCAGGACGTTTATTTTGATAATGTAGATAATATGCATGTTCCCAAACATCCAGTCCGAGGATAGGAGTACCGCCGCAACCAACTTCAGGCATAATCGGGTTATCCTGGTTTGGAGTGGAACAAATATCTAATTTTCCTCCTTTATGAACACAAAGCCAGGCCCATCCGGAACCAAATTGTCCTGCAGCAGCTTTAGAAAATTCATCTTTGAATGCCTCAAAAGAACCAAATTCTTTATCTATAGCTTCAGCAAGTTCACCTTCCGGTTTTCCACCGCCATTAGGAGACATTATTTCCCAAAAAAGACTGTGGTTATAATATCCACCCCCATTATTACGAACGGCGCTGTTAGACATATCAAGATTGTGTAAAATATTCTCGATATTTTTTCCATCCATATCTGTACCTTCGATAGCTGCATTTAGCTTTTTAGTGTAACCACCGTGGTGCTTATCATGGTGAATTTCCATGGTTCTGGCATCGATATGTGGCTCTAGTGCGTCAAACGCATATTTTAATTTCGGTAACTCAAAAGACATAATATTCTATATTTTTAATGATTAGTACTTAAACTCTATCAAAGTTAGACATTCAGGTCTTTCCTGTAAACTATTTAGTGTTATAAAATCCTTAAAAGACAGGGGATTTCCGGTTCCATTTTAATTAAATTGCAAAAAAAGAAATAAGCAGCAAAATTCAGCATTTTTGAAGACCTCCTTTAATATTTACAATGCTTCAGCAGGTTCTGGCAAGACTTTTACCCTGGTGAAGGAATACCTCTCCCTTCTTTTTACTTCGGAAAGAACCGATTCTTATAAAAATATTCTCGCGATCACCTTTACCAATAAAGCGGTGGGCGAAATGAAAAAAAGGATATTGGATTCTCTTCTTATTTTCAGAAACAAAGAAACCTCAGCTATAAATAATCCGCTTTTAAACGAAATTTTAAAAGAAACCTCGCTGAGTCCTGAAGAGATCAGGAAGAAATCGGCTGAAATCCTTAAAAGCATTATTCACAATTACGCCGCTTTTGAGATCTCAACCATTGATGGTTTTACTCATCGCGTTCTTCGTACTTTTGCCCGCGACCTGGGGATCCCAATGAATTTCGAGGTTGAACTGGAGACTGATGAAATACTTGCTGAAGCCGTAGACAGTCTTATCAGTAAAGCCGGGAGTGATAAAAAATTGACTTCGGTACTTCTCGATTTTACCCTTAACAAGACCGATGATGACAAAAGCTGGGATATTAGTCGTGACCTTTTTATTATTTCGAAGCTGCTTACCAATGAAAATAATCAGAGAGCCATAGCTGTTTTAAAGGAAAAAACGCTCGATGATTTCAGGGAATATGAAATTAACCTGAATAAGAAACTCCGCGCCACAAAAGAAGCCATTAGGGAAACCGCTGATGAATTCTTTGAAATTATGAGGGAAAACAGCCTGGATGACAGTGATTTTAGCGGCAAATACCTCGTTACACATTTTAAAAAACTGAAAAATGGGGACGAACTGAAATTTGATGCAAAATGGATAGAAAATCTTAACGATAAGCCTCTCTATCCTAAAAGAGTTGATAAAGAGAAACAAATTCTACTGGATGCCCTTCAGCCAAAAATTTCAGAATTATTCGATCAGGCGAAAAAACTTTATTACAAGGCGGAATATTATCAGGAAATAGGCAGAAATCTTGTTCAGTTATCACTTCTGAATGAGATCAATAAAGAGATCGACGCGATTAAAAAAGAAAGAAATATGATGCTGATCTCCGAATTTAACCCAAAGATCAGTGAACAGGTCAAAGATCAACCTGCACCCTTCATCTATGAACGCCTGGGTGAAAGATATCGTCATTATTTTATTGACGAATTTCAGGATACATCAGTGATGCAGTGGGAAAATCTTATTCCGCTTATCGATCATAACCTTTCCGGAAAAGAAGAGAATGCCGGCCTCACACTTGTTGGGGACGCGAAACAAAGCATCTATCGCTGGCGCGGAGGAAGAGCAGAACAATTAATTGGCCTGAGCAGTAACCAAATCAATCCTTTCCAGATAGATGCAAATGTGGTAAATCTTCCCGATAATTACAGAAGCGGCTCAACAATTGTCAATTTCAACAACTCGTTTTTTGCTTATGCTTCAGAAAAAATAAGTTTTCCCGCTTATGCCGAGCTCTTCAAAAATTCCAGACAAACTCCCAAAACTGGAGATTTCGGTTATGTAAATATTGAATTTATAGAAGCTGCCAGCAAGGAGGAAGAGACCGAAAAATATCCTCAGCAAATCCTGGAATCTATTCTCGAGCTGGATAATGATGGTTTTGACCGCGGCGATATTTGCATCCTAACCCGCACGCGTGACCAGGGAGCGCTTGTGGCTGAATTTCTGAGTCAGCATGAAATCTCTGTGGTTTCTTCGGAGACATTGCTTTTGAAAAATTCAGCAGAAGTGAATTTTATTATTTCGGTGCTTTCCCTATTGCTTAAAGAAGAAGATAGATTACTGAAATTTGAAGTTTTCGATTATCTCTCTTCAAAATATTTAAAAGAGGAAGCGATTTTCGAGAGTTTTCTTCAGAATATAGAAAAAACAGGACGCAGTTTTTACGAGTGGTTAGAGGAATATGAAATTCATTTTGATCCCGAATTCCTGAAAAGGCAGTCTTTGTATGAAGGTGTGGAATATATTATTCGCAGTTTTAAGCTTGTAGAAAAACCCGATGCTTATCTGCAATTCTTTTTGGATTTCGTTTTTGAAGTTTCTCAAAAACATTCTTCCGCATACAGTTCTCTTCTTGAAAAATGGGAGCAGAAAAAGCATAAACTCAGTATCGTAACGCCAGAATCTTCGGGAGCTGTTCAGATCATGACCATACATAAATCTAAAGGACTCGAATTTCCAGTGGTGATTTATCCTTTTGCAAATTCAGATCTTCAGGACACTCGAAAAGACTGTCTTTGGCTAAATTGTGAAGACGAACTCATTCCCATTGCTTATGTAAATGCTTCCTCAAAAATGCTGAACTGGGATGATGATGCGGCCCAGGCATATACACAATTGGTTTGTCAGAACGAATTGGATACCCTGAATGTTTTTTATGTTGCCTGCACCCGTGCGTCGGAAAGACTGTATGTATTAAGTAATTACAATGAAAAACCGAAGAAAAATCCGAATATTCCTGATATGCTTTTGGAATTTGCGAACAGGGAAAAACCTGATTCCCAAAAAAGGAAGGTTGAATTCGGGATGAAGGAAGGTCCAAAACAACAAAAAGAACAGAAAGAAAATGTAAGATTAGCAGAGACTTTTTATTCTTCTGCCGTTCAGAACCAGGCCGTGAATATTGTGACCCGTGCTGGGGCTTTATGGGATAGTACACAGCAGGAAGCCATTGAAAAAGGGGAAATCATTCATGAGGTACTTTCAAAAATAGATCATTCAGAAGATCTTGAAGCTGCCATGGATTGGGCAGTGGTAAACGGACTTATAATGGAAGCGTCAAGACAGGAAATTTCGACTATTGTTTCAAAAATTATCAATCACACTCAGCTTTCTCATTATTACTCAAAAGATTCAGAAAATTTTAATGAGCGGGAAATTATCAGTCCAAATGGTGAAAGGCTGCGTCCTGACCGCTTAAATTTCCGCGGAAAAAAAGTCACTATTATAGATTATAAAACCGGAGGCTTTGTAGATGATCACGAGAAGCAAATTTTGGGATATGCCAGTGTGCTAAAAGAGATGAACTTCGAAATTGACCAGTGTTTGCTGGTTTATACTCATGATCCTGTAATTATAAGAATCGTAAAAGAAAATTAACTTTGTAAAAAAAACATCATGTACGGAGCAATAAAAGAACATTTACAAAAGGAAATTGAAGAAATTAAAGAGGCTGGCCTCTATAAAAAAGAAAGGATTATAACGAGTCCGCAAGGCGCTGTGATCAAAATTTCCACCGGACAGGAAGTGATCAATTTCTGCGCGAATAACTACCTGGGGCTTTCTTCTCATCCTGAAGTAATCCAGGCAGCAAAAGACACCCTGGACACTCATGGATTCGGAATGTCCAGCGTGAGATTTATCTGCGGAACACAGGATATTCATAAAGAACTGGAAAAAAAGATCGCCGAATTTTACCGCACTGAGGATACCATCCTTTACGCGGCGGCTTTTGATGCGAACGGAGGAATTTTCGAACCTTTATTTACCGCTGAAGACGCCATCATTTCCGATTCCCTGAACCATGCATCTATTATCGATGGAGTGCGTCTCTGTAAAGCTGCAAGATACAGGTATGAAAATGGGAATATGGCCGATCTGGAAAAGCAATTACAGGCAGCCGATGAAAATGGCGCCCGATTTAAAATTATTGTAACCGATGGCGTTTTTTCTATGGATGGTCTGGTAGCGCCACTAGATAAAATTTGTGATCTCGCTGATAAATATGACGCTTTGGTAATGATTGATGAATGCCATGCAACAGGATTTATAGGGGAAAATGGTATTGGTACTCTTGAGGAAAAGAAAGTGCTTGATCGAATAGATATAATCACCGGTACATTAGGAAAGGCATTAGGTGGAGCTATGGGGGGTTATACTACTGCAAAAAAGGAAATTATAGAGATTTTAAGGCAGCGTTCAAGACCTTATCTTTTTTCCAATTCTCTGGCACCGGCAATTGTTGGTGCTTCAATTAAGGTTTTTGATATGCTAAAAACAGATAGTAGCCTTCGGAATAAACTGAAGGAGAATACGGCTTATTTTAAAAAAGGAATCAAAGATGCAGGATTTGAGATCATTGATGGACAGGCAGCCATTGTTCCGGTAATGCTGCATGATGCAAAGCTCTCGCAACAAATGGCCGACATGTTACTGGAAGAAGGGATCTACGTTATCGGGTTCTTTTATCCGGTTGTTCCCAAAGGAAAAGCAAGGATAAGAGTGCAACTTTCGGCTGCACACGAAAAAGAACATCTTGACAAAGCAATAGAGGCATTTAAAAAGGTTGGGCGAGAACTTAAAGTAATTTCATAATCTGGAAGGAGATAAATATTAATAAAATATTCGTAATTATTTTGATTTTCAGTTACTAAAATGAGGTTTAAACCAACGAAAAGCCCCAGCAATTAAGAAAACTTTATTATTTTTGTCTTTGTTAATATGCACTAACAGCATACTTTTGTTAACGATTAACACTTAAAACTAAACTATTAAATATGAAACATCTTAGCAAAATTGTATTAGCTCTATTTCTTATAGCAGGCTATACTTCTGTACAGGCACAGGATGCAAATAATCCCTGGGCCATTACTATAGGAGCTAATGCTGTAGATTTCTATCCAACAGGAGGAGACGCCCCTCTTGGCGGTAACTTTGAAGATTACTTTAATACTAATGATCATTGGAACATTTTACCTGCCTTATCTAAAATTGCGGTATCACGTTATATTGGTGCCGGATTTGTTGGAGAATTATCTGGAACCATAAATAAAATTGACAAATATGGCGACCAATCACTCTCAGATCTTTCTTATTACAGCGCAGATTTATCTCTCGATTATAGCTTAAGAGCACTTTTAAACGATGGATGGTTTGATCCTTATCTTGGTGTTGGCGGAGGTTATACCTGGATTGGAGAAAGTAGTGCTGGAAGTAATATTTCAAATCTTGATGCCGCAACTTTAAATGGTCAATTAGGGTTTAATTTCTGGTTTTCAGATAACCTTGCCTTAACTATTGAATCAAAATACAAACACATTTTTGATACCGATAATGCCTCTCATTTTCAACATTCTGCAGGAATTAAATTTGTTTTTGGTGGAACTGATACCGATGGGGATGGTATTTATGATAAAGACGATGAATGTCCGGAAGAACCAGGTCTTGCAGAGTTTAACGGATGCCCAGATTCTGATGGCGATGGAATTGAAGACCGTAAGGATGCCTGTCCGAACGAAGCTGGTTTAGCTGAATTTAACGGATGTCCGGATTCTGACGGTGATGGAATTGCAGATCCTGACGATGAGTGTCCAAATGAAGCTGGTATCGCCGCAATGAACGGTTGTCCTGATGCTGATGGTGACGGAGTAAAAGATAGCGAAGATAATTGTCCAGATGAAGCTGGTCCTGCAGATAATAACGGATGCCCATGGCCTGATAGTGATGGCGATGGTGTGCTTGACAAAGACGACGAATGTCCAGAACAGGCTGGTCCTGCATCTACAAATGGATGTCCAGAACCAACTGCTGAAGTAATGAAAGAATTGAATGAATATTCAAAAACTGTTCTTTTCGACTTCAACAAAGCAACTATCCGTAAAGAATCTGAAGATGCTCTTCAATCAATCGTGGACATTATGAAAGAATATCCACAAACTGTCTTCCATATAGAAGGTCATACTGATAGTGTTGGTAGTGATTCTTATAATATGAAGCTTTCCAGAGAGCGTGCAGCTTCTGTGAAACAATGGTTGCAACAACATGGAGTACCTTCTAATAGATTGACCTCTGAAGGTTATGGTGAAACACAACCTATCGCTACTAACAGTACTGCTGCTGGTAGACAGGAGAACCGACGTGTGGAAATCTCTTTAGATAAAGACAAAGAGATGAAAGATTCTGCAACAAAGAAAAATATGTAATTAGGAGTTGTAAAAACCCTCTTAAAACGCTCCGCTTTGCGGGGCGTTTTTTATTTTAGGCCCATGATTACATTTATCAGGGAAACACTTGAGAATTTAAGGAAAACTTCATCAATGCCTTTGTCTGAAATGGTTTTTGTCCTTCCCAGTAAAAGGGCGGGAGCATTTCTATTAAACGAACTGGCCAAAATTTCGGAAACCAGCCTTTTCGCACCCGAAGTATTGAGTATTGAAGAATTCACCGAGCAGATTAGTGAACTTCAGCTTATCGATAATACCATTAGCCTGTTTGAGTTTTACGAGGCTTACACAAAAATTACCCCTGAGGGGGAACGCGAAGATTTCGAAACTTTTTCCGGCTGGGCACAGAATCTACTTCATGATTTTAATGAAATTGATCGCTATCTAATAGATTACAGGCCGTTTTTCGATTATTTATCGGGGATACAGGATATAAAACACTGGTATCTACGCCCGGAACGAACCGAATTGATAGAAAAATATCTTCATTTTTGGAAAAAACTTCCCGAGTATTATGAAACTCTTAGGGAAAATCTGCTGGAAAATGGGCTTGCTTACCAGGGATTGATTTACCGCATAGCTGCTGAAAAAATTCAACAATACGCAAAAAAGAATAACCGGCATTTTGTTTTTATAGGTTTTAATGCCCTCAATAGTTCTGAACAGGAAATTATTCATTTCCTCTTAAAAAAAGAACAGGCAGAAGTTTTTTGGGACCTCGATGAAATATTTTATAATGACCAGTCTCATGCTGCTTCCATTTTTATAAGAAAATATCTCAAAGACTGGGAATATTACCAAAACAAGCCATTTAAAAATTTTGGAAATCAATACGCAAAAGCAAAAAATATTCAGATCACGGGAGTGCCTAAAAACATTGGCCAGGCAAAATATATAGGAGAATTACTGGGAGGTTTTGACCAAACTACACTTGAAAATACCGCCGTAGTGCTGGGAGAAGAAGAATTATTGTTACCGGTGTTGAACAGCCTTCCGCCGCAATTACAGGAATTGAATATTACCATGGGATTCCCGGTTAAGAATTCGCCGGTAAATTCCCTATTTGAAAGTCTCTTCTTATTACATACTTCCGGGACAGGAAATTACTATTATAAAGATGTTCTGGCAATTACAGATAATCCCTGTATCCAGCCTCTATTAAAAGAATATGGAACTCAGCTAACCAGGGAAATTCATTCCGGAAATCTTGTATATCTCAGTTTTGATAAAATCTGTGGAATTTTTTCTGAAGATCTCCAAATACTCATAAACGCCTGCTTCAAACCAAAAAAGGAAAATGTACCTGAATTTCTGGAATCACTTCAGAAGATAATTTATGAAATAAAGGAAGACCTGAAAAGCAAAAACGATAAACTTGGACTCGAATTCCTTTATCATTTTCATAGGCTTTTTAATAAACTTCAGAACCTTACTTCACAATACCCCCATATTAAAAATCTGAGGACTCTTTTCGGGTTTTATAAAGAACTTGTTTCTACCGAAACTTTGGATTTTCAGGGCCGCCCTTTTAAAGGTTTGCAGCTGATGGGAATGTTGGAATCACGTGCTCTTGATTTTGAAACAGTGATCATTTCTTCATTAAATGAAGGAGTTTTACCCGCAGGAAAATCTGAAAGTTCTTTTATTCCCTACGATCTAAAAAAGCAGGAAGGTCTTCCCACTTACCTTGAAAAAGACGCGGTTTATACTTATCATTTCTACCGGCTTCTTCAACGTGCAAAAAATGTTTATTTACTATATAACACTGAAGTTGAAGGATTAAATTCCGGAGAAAAAAGCCGATTTATCACCCAGCTTCTGGTCGAAAAGCAGGAGAAGCATCATTTAGAAAGTCAATTTGTGAGTCCGCAGGTTCCAAAATTCGAAAAACAGTTAAAAGAAATTCATAAGACTCCTGAAATCCTTGAAAAAATAAAGTCGCTCGCCTCTTCGGGATTCTCGCCCTCCGCTTTGACTTCTTATATTCGGAATCCTTTAGATTTTTATGTTCAATACATTTTGGGAATCAGAGACCAGGAAGAAGTTGAAGAAACCGTTGCATACAATACCCTCGGGACGGTGGTTCATAACACGCTTGAAGCTTTTTATTTACCGCTGGAAGGAAGAAATCTAAGATCAGAAGATATAAATTCTTTCCGAAGAGAACTTGATAAAAAAGTGAGTGAGGAATTTGCCAAAACTTATAGTCCTTCTGGGCTTAATAAAGGGAAGAATTTGCTCATTTATGAAGTGGCCCGAAGGTATATTCAGAATTTCTTAAAATTTGAACAACAACGCCTTCTGCAAGGTGATGAGATCCAAATTATACAGATAGAAAAAGATCTTCGAATACCTCTTCCAGTAGAAAAACTGGATTTTCCGGTTTATCTTCGCGGCAAAGTAGATCGCTACGAATTACTCAACGGTATTCCCACAGTGATCGATTATAAAACCGGAAAAGTTATAGAATACGAACTCGCCATTGATGAGTGGGCGGAAATAACAAAAGATTATGACAAATACTCCAAATGTTTTCAGGTTTTAACTTATGTGAACTTGCTTGCGGAAAGCAAAGACCTTAAATTCCCGGCCGAAGCCGGAATTATTTCCTTTAAGAATCTAAAAAACGGATTCTTGAAATTTGCTGAAAAAGAGAAGGGAAGCCGCAAAAAAGACAGTCTGATCACTCAGGAAACACTCGCGGTTTTCAGAGAAGAGGTAAAAAAATTAATTTGCGAGATCTGTGATCCCGAAATCCCCTTTATAGAGAAAGAAATTAAAAAAAGCTATGGAAATTTCTAAAGAAAAGAACATCGTCATCGATGGAAAGCGTGATAAACCCATCCTCGTTGATCTAATTTTCAAAGACAATGGGAAACCCAAACCTGTAATTATCTTCTGCCACGGTTATAAAGGTTTTAAAGACTGGGGCGCATGGGAGATCATGGGTGAACGTTTTGCCGACGAAGGTTTCTTTTTTCTGAAGTTCAACTTCAGCCATAACGGCACTACCCCTGAAAATCCTACAGAATTTTTAAATATTGAAGCTTTTGGCGATAATAATTACACTATAGAACTCGATGATCTTCAAACAGTGATCGACTGGATACTTCTTCCCAATTTTAAATTCGCCCAGCAGGTTGATGTAAGCGATATAAACCTCATTGGTCATTCCAGAGGAGGCGGAATTTGTGTAATTAAGGCTTCCGAGGAAAAAAGGATAAATAAACTCATCACCTTCGCTTCGGTATCCGATTTTGGATCGCGCTTTCCGGAAGGTAAAAAGCTCGAGGCCTGGGAGAAAAAAGGAGTGCAGTATATTACCAATTCCCGCAACAAACAGCAACTGCCGCATCATTATCAGTTTTATAAGAACTTCAGGGAGAACCGGGAAAGACTGAATATTAAAAAATCGGCTAAAAAACTGGAAATTCCGCATTTAATTGCCCACGGCAGCAGTGATACCAGTGTTTCTATTGGCGAAGCCGGAAATCTTTTCGAATGGAGCCCCGCTCCCAAATTATTGCTGGTAGAAAACGCCGACCATGTTTTCGGGACGAAACATCCCTGGGAAAAGGAAAGCCTGCCGAAAGAATTCAATTATGTACTTGACAAAACCATTAATTTTTTAAAGACCGATTCTAAAAAATTATGGGATGAATACGGAGATAGTGATTCAGATGATTAGATAATTCATTATTTTAAGTGTAATTCATCATAATTAATTAACAGTTAATCTATTATGTAAATTTTTACATATCCTTTTTTACGTAATATCCTTAGTTTTTTTCTCTGAATTAGAAACTAATGTTTTCAATGATCGCGTACAAGGAGTACCTCACCTATGTAGATTAATATTACAGCTTCCCTAACTTATATTGATTCTTACATCGCGACCTTACCAGCGTTAGGTTGAAAATTCATTCAAAAAAATTTCTAACTTAAAATTATTCTTATGAAGAATTATGTGTTTCTTTTTTTATTAGTATTTGCTGCAGTTTCCTGCCAGAAGGAATCCATTGATCAGATGCCTGTTGAAAATTATGATGCATCTGCCCATGTTCCGGGCAAACCAGACAAACCAGACAAACCAAAAGATTTGATTGTTTGCCATTATTCCGAGGAAGATGACAGCTACCTGATTCTCACAATACCAGACAAAGCATTACAGGATCATCTTGATCATGGTGATGTACGCCTGGACGATCAGGATGACGATGGCTATGTGCCCGATAATGAATGCGGCTATGGTGAAATGGGGGATTGTGATGATACAAACCCTGACCTAAATCCTGAGACTATCCATTACCTCGATAGTGATGTAGATGGCTTTGGTGACCCGGAAAATACAAAAAAAGCTTGTGAGACTCCCGAAGGTTATGTTGACAATGCCGATGATTGTGATGACCACAACAAGCTTGTAAACCCTGATGCCGAAGAAATTTGTGATGGCATCGATAATGACTGTGATGGAGCCATTGACGAAGGTTTTGATAAAACCACCTATTATTATGATGGAGACGGCGATGGATTTGGTGTTGATTCAGCAGACACCAATATTGAAAGTTGCGCTTCTGAAGCTCCTAAAGGTTACGCGGCAGATCCAGGGGATTGTAATGACGATGATGCAGACGCATATCCTGGCGCAACAGATCTTGATAAAGACTGTGACCCTACCACGTGTTCAAGTCCATACACCTACTACCAGGACAATGATGGCGATGGCTTTGGCACATCAAGCTCTATACAAAGCTGTAACTCTCAAGCTCCAGAGGGATATGCCGAATATGATGGGGATTGTAATGATGGTGACCCAACCATAAAACCTAGCTCAACAGATCCTGATAAGGATTGTGATCCTAACACTGTTGCCGGAGGGGGTACTAATTCCGGGGGTGGTTGCACCAATCCAGTCACTTACTATTATGACAAAGATGGGGATGGTTACGGTAATCCTGACATTTCAAAACAAGCCTGCTCACAACCGCAGGATTATGTAACAAACAACACAGACTGTAATGATAATGATAGTAGCGTACATCCTGGAGCAACAGATCCTGCAAAAGATTGTGATTCCAGCACTAATCCTCCGAGTGATGGAAATGGGGGAATTATAGTAATACTTTAAACACTATTTGAAAAACAAAAACCACCGATTTTCATCGGTGGTTTTTTTGTGGAGAATATCGGAGTCGAACCGATGACCTCTTGCATGCCATGCAAGCGCTCTAGCCAGCTGAGCTAATCCCCCATGCGGCAGCAAATGTAACAAATTTTCTGAAATATGTAAATATTTTGAATTCCTTAAAAGTCCTTTTTTTAACAATTCTTACCCATAATTGATCTTTTTAAAAAGACTATCAATATTAAAATAACCTTTAATAGAATCATTTTGAAACTCTTCAACATTTGTTGGCGACACACCGGTAAATAACATCATATCTTTTTTAAAATGAGAATAATCATAAAACTCCCAGTCTCTAATAATATCTGCCAGGCATTTTTTATATATAAAATGTTCTCTTAAAATATAATTGAATTGAATAAGCCTAATATAAAATTTCGGGGCTATACCTATATACTTGTCGAAATAAGCATTGAGGGTACTGCGAGCTATTGGGTACTTTTCAAGTATCTCTTTTATTGAAATTCTACCATGCCTCTCTAAAATCTCATTAATAAGTTCATCAATAGGAGTCTTATTCCCCCATTCACCGTAAAAATCTTTGAGGGTGTTGTCCATACGTCGAAGGATTTTTTTTGGACTCTCCATTTCCTCAAAATCTTTATAAAGGGGATCCAGAATATCTGGAGGAACTGCACGATAAAAATTATAATGAGGTTTACTCTTTTTGGATAGTTTTAGCTTAGTTATATTGTACCAATACTGCGGCCTCTTTATGCCCATTGTAATCAATCTTGCTCCAGGATCAACACTCATAGAAAAGTGATTTTCAACCGGCTGTATATTTACCTTCGGCAGCTCTGGCTGAAAACCGTCGGAATTAATTTTGGAAAAACCACCATATAGAAAGCATAGATAAATTTTTCCTGAACCAGTTAGGTCATGGTTCTTTATCTCATTTTTATAATCCATAATACTCACATTAAAAAATAATGGATGATCATCAAGAAGGAGATGGTTTGCCGTATAATCTGCCATAGGTGAAGCCCTATCTAATTCTGGTAAATAGGTTAGTAAAAATTATCTGTCTTTTACTTCCAGACTAAAACAAATGGCATCTAAGGCTTTTAGTAAGTGCTTTAGGTAGAGTTCTCTGGCAGTAAATGTAGCGCCTGATAAATTTGTAATCATGCTAAATTAATAATTATAAAATTTTTCCCACCTTGAAAATGAAAGTTTTAATGATTCATTAACTCCTTTACTAACTCAATTACAAAAACTGAGGGTTAATTTTTATAGGAATCCCTCTATATTTGCCTTTCATTTGAAGGAAATTGGATAATTCAACCAGTTTTAAAAATATCAATCGAATTGCTATTCCGGCTATCATCGCGGGTATCGCAGAACCGCTGATCTCCCTTACCGATATTGCCGTAATTGGAAATGTTGACGAGCATTCTATTGAGGCCCTCGCAGCGGCAGGAATTGTTGGTTCCTTTCTTTCAGCCATCATCTGGATCGTAGCGCAGACGAAAACTGCCATTTCAGCGATAGTTTCCCAGCATCTTGGCGCAAATCGCCTTCATGCGGTAAAAACGCTTATTCCCCAGGCAATTGCCTTTAATTTCCTTTTTAGCCTGGTTATCTATGCCGTCACAGCCTATTTTGCACGCGCAATTTTCAGCGCCTATAATGCGGAAGGTCTCATTCTGAAATATTCTGAAGATTACTACCAGATAAGGGCCTTAGGCTATCCGCTTACACTTGTCACTTTTGCCATTTTCGGAGTTTTTCGCGGACTCCAGAATACGCTTTGGGCCATGAAATGCAGCCTCACCGGTGCAGCAGTTAACGTCGCCTTGGACTATTTGCTGGTGTATGGAGTTGAAGGGATCATTCCGCCCATGCACCTCAAAGGTGCTGCTTATGCAAGTCTTACCGCTCAGGGCGTCATGCTGGTAATGGCTTTCTGGTTCTTTTTTAAAAAGACCCCTTTTCACTTAAAACTGAGTTGGAATATAAATCCACGAATGAAAGGACTGCTGCTCATGGCCGCAAACCTCTTTGTTCGAACGGCAGCGCTTAATTTTGCCATTTACCTTGCCAATGCTTACGCGACAGATTATGGGAAAAATTATATCGCCGCCCAGAGCATTTTGATGAATATCTGGCTGTTTTTCAGTTTTTTTATCGATGGTTATGCCAACGCGGGAAACGCCATTGGCGGGAAATTACTGGGTGCGAAAGATTACAAGAATCTTTGGGAATTAAGCAAAAGGATCAGCAAATATGCGGTATTGATCGCATTGATCCTTATGGCTGTTTGTGCAGTTCTTTATAACCAGATTGGCTTAATTTTCAATAAGGAAGCTTCCGTTTTAGTGCTTTTTTCATCAGTTTTCTGGATTGTTCTTCTCATGCAACCCGTGAATGCGATTGCTTTTATGTTCGATGGTATTTTTAAAGGACTGGGCGAAGCAAAATACCTTCGGAATGTGCTTTTAGTTGCTAATTTTCTCGGCTTCACCCCTGCCCTGCTCATTTCAGATTACTTCGGTCTCAAATTATACGGAATTTGGATCGCATTTTTTGTTTGGATGCTTATAAGAAGCAGTACGCTGGTCATTTATTTCCGAAGAAAATATCTGCATAAGGACGTTTAGAATCTGTTAAGTACATGCCCGCTTTAAGCCTTAATCCTTAACTTTGAGAAAAACATCATTATGACCAACCGCGAAGACGGCAGTTTATATACTCATATTGAAAATGGCATTGCCACCATAGAATTCGGCCATCCGGCGAGTAATTCATTTCCAGCCGTTTTACTGGAAAGGCTGGAAAAGGAAATTTCAAAGCTTTCCGATGAAGATTCAGCAAAGATCATTCTCTTAAGATCGGAAGGCGAAAAAGCTTTTTGTGCAGGTGCTTCTTTTAATGAGCTGGTGGCTATCGACAATATGCAGGCGGGAAAACTTTTCTTTTCGGGATTCGCGAATGTGATCAATGCCATGCGGAAATGTAAAAAACTGATCATTGGCAGGATCCAGGGAAAAACTGTTGGCGGTGGCGTAGGCCTTATCGCCGCATGTGATTATGCCATGGCCACAGAAGCAGCAGCGATCAAACTCTCCGAACTAAGTATCGGGATCGGACCTTTTGTTATTGCGCCTGCGGTAGAACGAAAAATTGGTGTTGCCGCACTTGCTGAGCTGAGCCTGGCAGCCCATGAATGGAAAAATGCTTACTGGGCACAGGAAAAAGGATTGTACGCAAAAGTTCTCGAAAATATTTCTGAACTTGATAAAGAGTTAGAATTATTTACCGAAAAACTTGCCTCTTACAATCCAGAAGCTTTATATGAAATGAAAAAGGTCTTCTGGCAAGGAACCTATCACTGGAGTGAGTTACTGTTGAAAAATGCAGCAATTTCAGGTGAACTTGTGCTTTCCGATTTTACCAAAAAGGCACTCGAAAAATTCAAAAAATAGAAGGAATGTGGGCAGAATTGGGTAATTTTCTAATGGATAATCTTTTCCTGTTCCTTGGCTTACTCATCGGAATAATAGCACTTATTATCCTTCGAAAAACCTTAAAAATTAAACCATGACTTTACAACAACCAGAATTACCACAGGACAAACCGGCAACACCCAATGAGGAATGGGGCTGGACGATCGAACATTTTCTGCAGGATAATTTTTGGTACCTGCTGGGTCTTGCCCTGGTTATTTTTATATTCTTTTTTGCACGCTACAGTTACCGAAAACGCTACCTGGATAAAAATAATAATGAATAGCGATATTTTGAGCGAGGCATAAGTAAAAATCAAGATTTAGCTTAAAAATTACGTAATGATTATTTATATTTACACGTAAAACATATCGGCGATGGATAAAAAGCTCACTTTAAGTTTAAACAGTAACATTATTGAATCTGCGAAACATTATGCAAAATCAAATAATATTAGCTTATCAAAATTGATAGAATCATACCTGGGTTCGCTAACAAAAAAAGAAGAGAAAAAAAGCGAGATTACGCCATTGGTTAAAAGCCTAAGCGGAGTTATTTCAATAGATGATGATTTTGATGAAAAAGAAGAATACACTCAATATTTAATCGAGAAATATAAATGAAAAGAATATTGATTGACACTAATATTGTCATAGATCTGCTCTCAGGAAGAAAGGATTTTTATGATGATGCGGCAAATTTATTCTCCCAAGCGGATAAAAAACAACTTCAACTTACAATTTCATCTTTAACTTTTGCAAACACTAATTACATTCTTACAAAATTAAAATCTCCAAAAGAAGCACGAGAAATTTTAAGGAAATTCAAGGTGCTGGTAGAAGTTCTTAGTCTTGATGATAAAATAACCGAACTCGCTTTAAGTGACGAAAGTTTTTCTGATTTTGAGGATGGACTGCAATATTATTCTGCAATTGAAAATGGCGTGGATATAATAATCACGAGAAATAAGAAAGATTTTAAAAATTCAAGATTACCTGTACTTACAGCAAGAGAATATTTAGCGACGAAATAATTTTGCGAGTGGTTAACATCGCATTTTTGCCTTGCGTCTATTCACTTAAAAGAAACCTTATAGAAATCAAGTAAAGAAAAACAAGATCGGAGGTCCGTATCTTCACTACCAAAACTTTAGGAACATATGTGACCGTTCTTCAGTTTTTTAAATGGAATGGGGCTCTGGCTGATAATCGCCTTAATCCTGATTGGTATTTTTATCTACCGAAAATCAAAAAAATAACTACCTGGTTTTAAGCCATCCTGTAATGCTCAGTCTGGGAACTTCCACAGCCTTTACTTCATGCTCCAGCTCCTGGCTTTCGAAGATCACCAACCTGCCAGGAAAAGGATATAAATTCACTTGATCTTCCCTTCCGTTATCATCAAAATAAATAGTAAGCTCGCCTCCGTTTTCAGGTTTCCAGTCTTCTGAATTGAGGTAACAAACGATCGAAAGCTTTCGCCGGCCATCATTCTGAAAAGTATCCAGATGGCGTTTATAAAAAGTGCCTTTGGGATATAGCGCATAATGGAATTCTTTAGTGAGAATTCCCATAAAACAGGTTCTATTCAGATATTCCACCAGGGAATTTACCTTATTGAAAAACAGTTTTTCGGCTTCTCCTTTTTCTTCCTCGTTGATCCAGAGGATAAAATCTCCGCGAATAGATTTTTCTATGATCTCATTGGTGAAATTGCCAATAGCGGCTTTCTTGAAGTTATCTTCCTCATATTTCTCAAGCAGACTATCTCGCAGGAGGGCTACCTCGTTCTGTTCAAAAAAATGATCGATTACGCTGTACTTCTTTTCAATTAGATCAGAAATGATCTTCTCATAAAGCGGGTTCACGTCATATTCGAGCTGTTCGTAAAGTTCAGGAGTTTCAGTCATACGGTGAAAATTTCGCAAATATAGATCAGAAATCAAATCGCTGATGTTAAAATATCAGCCATATTTTTTCAATTATCTTTGTACTCAAATTACGAGTAAAATGAGCAAGATCAGGATCACCAAACAATTTTCTTTTGAAACGGGACATGCCCTTTACGGCTATGACGGAAAATGCCGAAATGTACACGGCCACTCCTATAAACTCAGCGTCACGGTAATAGGAGAACCGATCACCGATATCGAAAATGTGAAATTTGGAATGGTGATCGATTTTGGAGACCTGAAAAAGATCGTAAAATCAGAAATTGTTGACAAATTTGATCATGCAACCGTTTTCAACAGGAATACACCACACCTTGAGCTCGCCAGAGAATTAAAAGATCGTGGTCATGATGTGATTTTGGTCGATTACCAGCCCACCAGTGAAAATATGGTCATTGATTTTGCAAAAAAGATCAATAAACACCTGCCTTCCCATATTAAGCTCCATTCGTTAAAACTTCAGGAAACCGACACTTCCTTTGCCGAATGGTACGCGATTGATAACTAAAGCTAAAAGCTGTATGTTCTTGCAAGTCATTTCGAACGAAGTGAGAAATCTCATATCTTAGCTCATCCTGTTGAATTTATAAGCCATCCTAAACTATTTTCAGAATCTTTTTTAAAGAATATCCAAGCCCTCTGCCAAGAAGAAAGACTCTGCTTCTCATAAAATTTAAGACTGGCAAGAACCTGTGAAGTCTCTCTTTTAGCTTTCGCTTAAGGCTAATTGCTTAAAGCCCATTCAGGGAAATCTTTTATCTTTATCCCGAATTCATTGTCCATGAAGATACCCGAAGGCAAAAAAGTCTATTTTTCCAGCGATAACCATTTAGGAGCTCCCACTATGGAAGCCAGCCGAGATCGTGAGGTGATTTTTGTTAAATGGCTGGATGAAATAAAAAAAGATGCCGCTGCCATTTTTCTACTGGGTGATCTTTTCGACTTTTGGTTTGAATATAAGCATGTGGTTCCAAAGGGTTTTGTACGCACGCTTGGGAAACTGGCCGAAATTAAAGATTCAGGAATTCCTGTTTATTTCTTTGTGGGAAACCACGACCTGTGGATGAACGATTATTTTGAAAAAGAACTGAATATTCCCGTTTATCATGCACCTCAGGAATATGAATTCAACTCTAAAAAATTCCTCATTGGGCACGGTGATGGTCTCGGACCAGGTGATAAAGGCTATAAACGGATGAAGAAAGTTTTTACCAATCCGTTTTCCCAATGGCTTTATCGATGGCTTCATCCCGATCTTGGCGTTCCGCTGGCCCAGTATTTTTCGGTAAAAAATAAAATGATCTCTGGCGAAGAAGACATGGAGTTTCTGGGCGAGGACAAAGAATTTTTGATCCAATACTGCAAAAGGAAACTTGAATCCCGGCATTATGATTATTTTCTTTTTGGTCACAGGCATCTTCCGCTGGAAATTAAACTTGGCGAAAATTCCATTTACATCAATACCGGCGATTGGATAAATCACTACACTTACGCCGAATTTGATGGAAAAGACCTGAAACTTCTGGAATATAATTCTTAAGATTTCTTGAAGCCCGCTGCTCCATCACCAAAAAAGTCAGGGAATTGCCAAAAAAAACTGAAATATTTCAGGAGGATTATTTTTTCAGAAAAGACTTAAATTGAAAAAAACTCTTAAAGAAAATCCTTCGGTAATAAAGATTTTTGAGAGGAATCTTTTCTTCGATTACAGGATGCAGTGCTTAATCTATAGAATTTTAAAATATTAAAGTTATTTTTACGATCCATATTTTAAATCTCTTCTTTTTATGAAATTTTTGATGCGAGTTTTCACTCTCCTGATCCTTTTGAGCGGAATTACAATGAAGGCTCAGGAACAGGAACAAACACGAAACAACTCTCAAAATTCAACTTTTGACAAATATGAAGTCTTCAGCCCTCTATTTATGAGGGGACAGGTTACCGCCTTTCATAGTGCTACGGGTATTCCCGGACCTGAATACTGGCAGAACAGGGCGAATTATAAAATTGAGGCGACCCTTGACACCATAAATCAAGTTGTTAAAGGAAAAATGACCATTACCTACATTAACAACAGCCCCTATAATTTAGATTTTCTGTGGCTACAACTCGATCAAAACACATTTAAAAAAGATTCCAGGGGTTCCGCTCTGTATCCTGCTGAAGACCGCAATGGAGTACATACTTTCACTAAGGGATATGATCTTAATAACGTCAGTATTAAAATGGGCAAAAAGTCATTAAAAGCTGATTACATAGTGAACGATACCAGAATGCAAATACGCCTCCCGGAAGCCCTGGAGGCCAAGGGCGAAGAAATGGAGATCAGTATTGACTATTCTTTTGTGATCCCGGAGCACGGAAAAGACCGTATGGGAAGGGTAAATACTAAAAACGGTTGGATCTACACTATCGCTCAATGGTATCCTCGAATGGAAGTTCTGGATGAGGTGGATGGATGGAATACTCTTCCTTACCTTGGAACCGGTGAATTTTATCTTGAATACGGCGATTTTGATTACCAAATTACCGTGCCGGCCAATATGGTAGTGGTAGGTTCGGGAGAACTGCAGAACCCAAAAGAGGTATTAACCGAAAATGAAAGAAATCAGCTGGAGAAAGCCCGGAAAAGTGATACCACTGTAACGATTCGTTCTATTCAAGATATCAGGGATGACCAACATGTGAAGGGGAACGGTAAAGGAATGCTCACCTGGCATTTTAAAATGCAGCAAAGTCGTGACGTGGCCTGGGCCGCTTCAAAGGCCTTTATCTGGGATGCTGCACGAATCAAACTTCCAAAAGGAAAAAAAGCACTTGCCCAATCAGTTTATCCGGTAGAAAGTTCCGGAAAAAATGCTTACGGAAGATCTACCGAATTTGTTAAAAAATCTATCGAATTATATTCCGAAGAATGGTATCCCTACAGCTATCCGGTGGCTACCAATGTTGGGGCTCAGGTTAGCGGCATGGAATATCCCGGGATTGTATTCTGCAGTTATAAGAGTAAAAACCAAAGATTGTGGGGTGTAATTAACCATGAATTTGGCCATAACTGGTTTCCTATGATAGTAGGTTCAAACGAACGTAAATACGCCTGGATGGATGAAGGCTTTAACACCTTTATAAATGAGATTAGCACCAAAGAATTTAATAACGGTGAGTTTTTCGACGAAAAAGATATACAGGATGCCGGGTATAATCTATTCGATGACCGCCTCGATCCTGTGTTTACCGTTCCAGATGTCATCCATAACCAGCATAACCTGGGAATAGAGGCCTATTATAAACCGGGAACCGCGCTTCGGGTACTGAGAAATGCAGTACTTGGTAAAGACCGCTTTGATTATGCTTTCAGGACATATATAAAACGTTGGGCATTTAAACATCCAACGCCCTGGGATTTTTTCAATACCATGAATAATGCAGCAGGGGAAGATCTCAGCTGGTTCTGGAAAGGCTGGATCATGAACAATTGGAAACTTGATCAGGCTGTAGAATCTATAGATTATGTGAATGGAGATCCTTCACAGGGAGCGCAGATCACACTGCTCAATAAAGATAAAATGGTCATGCCCACTACTTTGAAGATCATTCAGAAAAATGGCAGGGAAGAAATAGTTAAGCTTCCTGTGGAGATATGGATGACAGGTCCGGAGTATGTTTATACCTATCCATCTACTTCAGAAATTGTTTCTGTGGAAATTGACCCTGATCATGAAGTGCCAGACGTAAATCCAAAAAACAATAAAATTAGTACTTTAGTTAATGCACCTGCCGGGCAAACAGCCACAAAAGTGATTGAAAAATATCTTGAAGCTATAGGCGGAAGAAGTACTTTGGAAGATGTGAAAGATATGGTAACAGAAATGGAAGTGGACTTACAGGGAAATACTCTGAAGATTACCTCCATGAAAAAGCGCCCCGACAAATACAGGATGTCTATTACTGTTCCTGAAGCCAATGAAACGCTCGTACAGTATATCGTCAATGGTGATGAGGTAAGTGTTGAAAGCTACGGACAGACTCAGAACCTCAATGACGAACAAAAAGAGGTGCTTAAGAGTAGAACTCAAATTTTTCCTGAATTGAATTACCTGGAAGAAGGATATCAAACCAAACTTTTGGGCATGCAAGTCAATAATGGCAAAGATCTGTATGTTTTGCAGGTAACCACTCCCGAAGGTGAAGTGGTTAAGGAGTATTATGATGCCGACTCCGGATTAAAAGTCAAAGAAGAAGTGATTGCAGATGAAAACAGTACTATTAAAAAATACAGTAACTATCGGGAGGTCAATGGGGTAAAAATACCATTTGAGCAAACTACCAATGCTTTCGGGCAGGAACTAAGCATGAAAGTTCAGGATGTGAAAATTAACAGTGGGCTCAAAGACACTAATTTCAAGGTAGAATAAAAACCCGGGCAGAAAAATCAAGAAAGGGCGTTCACAAAAAAGTTCGCCCTTTTATTTTTTAACCGAAAAAGATTGTTTGCCTTAAATTGCAGCCATTATATCTTTCAGTTTTAACTGGATAGTTGTTCTTCCATTCCACGTGTTTTCATCGAGGCTGTAAACCGCATCGAAACGTTTGTGGTTTTTTATGAGTTCGAGTTTCTCTCCCAGATTAAATCCGATTACTTCAAAGGCCGGACCGGCATCTTCCTGTTTTACCTGACATTTAAGATGTTTTCCGTCCTCGCCCACGCATTTTCCAAAACCGGTATCTATAAGTCCGCGGCTAAGAAAAACCGGAGACATATTACCCGGTCCAAAGGGGCCGAATTGTTTCAGAATTCGATAAAATTTCGGAGTAATATCTTTTAAAGAAAGTTCCGCATCAATACTTATTTCCGGAGTGAGCAGTTTCCGATCTATTGTTTCTGAAACCACTTCCTCGAATTTGCGCTTGAAATTTTCATATTCCGATTCGAGTAAAGTGAGACCCGCAGCATATTTATGGCCTCCAAACTGTTCGATATGATCTTTACAGCCTTCCAGAGCTTCATAAACATCAAAGCCTTTCACCGATCTTGCCGAAGCCGCAAGTTTGTCGCCGCTTTTGGTAAAAACAAGGGTCGGGCGATACCAGGTTTCGGTAAGACGTGAAGCCACAATACCAATAACGCCTTTATGCCAGTTTTCGCTAAAAACAACTGTAGTGAGCCGGCTTTCTTCCTGAAGGGAAATGATCTGCTTTTTCGCCTCTTCGGTGATCAGCTTATCGGTATTGCGCCGCTCCGAATTAAATTCTTCAATTTCCTGCGCGAGTTTCTTCGCGGTGATTTCATCTTCTTCAGTAAGAAGATTTACGGCATGTTGCCCGTGCTTCATCCTTCCTGCAGCGTTTATCCTTGGAGCAGCGATAAAAACCACATCGGTAATATTGATGTTTTTCCTTTCGCCAAGCAGGCATTCAAGGCCTTTACGTGGAGCGACATTGATGACATTCATTCCGTGGTAAGCAAGAATTCGATTCTCTCCAGTAATCGGAACGATATCAGCGGCTATGGCAGTTGCCACAAGATCAAGATACGGCAACAGGATTTCCTCATTTTCGCCATTCTTGCGCGTGATAGCCTGGATTAACTTAAAACCAACGCCACAACCACAAAGTTCATCATAGGGATAATCGCAATCACTCCTTTTTGGATCAAGCACCGCCACGGCATCAGGAATATCTTTGCCCGGCCGGTGGTGGTCACAAATTATAAAATCGATCCCTTTTTCTTTTGCATATGCCACCTTTTCAATCTCTTTAATCCCGCAGTCGAGCGCGATGATCAGTGAAATATCATTATCAGCTGCAAAATCGATCCCTTTATACGAAATTCCATAACCTTCATCATAACGATCTGGAATATAAGTCGCCACGTTTGGATAACGGAATTTGAGAAAAGAAGACATCAGCGCCACACTGCTGGTACCATCTACATCATAATCGCCATAAACCAGAATGTTCTCTTGATTTTCAATAGCCTCTTCAATACGGTTTACCGCGCGGTCCATATCTTTCATCAAAAAGGGATCATGGAGATCTTCGAGATCCGGCCTGAAGAATTTACGCGCTTCCTCAAAAGTGGTAATATTCCGCTGCACCAAAAGTCCCGCAACAGGTTCGCCTACTTCAAGCTTTTCAGCTAGCTTTCTAAGGGTTTCAGAATCAGGTTTAGGTTTTATAGTCCAGCGCATGAATTTTTATTAAAAGAAAAAAGGTGAAAGTAAAAATTAATCTTAAATACTAACTTTAATTTTTCTCACTCTCTCTCCAGTATATTTAGCAATCTTATCTAAAGAGTAAATTTCTTTAAATTCTGATTCACTAATTGCTAACATTTCAAAAATTTCATTCTTTTCATATTGAAGATCTTCAAAATGAAGTAGTAAAACTTTACTTAATAATTCTGGTTCTTCAATTAAAAATTCAAAAGGCTCCTTTTTTCTCCATCCGTGATAATTAATCTTCGTAATCCACCTTCTATATTGTGGTGCAGATAAACATCCTAAATACTTTGCCCGATAAAGTAAAGCCTGCATAGAAACCTTCCAGTATCTTTTCAAACTACCTAATTTGGATTCTGTTAGATTATATAGATCCGGTTTAATATCACCTCTAGGCATTAAAAAATTGGAAGCAAATGAATTTGCTTCTTCTTCTATAGATTTCATATTATCCGATACAATAAAATTTTCATGCATAAGAAGGTGACCTAATTCATGAGCGATTGTGAAAATTTTTCTGGAATTGGAATGATTGGAATTTATTAGAATAACAGGTACTCCTTCTTTAGTATGAAAATTGATCCCAGAAAACTTATAAGTTTCATCAAAATCCACAAAATGAATTATAACTCCTCTTTTTTCCAGACAATTAATTAAATTTTTGATAGGCCCTTTAGGTATTTTAAAGTACCCTCTTACCTGCTCAGCAAATCTTTCAGGAGTTAATTCTAGCTTATTAATATTAGTGTATGGAAGATCGACATCTATTTCTACACTATCGAGTAGTTCAGATATATGACTAGAAATAATATTTATTTTTGCTTCTAAAATTTTATTTTTTGTAACAGTAGTGCTCAGGTTTTTTCGATAGTAAAATTCTTTTATTTGATATGCTTGGTGCTTTTTTAAAAAGAAACTTTCGGGATAATTCAAAACATTAGAAAATTCTGACAAAGTCTCAGCTGAACAATCTGCAAAACCTTTCTCAATCTTTGAAAGCATACTTTGAGAAATCGAATTTAAATTCTTTGCTAAGGCTGACTGAGAATACCCCCTACTCTCTCTAGCCAATTTTATTCTCTCAACATTTATTGATTTCATAAGCATAAATTAAAACAAAAAGCTTCTCGGGCAAGGAAGTTAATTAACTACTTTTTCTCTTGTTCTTAAGAGATTTATTCTTAATTCTAACATTATCTAGTTCAGTGGTAATTATTTTATTATCACTTGATAAATTATAATTCACTCCACTAAATAGATCAGATATGCTCATATTCCAATTAACTTCTTTTTTGCTAATTAAAGAAGTTATCGATGTTCCCTCAAAATGAATTCCTCTAAATTGTGGACCAACAAAAAGAATCGGAATAGAACTATCCCCTCCCCTAAATGGCAGTCCATTCATAAGTTTATTACTCCTAGGAGTAGAAACATAATTAGGCTTACCATTGCCATTTAATTTCTTTATATAAATTAAATAACGATCTTTAACAATAAAATATGCCGAACCATATTTTACTCTAATTTTAATTCTTCTTCGAAATTCAGGATTATTGACGATAAATTGTCTTAGATTTCCTTTTATTCTACTATTAAAGTAGGAAGAATAAAATCTACTTTCCATAAATAAATAAGGATCTTCTTCCATTTTGGAATCTACCTCTTTTTTCGCTTTAAGTATAATATTATTAATTACACTTAGCTCAAATTTCAACTCCTTTCTAACAGTCTCAACGTTAGCTAAGCTCCTAAAAAGGACTTCACTATTTTGGTTTAAAACAAAATAATTACTACTTTTGTCATGTCCTGCGGAAACAGGATTTTTACTAATTTCCATTATAAAAAAATTTAAAGCCCTTGCCCGAGGGCTTTTTGTTTTTATGTTACTGCGCAAATTTAATGTAAGTTATGAATGATTCTATTTTAAGTTTTCAGAAGTTGTTAACAGATTTAAAATCTCACAATAAAATTTCTCTTATTTTCTGTTGAAATTCCGGGATAATTTCCTCTTCAAACCAGGGATTTTTCGTTCGCCAGAAGCGGTTCACTGGCGAGGGATGCGGCAGGGGCCAGAATTCAGGGAAATAATCGCGATAATTTTTTACTTTTTCAGTAAGATTTCTATTATCTCCTAAATAGTAATTACAGGCATAAGAGCCAATAAGAATTTTCAGTTCTACATTTTCCAGTTCCCGCCAAACCGCTGAATGCCACATGGGCGCACATTCTTTTCTGGGAGGCAGGTCGCCGCTCTTCGCTTTTCCCGGATAGCAAAATCCCATGGGAAGGATGGCAAAATTATCAGGATTATAAAAAGTCTTTTCGTCAACGTCCAGCCATTCCCTTAGTTTTTTCCCGCTTTGATCATTCCATGCCTTATTGGTATTGTGCACGATCCTTCCCGGCGCCTGGCTTATCAAAACGATTTTTGACTTTTTATTCGCTTCAATAATAGGATTAGGGCCTAGCGGAAGATGATCTTCACAAACCCGGCAATCTCGTATTCTGCATAAAAGTTCCTGCATCAGGATTTGCCTTCTACTATGATAACTATTTCTCCTTTGGGAGGATTTTCGGAGTAATGCTGAAGAACCTCAGCTGCTGTGCCGCGAATGGTTTCCTCATGAAGTTTTGATATTTCCCTTGAAACAGAAACCTGCCTTTCTTCCCCAAAATATTCCACAAAATTCCCGAGCGTTTTCAGCAGTTTATGAGGAGATTCATAAAAAATGAGAGTTCTTGTTTCTTCTGCCAAAAACTTCAAACGTGTTTGTCTGCCTTTCTTTACGGGAAGAAATCCTTCGAAAACGAATTTGTCATTCGGCAGCCCACTATTCACCAAAGCCGGAACAAACGCAGTCGCTCCCGGCAAACAATCAACTTCAATACCTGCTTCCACACAGGCACGGGTGAGTAAAAATCCGGGGTCGGAAATTGCCGGGGTGCCGGCATCACTGATCAATGCTATTGTTTCTCCTGCTTTTATACGTGAAACAATGCCCTCAACCGTTTTATGCTCATTGTGCATATGATGGCTCTGCATGGGAGTTTCAATTTCGAAATGTTTCAGAAGTTTTCCGCTGTTGCGGGTATCTTCGGCGAGGATGAGGTCAGCCTCCTTCAACACCCTTATCGCACGAAAGGTCATATCTTCCAGATTGCCGATAGGAGTTGGAACCAGAAAAAGTTTGGCCATAAAAGAATGTGCTATTTTCCGAATTTATTCTCGATATGAGTCATAAAACGTTCCTCATAATCTTCCTTGCCCTCCCAGTTATTATAATCGGGTTTCACGATCTTCTCGATGAATTTTTTCGCTTCTTCGAGGCTATTGAAAGTATTTAATTGGGAAAGGACACGATTATAATCGGAGGTATTTCCGTCGAACAAATGCCTGATATAGGCCAGACGTTCATTCAGGCCGATATTAATTCCCTTTTTAAGCCGGTCATTCAGTGAACGGGGCTTATTGTTCTTTTCAACATGATTTACAGGTTCAAAATCCGGGAGATTATCGTAATCAACGCCTATCTGACGGAAATCTTTGCCTTCGTTCTTTGGTTTACTCTTTGTTTCAGGAGTATTTATCGTCTCCATCATATTATCAAATTTCTGACTTTCCGGCGGCATCTGGGCAACAATATCTTTAATTTTTTCGGTATTCGGTTCGGTGATAGCATCAGAGTCTTCGTTATATTCGGTGCCATCAGGATAAAATTCGTCGTAAGAAATTGCTGCTTGTGGTTCTTCTTTTTTCCGTTCGGGTTTTTCTTCGGGGATTTCTGAAAGATGTTTTTCAGTGAAATCTAAAAGCGCCAGTTTCTCATAAAGATCAATAGTATTCTTCTTCAACTGAGCGAGATCCATCTTTCCTTTTTCATTTAAAATCTTTTCTGCAATCCGGATGAGTTCAGCTTCAATTCTCTTTTTCATCATATTAATTTTGTCGTTTATAAGTCAGGTATGCTGGTTAAATGTTATGATTAGCCGATCTTGGTCTGATCAGCGCTCTTTTATAACTTTAAGAATTCGCGCCCATACAGTGGTTGGAATTTTGATAAATTTGTTCCACCTTTATACGGAAGAGGTATTTCCCCCTTTCCGGACTTGAAAAATACAAAATGTTTCTCGAAAATACAGTAAATCACGAAGAGCAATTTGGCTGGATCGAAGTTATTTGCGGTTCGATGTTCTCGGGTAAAACTGAAGAACTCATCCGAAGGCTAAAACGCGCAAAATTCGCAAAACAACGCGTTGAGATCTTTAAACCCGCCATTGATACGCGATATCATGAAGAAATGGTGGTTTCTCACGATTCCAATGAAATTCGCTCTACTCCTGTCCCTTCGGCCGCCAATATCAGGATCCTGGCCGATGGCTGTGATGTGGTGGGTATTGATGAGGCACAGTTTTTTGATGATGAAATCGTCAGTGTATGTAACGATCTGGCAAACCAGGGAATACGCGTAATCGTGGCCGGCCTCGATATGGATTTTAAAGGAAATCCCTTTGGACCAATGCCAAATTTAATGGCTACTGCCGAATATGTGACCAAAGTTCATGCAGTTTGCACAAGAACCGGAAACCTTGCCCAGTTCAGTTATAGGAAATCTATCAATGACGACCTGGTTTTTCTTGGGGAAAATGAGGAATATGAACCTTTAAGCCGTGCCGCTTATTTTAAGGCCATGCTTAAAGAACGCGTGAAAAAGCTGGATGTAAATGAACCCGAAGAATTAAATTCTAAACCCAAAGAAGAAAATGCCTAAAGCCGAAGAGACCGTACTCGAGATTGACCTTGGGGCGCTGGCACACAATTACCGATTTTTAAGATCAAAACTCGATGAAGATGTTAAATTACTTTCTGTTGTAAAAGCTCATGCTTACGGAAGTGATTCGGTTGCTATCGCTAAAAAACTGGAAGAATTGGGAACCGATTATTTTGCTGTTGCCTATGTAGAAGAAGGAATTAGGCTTAGGGAAAATGGAATTACCAAACCCGTCCTGGTGCTGCATCCGCAATTTACCCATTTTGAATCTATCATTGAACACTGCCTGGAGCCAAATCTTTACAGCGAAAGGACCCTGCAAACTTTTATTCAAACTGCTGAAAAGCTTAACCTGGAAAACTATCCCGTTCATATTAAACTTAATACCGGCCTGAACCGTTTAGGTTTTGATGAGCCTGAAATCTCCCGAATCTCTGAACTAATCACCGGCACCAAAAGAGTAAAAGTGGCTTCTGTTTTTTCCCATCTTGCGGCAAGCGAAGACTGGCAGGAGCGTGAATTTACGGTTGGACAGATCGATCTTTTCAGGAAGATGAGCCGGCAGCTCATCGAAAATCTTGGCTATGAGCCTTTGCTTCATATCTGCAATACTTCCGGGGTCATTAATTATCCAAAAGCGCAGTTTAGCATGGTGAGAACTGGCATTGGCCTTTATGGTTACGGAAATGATAAAAACATCGATCCGCAACTCAAACCGGTAGGGAAACTAAAAACCATCATTTCACAGATCAGGAAACTGGATAATGGCGCGACTGTGGGCTATAATAGGGCCTTCAAAGTGGAAAAACCAACCCGAATCGCCACTCTGCCAGTAGGACATGCCGATGGCATCAACCGTATTTACGGACGCGAAAAAGCAGGGGTTTTTATCAATGGTAAATATGCTCCAATTGTTGGAAATGTGTGTATGGATATCATTATGGTGAACGTAACTGATATCGATTGTAAAGAAGGTGATGAAGTGATCGTCTTCGGCGGACCTCAGCACCCCGTTGATTTTGCCGAAGCCGGCGGTACAATTTCTTATGAACTTATAACAGGAATCCAGCGCAGAGTAAGCCGCGTAATTATCCCTGAAAATAAGAAATGAAGCTCGTATGTTTTTTTTCTCTAACTTAGGTACGTAACACTAAACTATCTACACTATGGGTTTTTTCAAAGATTTTAAAGAATTTCTGCTTCAGAAAGACATCGTCATGCTGGCTACGGCTGTCGTCATCGGCGCGGCTTTCAACAAAATCGTCTCTTCGGTAGTGGCCGATGTGATCATGCCGATCATTGGCGTTTTTACCGGTGGTATTGATTTCTCGCAAAAATTCATTCCGCTTGACGGCAATCATTATGAATCTCTTGAAGCCGCACAGGAAGCCCAGGCAGCAGTGATCACCTACGGAAATCTAATTCAGGCTATCATCTATTTTATAATAATAGGTTTCTTCATATTTTTGGTGCTTCGCGCTTATGAGAGAATGAAGAAGAAAAAAGATGTACCGGCCGCACCGGCTCCAAAAGGGCCTACCCAGGAAGAATTGCTTACTGAGATTCGCGACGAACTAAAAAGACAAAATTCATAAAGAAGTACGCTTACCGCTACACTACTCATTTTAATAATTAAACCCCGGTCAAAAGTCGGGGTTCTTTTTTCACAAAATCAGAAAATGTGTATGAAATTTTAAAAAATGGCTTTTTTTTAATGGGCAGATACCGCTTATTAAATTTCAACTAATACCTTTGCAGTCAATTTTTTAAATTCTAGTAAAAAATGAAAGTAGCTGTTGTTGGCGCCACCGGAATGGTGGGAAATGTAATGCTGAAAGTTCTTGAAGAACGCAATTTTCCGTTAACCGAATTGATCCCGGTAGCCTCGGAAAAATCGGTAGGTAAAAAAATAAAGTTCAAAGACCAGGAATATGAAGTGGTAGGCCTGGAAACAGCCGTTTCCATGAAACCGGAAATCGCCTTATTTTCCGCGGGAGGAGATACTTCTTTGGCCTGGGCTCCAAAGTTCGCCGAAGCAGGAACTATTGTGATCGATAATTCTTCAGCATGGAGAATGAATCCAAATCACAAACTCGTAGTGCCAGAGATCAATGCAAAGCTGCTGAACAAAGAAGATAAGATCATTGCCAATCCTAACTGCTCGACCATTCAACTTTTGATGGCTTTAAAGCCTCTTCATGATAAATACACTATTAAGAGAGTGGTGGTCTCGACCTATCAGTCAATCACGGGTACCGGAGTGAAAGCGGTTCGACAGCTCGAAAATGAATATGCCGGTGAAAAAGGAGAGATGGCTTATCCTTATCCTATTCATAGAAACGCGCTGCCTCATTGCGATGTTTTCCAGGAAAATGGCTACACCAAAGAAGAAATGAAGCTGAGCAATGAAACCAAAAAGATCCTTGGTGACGATTCTATAAAACTAACGGCCACGGCAATCAGGATCCCAGTGGTTGGCGGCCATTCAGAATCGGTGAACATTGAATTTGAAAAAGATTTTGACGAAGTGGAAGTGCGCCAGTTGTTAGCTGATTTTCCCGGAGTGACCGTGCAGGACAATCCGGCGGTGAATACCTATCCCATGCCGATCTATGCTGAAGGAAAAGACGATGTCTTCGTTGGTAGAATTAGAAGGGATTATTCTCAGCCCAACACGCTAAATATGTGGATCGTTGCCGATAATCTTCGAAAAGGAGCGGCAACAAATGCCGTGCAAATAGCTGAATATTTACTGAAAAACGAGCTGGTCTAATTTTTTTATCAAAGAGTTAAAGTGCATAAGCCTGAATTGTAACATTCGGGCTTTTTTTATTACTAATTTTAACCATTTTTAAACCCATCTTTTATGAAAAAATCATTACCCTCATTTTCATGGCCGGAATTTTAGCTACCTGCGAAAATGATGACAAACAAAAAAAAGAAACTGCTTTGAATTACCCCGAAACAAAAAAGGTCGATACCGTGACTAATTACTTCGGTACCGAAGTGAAAGATCCTTACCGATGGCTGGAAAATGACCGTGCAGAAGAAGTTGAAGAATGGGTGAAAGCCGAAAACAAGGTGACCTTTAATTACCTTGAGAAAATTCCTTACCGTGACCAACTTAAAAAACGCCTTACTGAAATCTGGAATTATGAGAAACTGGGCGCTCCTTTTCATGAAGGGGATTATATTTATTTCTTCAAAAATAACGGACTCCAGAATCAAAGCGTTCTCTATCGTAAAAAAAGCCCCGATACCGAAGCTGAAGTCTTTCTTGATCCCAATAAATTCAGTGAAGACGGCACCACTTCATTAGGTGGGCTAAGCTTTTCTGAAGATGGGAAAACTCTGGCTTATGCCATTTCTGAAGGAGGGAGCGACTGGAGAAAGATCATTCTTCTGAATACCGCAAATCACAAAATTCTTGGTGATACCATCCGCGATGTGAAGTTCAGCGGAATTTCATGGAAAGGCAATGAGGGATTTTACTATTCCAGTTATGATAAACCGAAAGGCAGTGAGCTTTCCGCAAAAACCGATCAGCATAAACTGTATTATCACAAGCTCGGAACTCCGCAGAGTGAAGACAAGGTGATCTATGGTGAAAAAGAAGGTGAAAAGCACCGTTATATTGGCGGAAGCGTGACCGAAGACAATCACTATTTGATGATTGCGGCCAGAAATTCTACTTCCGGAGGGGAACTGTATTTAATGGATCTTACTAAAAAGAATCCGGAACTGGTAACCGTGATCGGCAATGACAAAACCGACACCTACCTGGTGGACAATCAGGGCAGCAAACTTTATCTGCTGACTAATCTTGATGCTCCAAATCGTCGGGTGGTAACTGTTGACGCGTCTAATCCTACTCCCGAGAACTGGAAGGACTTTATCCCTGAAACCGAATACGTGCTGAGCCCGAGTACCGGCGGCGGCTATTTATTTGCCGAATATATGAAAGATGCTATTTCCCAGGTAAAACAATACGATTACGATGGAAAACTGATTCGTGAGGTTGAGCTGCCAGGAATTGGAACCGTTAGCGGATTTGGAGCCAAAAAAGAGGAAGATACCCTTTATTACACTTTTACCAATTACGTGACTCCGGGAAGTATTTATAAATACAACATCGAAAAAGGCAAATCTGAGCTTTATAATAAACCTAATATCGATTTCAATTCAGATAATTACGAAAGCAAGCAGATTTTTTATAATTCCAAGGAAGGAACAAAGATCCCGATGATCATTACCTATAAAAAAGGAACAAAGATGGATGGCAAGAATCCAACCATGTTATATGGCTACGGCGGATTTGATATAAGCCTTACTCCAAGTTTCAGCACGGCGATGAGTGTGTGGCTGGAACAGGGCGGAATCTATGCCGTTCCGAACCTACGCGGTGGCGGGGAATACGGAAAAGATTGGCATGATGCCGGGATCAAAATGAAGAAACAGAACGTTTTCGATGACTTTATCGCAGCCGCAGAATATCTTATCGAAAACAATTACACCTCTAAAGATTATCTGGCGATTCGCGGAGGATCTAACGGCGGACTTTTGGTGGGAGCGACCATGACTCAGCGTCCAGATTTGATGAAAGTCGCCTTGCCGGCTGTTGGCGTAATGGATATGCTTCGTTACCACACCTTTACCGCAGGCGCGGGCTGGGCTTATGATTACGGAACTGCGGAAGACAGCAAGGAAATGTTCGAATATCTGTATGGATATTCGCCGGTTCATAATGTAAAGGAAGGCGTGGAATATCCCGCGACACTTATCACTACAGGTGACCATGACGACCGGGTGGTACCCGCTCATTCCTTTAAGTTTGCCGCAGAATTACAGGAAAAACAGGCCGGTGACGAACCTGTTCTGATAAGGATCGAAACCAAGGCGGGTCATGGTGCCGGTAAACCTACCAGCATGGTCATTGAAGAGTATGCCGATCTTTTCGGTTTTACTTTCTATAATATGGGCTATGAAAGTCTGCCTAATTCAAAAAATGAAAATGTAAAAGCTTAGTTTCTTATCTAAGACTTTCAAATAGGCTGTTTAATTATTTTAGACAGCCTATTTTATTTTTGGACCTGAAGCCAGACATTTCCTTTTAAAAAATATCCTTTTTCAGCTTCATACAGGATCTCTTCATCATCATCGGAATATGCTTTTAAAATCTCATAATCCTCCCTAACTTCCTGCTTAAGTCTTCTAACTTTTTCCTCATTATTACAGGCTTTTCCCTCGATACGATATTGGCCATTTTTATAGCTGGTTCTCGTACCAAGAACCTTCACTCCCAGGAGATTTTCAAGGTATTTGGTATAGACCTCATAGGCGCCGGTGATTATATAAACCTCCACATTTTCAGAAGTATAGCGATGAATATCCCCCAGCATGCTTTTTCGGAAATTTTCAGGATATTCACGATCCCAGAATTCTTTGGCAAGATTCGTCATTACTTCCGGCGGAATTCCATCAAGATATTTATAGAAATGCTGTTTGAAGGTAGTTTTATTGAGAAGTTTAAGGCTATATAATAATGCAAAAGGAAGCATCTGAATCAGGTTCAAAGACCTGGCCTGTTTTTTACTGATTAGGAACTTAAAAAATTCATTTTTAGACGATTTTCGATAAAGCGTCCGATTCAGATCATAAACAACAATCTGTAGCATGGAAAATCATTTAAAAAGTGGACGATTTTAAAATTAGAAAAAACTGGACATACTGTGATAAAATTTGGAACTTGTAACACAGAATTAGGAAAAATTTATGCTTCAGCTACAAAAAGTAACATTTGCCTACGATACCGAACCGGTATTAAAAAATATCAGCTTCAAAATTAAAAAGGGTCAGCACATCTCTTTAATTGGCGAAAGTGGATGTGGAAAAAGCACCCTTCTGCAGCTTATTTATGGATTGCTGCACACCGAAGGAAAAATTTTCTGGCAGGATAAGGAGCTCTTAGGCCCACATTTCAACCTTGTCCCCGGGGAACCTTTTATAAAATATCTGGCGCAGCATTTCGACCTTATGCTTCCGCTAACTGCCGCCGAGAATGTTGGAAAACATCTCAGTAATTTTTATCCCATTAAAAAGAGGCGAAGAATAAAGGAACTTTTGGAGGTTGTAGAAATGGAAGATCTTGCCGATAAAAAAGCGAAATTATTGAGCGGCGGACAACAGCAGCGTATTGCCCTGGCTCGTGCCCTTGCAAAGGAACCGGAAGTTTTGCTACTCGACGAGCCTTTCAGCCACATCGATCATTTCAGAAAAAATAATCTTCGCCGAAAACTTTTTGCATACCTAAAGGAAAAAAATATCACATGTATCGTGGCAACTCATGACAGCACTGACGCGCTTTCTTATGCCAACAGGACACTGGTGCTTAAAAATGGGAAAATCCATGCCGATGATTCTCCTGAGAACCTGTATCAGAATCCGCCGAACAAATATGTGGCATCTTTATTCGGAGATGTGAATCATATCATGCTGCGCAATCTTAGAGCTGACGAGGATAGCCGGAAAAGGGTTTTGCTCTACCCGCATGAGTTGAAAATCGTAAAAAAATCTGCTGTAAAAGCAATTGTTGAAAAAAGCTATTTTCAGGGGCCTGATTATCTTATCAAAGCTAAACTGAATACCGATTCGATCCTGATCCAGCACGAAAATGCTTTAGATGAGAATATGGAAATTTCTATCGCTGTTGATAAAAAACTGGTCCATCAGCGAGTTAGTCGATCTTAAGGATCTTTGATGTTTTTCCATTAAAACTGAAATCTTCTCCTTGCTTTAAACCCAGCATGAGTCGGGCTACGGGAGAATTAATCCCAATGGCGAAAAAAGCCTCACTGCCCGCGGTAATGATTCCAATAGGCGCAGAAATAAAATAATTGGCGTTGCTGGTTCGCACGATACTTCCGAGCCTCACCTCTTCGGTAGAATTCTGGTTATCTATGCGATTAAAAATTTGATGAAGACGATCATTTTCCTTCAGCTGAATGGAAAGTTTATTCCATTCGATATTGATCATTTCCCGCCCTGTTTCAAATTTGTCACCTGCGCTGCTTTTAGTTTCATTTTCCAAATCTTCTTTTAGGCCGTCCATGGCTTTCTTAATGACCTCACGCCTTTCATTTAGGATCTCCCGACAGGAATTTATCAATATTTCTTTTTCAGATTCTGCCATTATTCCAGACTGAATTTACCGTAATACTGCATCTGCCGTACGATCCAGTTCTTGCGTTGCTGTATATAATTTGAAGCGGGATTGGCGCGATATCGCCTTGGATTTGGGAGGACGGCGGCAATGGCAGCAGCTTCATAAGGCGTAAGTTTTTCAGCACTTTTATGAAACCAGTATTGAGCCGCGGCCTCCGCTCCAAAAACGCCTTTTCCCATTTCCACGCTGTTCAGGTAAACTTCGAGAATGCGTTCTTTGCTCCAGAGCATTTCGATGAGAAAAGTGAAATAGGTTTCCAGGCCTTTCCTGAACCAGTTCCGCGCGGGCCACAGAAAAACATTTTTTGCGGTTTGCTGAGAAATGGTGGAAGCACCGCGAACCCTTCGTCCTTTTTTATTGTTTTCCATTGCCTTTTGGATGGCTTCAAAATCAAAGCCATGATGTTTCACAAAATTCTGATCTTCGCTGGTGATCACTGCCAACTGTAAATGCCTCGAAATATCTTCAATTGGAACCCAGTCATGTTGAATTTCCTCGTCCGGATTTTCAAAATACCTGATAACCATCAAAGGAGTAAAAAGCACGGGAACCCATTTATAAACAAGAACCATAAAAATGCTGAACAGAAACAGTCCGGCAATAATTTTAAGAAGTATTCTAAGGATTCTTTTTATCATGCTTGCGTTGCTAAATCTGCAAGATCTGTCCCAACCTGGCTTCCAATGGCTATTCCCATTCCGCCGAGGCGCACTCCGCAGTATACATTTTGAGAAAGCTTTTTCAAAATAGGTTTTTTCTGCTCACCTACTCCCATAATTCCGCTCCAGGATTGTTCTATCTCAAAATTCGTATTGGGCAGAATAGTGTTTTTCAGCAATTCTTTTAGTCGGTTTTGAATAAGATTGGTCAGCCCCATTTCATCAGTTTCTTCGGCTTTAAAATCCAGATTCCTTCCGCCACCAAACAGAACTCTATTGCCAATATTTCTAAAATAATAATAGCCTTTATCGAGGTGAAAGGTACCTTCAAATGGCAGTTTTTCTAATGGTTTAGTGATCAATACCTGGGCGCGGGCGGGTTTTACTTCTTCAATTCCAAGGCGTGAAGCAAAACCATTGGTCGCGATAATGAGTTTTTTTGAAACAAGCTCAAATTTTTCAGTTTTGATGTGAACTTTTTCGCCTTCTTCGGAAAAAGATTTCACCTCTACTCCATTAAGAATTTTAATTCCCGAAGCGATCGCTTTTTTTACCAGGGCCCACATCATTTTTCCAGTGTCTATCTGGCCTTCATATTTATTGAAGATCAGTTTTTGCTGAATTTGTTCAAATCTGAATTTGTTTTCAGAAATACTGAATACCTCATCACTGAAGACTGGACGAAGCATCTCGTTGATTTCCGGCATTTTCTGAAGGCATTCTTCATATAATTCCTGATCTTCCCTTGTAAACAGCTCATAGCCGCCGTAAGAACGATAATCGATGGTTTTATCGCCAAGATTCTTCAGCAGAAGTTCAAGGCCGTTAATTCGCTTCTTAATTAAACTGACAACTTCTTCAGGAGAATGTGTTTTAAGATCGTCGATGATCTCAGAAAGACTGCCAAAACAGGCAAATCCGGCATTTTTAGTGCTGGCGCCTTCAGGCAACATTCCTTTCTCGAGAATGAGAATTTTCGCGTCGGGCTCTTTTTCTTTCAGTCTTAAGGCACAGTTGAGTCCGGTAATACCACTCCCGACAATTAAAAAATCAATATTTGTAAACCAGGAATCGGTTTCCCAGAAAGAAAAATTCATTGTAAACATTTTGTTGAAAGTACAAAAAAACCCCACAGATTTAAAGCCTGTGAGGTTTATATCAATAGAGATTTGGCATTTTTAAGCCTCTTCTTCCTTAGGTTTCATTTTGAAATCTTCCATAAACTTCGTGGTGTAATTTCCTTCAATATAATCGGGATGATCCATGAGTTGTCTATGGAAAGGAATCGTGGTTTGTATCCCTTCGATCACAAATTCATCAAGTGCACGTTTCATTTTATTGATCGCTTCTTCACGGGTTTGAGCCGTGGTGATTAGTTTAGCGATCATCGAATCGTAATTTGGCGGAATAACATACCCGCTATAAACGTGAGTGTCAATTCTTACTCCGTGACCTCCCGGCGCATGCAAATTGGTTATCTTCCCAGGTGACGGACGGAAATTATGATACGGATCCTCGGCATTGATTCGGCATTCGATGGAATGCAGCTGAGGGGTATAGTTCTTTCCTGAAATTGGTACACCCGCGGCTACAAGTATCTGCTCGCGAATAAGGTCATAATCGATCACCTGCTCGGTGATTGGATGTTCCACCTGGATACGGGTGTTCATTTCCATAAAGTAGAAATTGCGGTGTTTGTCTACCAGAAATTCCACGGTTCCCGCACCTTCATATTTGATGAATTCGGCAGCTTTTACAGCGGCCTCTCCCATTTTCTTACGAAGCGTATCGGTCATGAAGGGCGATGGGGTTTCCTCGGTCAATTTTTGATGACGTCGTTGGATAGAACAATCTCTTTCAGAAAGGTGACAGGCTTTACCGGTGCTGTCTCCAACAACCTGGATCTCGATATGGCGTGGCTCTTCGATGAGCTTTTCCATATACATCCCGTCGTTACCAAAGGAGGCATCGGCTTCTTTTCTGGCCGATTCCCAGGCCGGTTCAAGATCTTCTTCCTTCCAAACAGCGCGCATTCCCTTACCACCACCACCGGCAGTAGCTTTAAGCATGACCGGAAATCCGATCTCTTTTGCCAGTTTCAAGCACTCTTTAAAATCTTTAATAATTCCTTCTGAACCGGGAACACAAGGCACTCCGGCGGCACGCATGGTTGCTTTAGCCGTAGCCTTATCTCCCATTTTGCTGATCATTTCGGGAGAAGCACCGATAAATTTTATTTCGTGCTCTCCACAGATCTTGGAAAATTTGGCATTTTCAGAAAGGAATCCATAACCGGGATGGATTGCATCGGCATTGGTAATTTCAGCCGCGGCAATAATATTCGAAATTTTAAGATAGGAAAGGTTACTGGGCGGAGGACCTATACAAACAGCTTCATCGGCAAATCTCACATGAAGGCTTTCCGCATCTGCGGTAGAATAAACTGCGACAGTCTTAATACCCATTTCCTTGCAGGTACGAATTACTCTTAAAGCAATTTCCCCTCTGTTTGCAATCAATATTTTTTTAAACATATCTATTTGCTTTTAATTTCTGAAGACGAAAAATTGGTCTTGCAGTTAGAAAAAAGGGCAATTTTTAAGACGGATCTACCAGGAATAATGGCTGATCGAACTCTACAGGAGAAGAATCGTCTACAAGTACTTTCACAATTTTACCTGAAACTTCGCTTTCAATTTCATTGAAAAGTTTCATGGCTTCGATCACGCAAAGCACGTCCCCTTCTTTTACAGAATCTCCCACTTCTACGAAAGTAGGTTTATCTGGTGAAGGTTTTCTGTAGAAAGTACCTATAATAGGTGATTTTACCGTTATGTATTTAGAGGTGTCTTCACCTGAACCTGAAGATTCATTTTTAGCCGGGGCATTTTCCTGCGGTTGCGGAGCCGGAGCTTGCTGCTGGGGCTGCTGCTGAGGTTGCATTTGCTGCTGAGGCATTTGATTTCCTACCGGTACCTGTTGTACAATGGTAGTCTCTTTGTCGTCTGAACCTGTTTTGATAGTGATCTTTACATCACCTGTTTCCAGTTTCACCTCGCTGGCGCCAGATTTGGCCACAAATTTTATTAGATTCTGAATTTCCTTTAAATCCATAATGTTTGGTGTTGGTTTATGAGTTATAGGCCCATTTGAGATAAGCAGCTCCCCAGGTGAAGCCACCTCCAAAAGAGGCAAATATTAAATTATCTCCTTTTTTAAAATTCTTTTCGTAGTCGCTTAAGAGTAACGGAAGGGTTGCAGAAGTGGTATTCCCATATCGCTGAATGTTCATGAGCACCTTATTCTCGTCGTGAAGGTTCATGCGGTTCGCAGTTGCATCGATGATGCGCTTGTTAGCCTGATGTGCCACCAGCCAATCTACATCTTCATTGGTAAGATTATTCCTTTTCATGATCTCTTCACTTACTTCTGCCATGTTGGATACCGCAAATTTAAAAACCGTTTTTCCATCCTGCCTGACGAAATGGAGTTTTTTGGCTACGGTCTCTTCAGTAGGCGGAAGGATAGAACCTCCGGCTTCTATTTTTAAAGATTCCCTTCCAATAGAGTCGCTTCTTAAGATCTCGTCCTGCAAGCCATAACCTTCATTATTGGGTTCCATAAGGACCGCTCCGGCCCCGTCACCAAAAATGATACAGGTGGTCCGATCGGTATAATCAATAATAGATGACATTTTATCGGCACCTATAACCAGTACTTTCTTATATCTGCCAGCTTCAATATATGCAGCTGCCGTAGACATTCCGTAAAGGAAGCTGGAGCAGGCGGCCTGAAGGTCATAAGAAAAGGCATTGGTCGCACCAATTTCAGTAGCCACATACACCCCGGTAGACGCCACAGGCATATCTGGCGTTGCCGTAGCCATTATCACAAGGTCAATTTCTTTGGGATCCAGGTTTGTTTTTTCAAGAATTTTTTTTGCGGCCTGGATAGCGAGGTAAGAGGTTCCTTTAGTAGGGTCTTTAAGTATTCTTCTTTCTTTAATTCCAGTTCTGGTGGTAATCCATTCATCTGTTGTCTCCACCATTTTCTCCAACATTTTGTTGGTTAACACATCTTCGGGTACATAAGCACCCACAGCCGTTATCGCTGCTGTGATTTTGTTCATAAAATTGGATTTAATTCACCAGCCTCCGGTTCATTTAAGCATTCTACATTCATAGAAAATTACTAAATTTTATTCTAACCGGCGTGCAAATTAAGGTCTTTTTAGGACTTATTCAACTAAAAACAAAAAACTCCCACAATGTGAGAGTTCCTGTAATTCATTGAAGCTCTTTGGTGATTAGGCTTCGATTTCTTCCGTATTATCGATCAATACCTGACCTCGATAATAAAGTTTTCCCTCATGCCAGTGAGCTCTGTGGTATAAATGAGCTTCACCAGTAACAGAATCTACAGCCACTTTTGGAGCTGAAGCTTTATAATGGGTTCTTCTTTTATCTCTTCTAGTCTTAGAAGTCTTTCTCTTTGGATGTGCCATTGCTTCCTATTATTATTCGTTTAGTAAATTTTTTAATTTGTCCCAGCGAGGATCTGTTTCATCCTCTTTTTTCTTTTTCTGATTTTTCAAACTAAGTTCTTCCAGTTTGTCAAGTACTTCAGATTTCAGCGTTCCGTCTTCAACTCCCGGATGAATTCTTTTGGCAGGCACTGAAAGTACCACCAACTCATATATATACTGCTGAATATTCACTTCAAATTCACCATGTGGCAAAATGAGCAAATCTTCATCATCATTATTGTATTCATCCCCGAATTTGATCACCAAAAACAGCTGGCTGTCAATTGGCTGATCGTAAGGCTCGTTGGTAAGATCGCAGTTTATATTCACTGTTCCCGAAGCATGAAAAGTAAGCTCCATCATGGTGGATTTCTTTTCAAACAACAGGTCGATCTTTACATCAGAACTATTGAATTCGTCGTACTCAAAATGATCAAAGAACTTGTTATCTAACTCATACTCAAACTGGTGTTTTCCAAGTTTTAATCCCTTAAAAGGAATTGTGAACTCACCTAAATTCCTCATCTTCATCAGTTTTGAGTGCCCCCGTTCCCGGAAAGGCGGGTGCAAAGATATAAAAATTAATGAATTATATTCTGATTATAAACAATTTTTGTTTATATCTTTTTTCCCTGTTTTTTCAGCGGATTTTTGGTCAGTTCTGTATATTCTTCACGTGCTTTATAAATCTCGATGGCTTTAAAAACCGCTTCCTTGAATGAACTGATATTTGCCTCATTCTTACCTGCAATTTCAAAGGCCGTTCCATGATCGGGAGAAGTTCGCACTTTGCTCAGGCCGGCGGTAAAATTCACTCCTCTGCCAAAAGACAAAGTCTTAAAAGGAATTAATCCCTGGTCGTGATAAGAAGCTACCACGGCATCAAAATTCTTATAATTTTTGCTTCCGAAGAAACTATCGGCAGAATACGGCCCGAAAACCAGGTCGCCTTTATCGCGAATCTTCTGAAGTGTGGGTTTCAAAACTTCTTCATCTTCTTTCCCAATAACGCCGTGATCTCCGCTATGAGGATTTATTCCCAAAACGGCAATTCTGGGTTTCTCCACCCTGAAATCCTGCTTCAGCGTTTGCTGAATGATTTTGATCTTTTTCTCGATCAGTTCCGGAGTGATCACCTTGGCAATATCTTTAAGTGCCACATGATCGGTTAACAATCCAACCTTGAGATTATCGGTAATCATAAGCATCAGGCTCTCTCCTTTTAATTCTTTCGCCAGATAATCAGTATGGCCAGGAAAATTAAATTTTTCAGATTGAATAGTTGATTTATTGATAGGAGCGGTAACCAACACATCAATCTTATCTTCTTTTAAGGCGCTCGTTGCTGCTTCTAAAGATTTAAAAGCATATTCGCCCACTTTCGGGTCTTCCTCCCCAAAATTGATATTTACATTCTCCTTCCAAAGATTCATGACATTTATTTTTCCATCAATTGCTTTGGAAGGATCATCAATTCCCTGAAAATGAACATCAAGCTTATAATATTTTTTCAGGAAATTTATGATTTTGGAAGAGGCAAAGATGATAGGAGTGCAGAAATCGAGCATTCGTGAATCATCAAAAGTTTTCAGCACAATTTCGCTACCTATTCCGTTAAGGTCTCCAATGCTAATACCAAGTTTGATCATTTCTGCATGTTTCATAAATTCCCGTCTATATTGTTTAATTTTACACACAAATGTAACCATTATAGAAAACAATGTTCACGGGAATTATAGAAGAAATAGGAATTATTACCAAAATTGAAGGCTCTGGTTCAAATTTAAGTTTTAGCATAAAGGCTGAAATGACGCCAGAATTGAAAATAGATCAAAGCGTCGCGCATAACGGAGTTTGCCTTACAATAGTTTCCAAAGCAGCTACAGAATATACTGTCACCGCTGTAAAAGAGACGCTGGAGAAAACCAACCTCGGCAATTTAACAATAACAGACCCTGTAAATCTGGAACGAGGAATGAAACTGGGAGATCGGCTTGACGGGCATATTGTGCAGGGCCATGTTGATCAAACAGCTTTGTGCACAGAGGTGATTGAAGAAGATGGCAGCTGGCGTTTTAGTTTTGAATATGACCCGGAATTAAAAAATATCACCATTGAAAAAGGTTCGATTACCATAAATGGGGTAAGCCTTACTGTAGTAGATTCCAAACGAAATGGATTTAGCGTGGCGATCATTCCTTTTACTTTTGAACATACCACTTTTAAAAACCTCAAAAAAGGAGATAAGGTAAATCTTGAATTTGACGTTATAGGGAAATACGTGAAGCGTCTCACGGAGTTATCCTCCTGAGATATCAATTTTTCTCATTTTATAACAGCCATACATAACTCCTACAGCCATTAATAAATAAACATAGTCGTCTATAGGCAAACAAAGCCCTACCGGAGGGGGAATTCCGGGGCGCTGTGGATTTCCTTGTGTAGTTCCTGGATCGCAAGGAGGGCCGTGACCTCTAGCTTTACCTGGTGGCGGTGGTTCCTGAGCATAACATGCCAATGCCATTCCCAAAGAAAAAAGAAAGACAAGAAAAATGTTCTTATACTTTTTCAACGGCATAAGGTTAATATTATCAGGTGAATAGCAGTAAATTTAATTTTTTTTTCCATATACTCCCTTTAAAGGTAAGAAAATTCAACTTTTTCAATCTTTTCCGGAGTTTTTCAGGTATTAAAATTCCTACTTTTTAGGTATTTAAGCAATTATTGTGCAATTAGTTTTCAACTTTTATTGTTTAAAAACATTCATTTTCAAAAAATATTTTAAAAACTGATAATCAATATTTTATAAAATCCAAATTTATTTGGAATAAGTTGAATAATATAAATTTTTAACTGGAAAGTTAAAGAATTTTGGTTGGGGGTAAAAGAAAAGAATTTTATCGAATACCAAAAGTTTATTCTGAAGAAATATTAAAATTATCTATAGCGATCTCCCTGTTTTCTGTGTCCAAATTTTTTAGCATAATTATTTCGCCCCCTATTCATCTCCAAGGAATAAAAAAAGCCCTGCATTGCTGCAAGGCTTCTATTTAAAAGTGGTCCCACTTGGGCCACATTTTATTTCTCCTTATTTCTCCTAATTTCTTTAAATTTCCGTCTAATCCCTTGCTGTACCTCACTATTCATAGGAATTTCAAAAGATACACCTCTGATCTGATATTTGTTAAAAAGAGGACTTCGGAAAGAAAAAGTGACACAAAAAGTGACACACTTTTCCCAACTGTGTCACTTTTTTAAACTAATTTTCGAACATAGAATTTTGAACAAATGACCACAGTTTTTAAACCAAGAGATTCAAAAGGAAAAGGAGCCAAGATTCAACTCATCTTTAATTATGGAGCTGGTAAAAGATTACGATACTCAACTGGCCTGGCTATTGAAAATATAAAAAATTGGGATCACCAGAAGAGCCGGGTAAAGAATGTAATTGCTGAACCCAATAAGACTGTGATTAACAACAAACTCAATGAATTACAAAGTGAGCTTGAGAAAGAATTTGTGAGGCTTTCTGTGACAGAAAATATCGATGTCAAGAATGGGCATTTAAAGAAATTCTGCGATAAGTTTTTTAATAAAGGAAGTGAGGATGAACAGGAGCATTATGAACTTCTACCATTCTACGACTGGTATATGAATACCTATGCTGTCAATCCTTTGCCCGCAACAGGAAGACCTTTAGCTCTCAGCACAATTAAAGCCTACAGGAATTCTTATAAACTAATGAAGCGTTTTGCTTCTGAGAAGTATGAACTAAGTTACCAAAAGATAAGTAAAAAGTTTTATTATGATTTCCTTGACTGGCTTTATTCCCAGGATTATTCAACATCTTATGTCGGCACTCATATTAAGATATTAAAGACTATGATGGAGGCGGCATCGCAATTTGGTTACCATAATAATCGGGAATACACAAAAAAGTTCTTTAAAAAACCCACTGCAGAAATTGACAACATTTTTCTTGATCAAACAGAACTAAACAAAATCCACCTGGAATCTTTAGCTCAACAGAGAACAATTATTAAGAACAATGGTTTGAAGTTATCGGGTGATTTATTAGAAAGGGCTAAGGATATTTTTTTGATCAGTGCCTACACAGGTCTCAGAATAAGTGATGCTAAGAGGTTGAAAAAACAAAACATCTTCACCCTCGATAATAAAAGATATTTTCAAATACACTCTCAGAAGACCTCGATACCTTTATCCATTCCGATTCATCCCGTTGTGCAGGAAATATTAGACAAAAGAGACGGTGAGCTCCCGAAGGGAATGCCTGATCAGCATATTAACTATGCATTAAAAGAAATTGGGCGAATAGCTGGCATTGACGAGGAGGTTGAAAAAACGACAACAAAGGGAGGTCAGACAAGAGTAGAAAAATATAAGAAGTACGAACTCATTTGCACCCACACCGGAAGGAGATCCTTCTGCACAAATGCTTACCGGGCTGGAGTTCCATCTCTGGATATAATGACCATTAGCGGACACAAAACCGAAAGATCTTTTATGCTCTATTTGAAATTAGGAGAGTCGCAAAAAGCGCAGAAGATTGGAGAACATCCTTTTTTTAACTGAAGAAAGTTACATCACAAGAATAACGAAGTTTTATTATAGCTTTTCACCAATATCTTATTTAGTTATCCTCCTTCCTGGAAATCTAACTCTGCCCATACAGGAATATGATCTGAAATTCTCCTGGCTGTTACCATATCAGGAAAACTTTTATAAAATAGAACTACACCGGAGCTTAGCACTTCAAATTCATCCGAATTATAAAAGATATTATCATACTCAGATGCCAAACATTCACCTTCTACACAATTCATTTTCATTGTTGTCTTTTCGCCTTGGACCACAGGTCTGAATCCAATTTTCTTCAACGGATTAAAAACAGTATGACTCTGCGGAACATTAAAGTCGCCCAGGAATATCAGATTATTATCAGGATATAATTCAGGAAGGAATTTGAAGTATTTTATTTCTTTTTCAGGCTGTTTCTTCTTAGGAATGGCATGAAAATTAACCAGAGTAAAAGATTTTCCGTTGTAGCTAAGACTGATTAAATAAGGTTCACGATCAATTTCATCAACAAAATTTTGCTCCAACCAGGCCTTTTTTAACCTTTTTACCTTTGAGGTCTTCCATAGGAAAGCATAGCGTTCCGATGCATACGGTGTACTCTCTGTTGGTTCGCTTACCAGGTAATCCCATTTAGCCCCTCTGCGGTTTAGAGCATCGGCTAATTTTGCCACGGTCTGTGTACCGCCATAACCTGCAACTATCTCCTGTAGCGCTACTACATCAAAATCCCTTAAAACATCAGCAACAAAGTTTACTTCAGCTTCAGACTTAGTTTTCCCAAAATTCTGAAGATTCCAGGAGGAGATCCTAACCTGTGCAATCAGAAGATTGCACCAGGCTAGAGAAATTAGCCATATGATAAAGCGTAATTTTTTCATATAGTTATATTTACAGTTAAAATTAAGTCATTCACAAGCCCGTTAATTGAAATTAGTTACTCTTGCGATTTTTTAGCCTCTGCCTCACTTTTGGACCTGTTCCATTTCTTCTTTGTATAAAAAAGAATGGCACCAGGCGATATCTGTAAGTTGCCCCTCTTTCAAAAGAAAGTTTACTGCGAATTGTCGTTCGTAATGTACTTTAAACCCGTCCGGCTTTTCTTCAAAATAAGATACCAGGTAACCATTAACCTTTTTACCGAACACGCAGGCTATGCACTTTGTTTCAAAGCTGCCAACTGTCTTTATTTGCACTGATGATTCCTTCTTTTTCCAAAACTCCAGTTTATCTATTGCATCTTTCAGGAACTCAGGTGAATCCTCTAGTTCATGGAGATCAAATTTTTCCACTACCCATTTCAAAACCTGTGCATCTAATAACCTACAGGCCAGATCTATCTGTTTAATAAATTTCTTGGTTTCTTCCTTAGAGAGGATAGGCACAGATGTTTTAAAGGACATATATTTTCAATTTTTAATATTTCTAAATTGGCTACAAAAGCTCCAATAATTTTGAACAGGAAGCCAAGGTGCAGACATTATTTAATCCGAAGATTTTTGAGGTCTGAAACCCTTCCATTGAAAGAGTTTCCATCAACAAAAGAATTGATCCCTTTAACCTTCATCTTGTCACTAAACTGATGGAAAGACCAATTGACGTCTTTCAAAGGATGAAAACCAGAATAGGCAGCGATCCATAGAGGATAGTCTTCAATGTGCCCTTTAAGGAACTGATGGTAAAAATTGCTCCCGGTATAAATTATCGGCCTGACTCCGTATAGTTCTTCAGCAAGTCTCAACCAGTTCAAAACCCCTGCAACAAGATTTTCCTTTCCGTACTTTCCCACTTCTTCTATATCCAAGACAGGAGCGAAATCACCCGTGGAAAATTTTACAGTGCGAGCAAAATTCTGGAATTGAAGAACAGAATTTTCATTAAGCCGGTAATAATGATAAGCTCCCCGGATATAACCGCTTCCTTTAATTGCTTTCCAGTTTCTCTTAAATTGTCTATCCTTTCCATTGGAGCCCATTGTTGCTCGGACAAAAACGTACTCTATAGGATGTGAGGAAGAATTCACCTCATCCCAATCTATTGTACCCTGGTAATGGGAAATATCAATACCGAAACTTTTTTTAGTAGTAGAAAGCCATGTATTCTCTTTTCCGGTGAAAAAAGCTGAATTGACTGAAAATATCCTTTTTCTTGAATATTGCTTTCCGAGGAATCCACTAAACAGGGCTATCATTACAGATAAGAATCCTATTGTCAGGAAGATCTTATATACCTTTTTTGAACCACCTCCCAGGTTTTTATTCTTCGGAATTATATATTTTTTCAAACTTAGTCCCAACAGGACAAATCCTACCAAACACATGAGAAACAAGCATCCAATGATAAAGGCTGCTAATGGGTTTTGGCTAATAAGGTACAGAAGGTAATAAAGGTATTGTTCCATTTGGCATGAATAATTGGTGATCATCCATTTATAGAACGAGATCGAAAAGGTAACCTAGATTTTGAGAATTTTATTATAGTTGATCTTTAAATTTCTCACTGTTAGGTCATCAAAGGTGGAAAATTACTCAAGGAGCACAAAGCCTGCCCAGTAAAAAGGAGAATATTTTCGGGCCATTTCATGTTGGGCCATACTTAATGAATGGTACGGGGAATGGCCTTTAATCAGGTTTCCATAAAAGATCTTAAATAATATGGAAGTCTCTTTATCCGGCACCTGCCACAGACTGACGATCTGATCCTTTACCCCTGCCAGCTTTAAAGCACGCTGTAGTCCAAAGACTCCTTCCCCACCGGATATGTCCCCACTAGCTGTTTCACAAGCAGAAAGCACCATTAGATCGAGCCCGCTAAAATCCATTTTAGATATTTCATAAGCTGTGAGGATCCCATCATTGTTCTTACCCGCTCCATGAACATCATCACGGGACAATAATATGCCACTTCTAAACATTGAATTGTCCTCTAAAAAATTTTGGTTCATCACATCAAAAGTAGCTGAAAACACTGGGCTATTTTTCTTAAAGTAGAAGCCGTGAGTAGCTAAATGTATAATGTCATAGTTGTCCTTGTTTAAATCTCTAAACGTTTTTTCAGAGGCTTTTTTCCCGACCCACTTGGAAACCATTCCATTTGCAGAATTAAAGATCCTTTCAATGGTGTCAACTTCTTGTCGGGTGTATTGCAGATCATTGAAGAGACCTGATTCCAATCCTTTTTTGATCTTGTTATCAACTGTAGAAAAACTCCGGACATCACTCTGTTCAATCGATTCAAAATCAGCATCTCCAAATAAGGCAATACGGTTCTCTTTTTCGGGTCCCTCTGCAGGAGTAGGAATGATTAAATCTCGAGTGCTTCCGAGAAGGTGAATTTCATAGGGTTGATCAAGCATTAAAGCAGGAAAGGATACCATATGAAGCAAACCGCTGATTGAAAGGTATACATTCGAGGAGCCCACTAATTCATGAGAAAGAGGTTGCCATATTATGTCTAAAAATTCTGTTTTTTGAGACCCGTACATCACATCCATTCTCTCCTGGACATTGCCTTCTTTATTCATAAAATCTTCAAGATCTTTTTCCCGGAAGAGATGAATCAACTCGGGATATTCTGACTCTTTCTTTAATACAAGTGCAAAGTAGTTCACTTCTTCACCATCATCATGAGATAGCTTTAAGGGAAGGTTAATAATCTCTATGGCAACTTCAGTGGTTTCTAAACTATCTCTTACCTGATCCCACGTTACCCCCTTGGGTTCAAAAGGGGAATAGGAATTCATTGTCACTAATTTCGATTTCAAATCCCTTTCCTGTTTTGTTATTTCTGAGCCTAACGATCTTAATTTTTCTTCATTTGTTGTGTACAGGATCTCTTCTTTATTCTTCAAGAGTTGATGATATTCTGTTTGAATATTCTTTGGAGCTTCGGAGATGAACCGCCGTAAATGCTGATTGCTATTTAAAGCCAGCTGCTTTGTCGCTAATATGTTATTGTACAGTCGTTTTGCAAACTCTGGACCATTTTCCCTCACATAATAACTATTCAAGAAAATTATTCGTTTTTCAGTTTTAGACACGAAACTTTCCTTTTCTTCTTCTGTGAGAAAAATAAAATTAGAAGCAATTTGATCAAATATTTGGTCTTCTATCTCATTTAGAAGTTCCTCATCAACTGCGTTCCGGGATGCAAGGGAACTCAACAAAATATCATTATAAAGATCCTTGTTCTCGCTCCTTACAGGGTTCAAAATCGTTTGTGCTTCCCCTATTAATTCTCCTGCTTTCTTATTGTCTCCTATCTGGTTATAGTAATTTCCCAACTGCCGGAGAACCGAGACATATTGATAGCTGTCCTTTCCTGCTTTGTCAATCACTACGCCCAAAGCTGTTGAATATGACTTTTCTGCCTCCTGAAGCAATTGTAGTTTTAATGTCTTTTTCTCTTCAAAAACAGTCCTTATGTTGTCCCACCAGGATCTTTGTATTAACACAGAAGCATCATAATCATTTTCGGCCGCCCACGTTAAGAAATTCCCTTTTACGATCAGGAAGTCGGAATAAAGAGGAGTGTCTTTTTTATCTTCTGCAATTGCCTGGCCCCTTATTAAAGGTCATGTACAGATTCAAATCTGTTCATATGCATTTCAGTAAGCGCAGCCACGAGTAATAATCCCAGATAATAACGGGAATCTGTGTTTAAGCCACTGTTTTCGTACATTCTTAAGGTTTCCATATTAATGCGGGCAGACTTGGAAAAGTCTCCCACTCTTAAGGCACGATCTGAAAAAAGCATTCGTCCGTTGATCTGATAATATATATCATCAACTGCCAATCCCTCATGTAATTCCTCAAGCTCTTCAAAATATTGCTCAGCTTTATAATATTCACCTTTCTGCAGATTCAATTCAGCCAGGGCCAGTAGCGGGAAAGAAAGGAAGGAAGCTTTCTGTTCCTGTAGAAGATCAGAATTGGACAAAGTAATTGCTTGCTTGTAAAGTTCTTCCGCCTGACCTGAACTGCCGGAATTCTTTAAACAATGGGCATAACTAATAAAAGCACCATATCTGGTGGTAAGGCGCTGGGCTTTGTCAAATCTTGTATTTGAGTATAACTTTGAAAGAAAGAAAAAGGAGGAAATAGGGGTTCTATTCACCTCCTTGTTGAAAGCTTTTTCAGCATATTTACAGGCTTCGAGAATTTCTCCCCTATTCACAAGATTCTCCGTTCTCTCAAGATATTCATATTTGTCAGCCAGCTTCTTTGTTATGTAAAGGGAGATTCCGTTTGAATAAAGATAATTGACAAATGGCATTATGAGGACGCAAGCCAACATCCCTAGCAGCTTGAAGAAATCTGCTCTTTTAAATCCATTTTTAAAGGAAGAAATGAGCATTCCAAAGAAGACGAAGATGAGAAAAAGAGCAAACAGGAAAATGACAACTACAAGAAAACCTACCCTAAGCAGTTCTGTGAAATAAGCAAACCCCCAGAAGCCTTCAGGATCGGCTATATACCAAATAAGATGAACTACATTAACGATCAAATACAGAACCAGGGCAAGACCGGCAAAGAATAAGAAGTTGCTGATTTTTTCTCTCATGCCCGGCTCATCAATTAAAACCATTTCATATCCTTCAGAATCGCTGAAGCTTCCCCTGAATATTTACCGTGCTCCTCCTCCAGTTTACGAAGCAGCTTTTTTGCACTTGCTTTATCATCCTGTGCGAGGTATCCCAAAGCGAGCTGGAATTGGGATTCTTCCTGAAAAATGTAGTTTGATTTTTGTGAAAGGGGTTCCAGGTTCTCTATTGCCCGTTCTATTTTCCCTGTATTTAGCTGTGCAAAAGCCAAAAAGAACAGAACTTCAGCATTCTTTTCTGCAGGGTTAAGCTGTTCAAGAATGTTTTCAGCTTTATAAAATTCCTGCTGCCGAATATAATTTATTGCTTCCAGAGCATTTTCAGATTCAAGTTGAGTGAGGCCGGGGAGCCTGTATTCCCCACCTCTTGTTACAATTGCATTTTCAGCATCACTGAGATCAGAAAAATCAATTTTAGAGATTACTTGTTGGCTCCCTGCATATGAATTGAAAAGTTCCTCATTTGATTTCTGTGTTGGCTGCCATATAAAAAACCCGATCAACAGAACAGCAGCAATAGCATAGAGCCATTTATAAGAGAAATTGCCGTTCTTTGATCTAGAGCTTTTTGGAAGTTCTATTGTTCCTTTCTCTGTCCTTTCTTTAGGGGAAGGCATACTGAATGAAGATTCTGAGAACATCATTTCAACCTTCTTTTCATTCATTTCCTCATCCCAAATCTTGAATTTAGCTCGCAGCTCTTCCCGCCCTTTTTCCTTTACAGCTGCCTGTATGTGATCATCAGAAATTTCGTCAGTAAGAGATGCATAAGCGAGCGGCATCTCCTTTATCATCCTTCTTCGCTCCAAATAAGTAGCAGCATTCTTAAGTTCTCTAAAGAAAGATACATGTTTATTAAAAGTAGAGTTACCATTCAGGTGAAGCTCATCAAATTCCTTTGAACTTTTTCCCTTTACTTGGAGCTCCGCCAGTACTTCTAACCAGCTTTCGTAAACAGTCGGTAGTTTTTCTATAATTTTTTCCGGATCCTCAAGTTCAAGACTGTATACTGCTGCAAAAACAGGTTTTGGATCTTTTTCGTAATTCAGAAAATCTAAAGTAAATTTGGCCCAGAAGCTATCACTGGGCTTCACCTCCTTGAAATTGGCATCTTTCTCAAACCTTGGAAGAATAATGTTCTTTAATAAAGCGGTAGCTGTTCTCATTTCAGTCATTTAACTCTTTAAAAGCCATTTTCTTCAGTCTTTTCTGGCATTTGGATTTTTGAACTTTAGTATTGGCTTCATTTGTATACCCAAAATGTTCAGTCAGTTCCCTAATACTTTTAGAATGATACCAAAACAGAACCAGGATCTCATAACAATGCCCCCCTGCCTTTTCCATCTTGAGCAAACACTTTTTTAATACCTTGTGTTGCACCTCGTCCTGGATCTCGATTTCCCGAAGCTCATCATCAACGGAGGGATCAACCTTGAGGTCCTCTATTAAGCTGCCTTCCTCAATTGTAGATCTCTTGCCGGACTTTTTAAAAAGATCCAGTAGCTTATATCTACAGACTGAATTGAGATAAGTCTGAATAGAAGAATTATTGATCAGCTCAAAATCTTCATGAATTATCTTTTCGTAAAGGACAATTACTGCTTCCTGATATATCTCTTGAAGCTCCTCCTGACGAACATCACTACCCGCACTCATTTTGTATAGGAGACGCAGAGAGTAATCTCTGGTCTTCTTATATACGACACTGATGTAATCGGGATCCTTTTTAATTAATTGAAGTAGTTCTAGGTCTGAAATTTGTAGAAGGTTTTGTTTAGCTGTCATATAGTGGGACAATTACTTATGCGCCACAAATTAAACAAAATTGTTTTCTTGTTTAACCTTAATCATCAATAATTAAAGAGCAAAAAAGCTCAAAGTTTTATTCTTTGAGCTTAGGCTAAAAATAAGTTCTACCAGCTAAAGGAAGTCTTAATCGGATTATATGTTGACCTGACGGTAGAATTAAATGAGTTTGTGTTATATGTTGGAGTTCTGTAATAATTTGATGTCGGAGTAAAGGTCTTTTTCTTGGGAGTTGAATAGGTATTATAGGTATCCGTCTTAGGTGGTGTGTAAGAGTTTTCTCTTGGCTTGTATCCTGACTTTCCAGTATATGGATTGACATTCCCTCTAGTACTCCAATTGTCATTGACCGTATTATTTGGTGCCGTTCTATAATGCCCTTGAACATATGTCCCATTACTTTTTGTATAACCATTGACATATACTTGTTGAGAGAATCCGAAGTATCCGGTTAATAAAAAGGCTGCAATAAATAGTAAATTTTTCATGATTTGGTGTTTTAAATATTATTGTTATTTGTTTACACCTATTAATAGATTAGCATTTAAAAGGTAACCCTCCGATCTATAACATTTTTGTTTTTTTCTGGATTATTTCGATAAATAAAATGCAATTACTTGATTATCAATTCATTTAAAATGGTAAAATCTTACAACGTTAGGTCGAAATCTCAGCATGAACATCGAACATGTTGAGAAAATTTTTTCTGAAAATTCTTTTGTTCAATTTTTCTTTCTATTGAACCTCCTCAATCTTTTGAAGTTTTTGAGAGAATCTCCTCCATTCTCCTTTTGTCTTAGTCGATAATTTGTCGTAAAGCTTTTTTACAAGATCAACTGGTAAGTCTTGAATTTGATCCCCAATAAGGTGGATCCATTCGGGAGGATAATATTCTGGCGGATATTTTTCATCCACTGCTATCAGCGCCAGACGTTGCTGATTTGTTGCAGATTTATATTCTTCAAGATATTTGGCTCTTACTGACCCTCCCTCTTCAAAAGAAAGTTTCCTCAATTCTGCAATTGCAGCAGATCGTCTTTTTTTTTTTCGATCTTGAACCCTCTCCCCGAATGCTTTATCTTCTTCTAACTTTAGGACTCTCCTCCTGGCTCTTTCTTTCTGATGGAGAAAATAGCCCTGAATATTTCGCTCTCCATGATAAGAACTCCCAAATGACACGTAAGGATTATTGCTTTGGCGAAGTCCATAATCGGCAAGTGAATAGTCATCATCTAGCCTTCTTTGCCTAATGATTCTATATAACCAGATTGCTCCTGCAGCAGACCCACCAATCCATCTTAACTCTCTTTCCAATGTTACTAATGCTTTGTAAACAGAAATGAGTTCATAGTCTGAAAGATAATCTGCCCATTTTTCCCATGTTCTCCAATGTTGCCCTTTTAGATATTCCCGGTTTTTAAATTTAAGTAATTGGTCATGTCTCTATTCGGCTGTCACATCAAACTTTAACAAGTCTTGAATATCCTTAGAAGTAATTTCCATTGTATATATATTAATTTTAGTGAAATGATAATAGCATCTTTATTAGAAAATACTGGTCTAAAGAAACTGGCACATCTTTAGACCAGCCATATTACTAATTTAGACCTTTTTTGTAGAATCCTTCCCCGATATCTTTTCCAGATCTGATGTATGCACTGTAATTCATTCTCGCCTCTCTTTCATTCAGGAACATCTTTTCCATGTCAGCTTCGTTCTTTGTGAACTGCACCACATTGTTGATCGAGAGGGCACCGGCAGCCGCGTAAACGTCATGATCTGTTCCGGTATAAGTGAAAGTCCAATTTCGACACTTAAGCTCCTTAATTTTTTTCTTAATAACCTCCCGTCTATATTCCCTGGAGGCATTTTCTTCTCCATCAGTAAAGACCGTAACCAGAACATTCGAATCTGTTTTATTGCCTATGATTTTCTCTAGTTTAGATACTCCAAAACCAATGGCATCATAGAGAGGGGTACTAGCTCCTGGTCTATAACATTCGTTATCGATCTGCTTTAAATTCTTTACTGCCTGGTTGAACAGATGTTCTGTTATACCTAAGCCATTAAAGGTCAAAAAAGATATAAAATGTTCCTGCTCAGGATATTTGTTTTCAACGCCTTTTATTGTCTGAACAATTTCATTGAATCCGCGGATGTTCTGATCTTTGATGCTGAACATGGAGCCGCTCTCATCAAGGATAATTAAATTGTGAACCTGGTGTCTTGTTTTCATTTTTTTATGTTTAAGGTTAATTATTTGAAAAGATTGGGTGTAATTCAACACAGACTGCTATTGATCATAAACAGCCAGATCGAGAGTATACCAGTAGATCAAGATCCTCTGGAACAATTACCGCCTCGAAATAAATTCCCTGAGGCTTGTATATTTTAGTGATCTTAACCTTTGCAGTCCCGGAAATTCCGTCATAAGAGTTCTGATATTTCCAGGTGAAAGTGATCTTTTGCTGTGCATATGTTTCCTCCGTCTCTTCAAAATCTTTGAATTCAGCGTTATAGACCACACCATGGCTCTTACTTTCGGCCACTGTCCAAACATTCGCGAAGTAGATATGATCCTCATCAGCTAGTTCAAAGAAGGAAATAAAGGCTTCATTTTCTAAAAGTTGGGGCGTTATATCCACCCCATTCTCAGTGGCATCAAGGATAATGAACTTATCCAGTATGGTGATGCCCTGATCCTGTGCAAAAACAGAAGTCACAGTTTGACTTATTAATGAAATGGTTAGATAGATCGTTTTCATGATAAAATTTTAAAGTTTTTAAAAAAGAGACCACCCCCCTCCCCTACAAAGAGAGGCAGCCTCAAAACAAACAACAACAATTACAGAACAGCTAATAGTTTGGATGCCATCTGACTACTGGAATTATTAAGGATGAAGTGGTATTTATTCGCACCCGATTCCCGCAACCATTTTTCCCAGATGTAAATGATCTTTTTATTTTGAAGGATATCCTGGTCATCCTTGCTGGAGATTCCGGAGATCACCCACTCAATGTCTGCCTTTAATTTGATGGGGATCAAGCCATAGTCTTTGGCTTCAGCTTTTTCTTTCCAGTCGTAATTAGTTAATTCTGCCATAAACTGAGTGCTGGTATACCTGTTCCCTGTTCTCATAACGTGGGACCGACTTTCAAAATCGAAATATCCATCTGTGGCTATCATGACTAAGTTCCTGTATCCGGATTTGCTGAAGCTATCAGCATTGTCGTTTAAATAGGCCCAGATGTCCACTCCAAAAAAGTCATTCGGATCTTTTCCAATTAGAGACTGTTTCTCAAGACGGTCCAGCACCTTTTCAAAGGAAGTAACAAACTCTTCCATTCTTTTGTTCTTATTCTGCACCGGGACCTCATCAAGATTGAGCTGAAGCTTATCTTCAAAAGAAGCTATGTTCAGCGGACTTCCCTTCTGGGGTATGATCTTGACAGCAAACCGGTCTTTGGATGTCAATATTAACCCTCGTCGGGCTTTTGTTTCAAATTCCTTGAATATTTTACGGATGAGGGTAAAATCCTTCTGCAACTGATTGTCATTTAAAACCCTATCACTCAAATCCAGGACAACCGTATAGTTTACAGGTTTACTGTTGGAGTCATCTTCCGCATATGTTTTGGAAATACTAAGGCTAAAAATTAGCACAGATAAAAATGTTAGAAATATTATATTTTTCATGAGTTATGAGTTTAATAATTAATAAAGTGGCGTAGGATTAATTGAGGGATGGTATCTTCTTAAAGTGGGTTTCCATGAAGTCGTTATACACCTTTTCACACTCATCCTTTTTAGAATCAAAGTCGGGGGAACCGTTCAGGAATTGTCTCCATCCCATATAGAAACTGGTAAGATTTTGAGACAACAGATCGGGATTGAGCATGGCTTTATCCAGTTCTTTTTTAAGCTCCTCCATTTTCTCCTCAAGCATTTTAACTCGGGATTCCAGGTCAAGCACTGTGGCTTTTAGATCAGCAATAAGATCCTTCTGCTTTCTGATCTTGGTCTTGAGGTCCTTAATAACCAAAGCGGCACAGATCTCTGCATTCTTTTTATTTTTCTCCTTTAGCATCAGATCGAACATATAACCCCATACCAGATAAGCCACGAAGCCAAAAGCCAGGACCAAATAGAAGTTTACGCTGGTTAAGAAATTCCATTCTTCATCGGCAATACCCGCCATAACTTTCAATTCATGAATTCCGGAGTCGATCTTATAGGCGAGCAGAGAATCCACGATGAGCGCTCCCAGTACTGCAGCCCCGATCTTCAGACTTTTGTATTTTCCTCCCATAGTGTGGGGAACCAGGCCAATGGCAAAAAACAGGAATGCTCCGAGGTATACAAATAGCAAGGCTGGGGAAGCTTGAAAAATGCCCTGTACATCAAAGATATTATCTAAATAGAGTACTATGTCATCTCCGGCAGTCTGAATAAGGGTGCCGGCATTCCGAAAAAAGGAAGCATAAATGGCGGATGCGTAGAAGAGGATGAGGTAAACCGAAAGCAGGATTACCAGAGAAACATAAGTAAAGAATTTAATGCTACTGTAACCGGTGTTGATCTTGTTTTGTTCAAGATCTAATTTGGTTTGTTGAATTTCCTCCTCATAATCCTCTACTTTCTGTTGTCCATCTTTGAGACGGACATCCTGAATCGTCTTTTTTTCACATTCCAGTTTTTCCCTTTCCTCTTTCTTTTCCGAAATAAGAACCTGGATCTTCCACTTATGGGTCTCATGCTCCTTTTCATTATATGCTTCATCAACGATATATCCGTCCTTGATCCATTTCAGGAAGGTCTTCATTGAAGTAGCGTCTCCGTTATTTAACCCTGCTTTTTGAAGGGCATAATTCGCGAAGCTTCTAATTTTTTCTATTCTTTTTGTAGAAGAGGTTTCTTCCTGAAATGCAGGGGGTACGATCGAAAGATCTTTTGCTGGTGTTTCCATAATGCTAATAATTAAATTGGTTATTGTTTGTTTAACCATTTATAGCACTAGAAAGAAAAGGTAACCCTTGCCAAGAAAAATTTTTGAAGAAATAGGAGTCAGAAGACCCTTCTACGGAAATAGGTGAACAACAACTCGGTTATAATAAAAATAATAATAAGACTACTATAGCTGCTTAATTTTCTCTTATCGAAATTCAGGTGTGTTAAGTTTTAGACACTCCATGCAGACCAAACAACGATACCAATAAGAACTGAACCTACAAAACTTCCAAAGACAATAACAGGGAATAAGACCAGTATGAGGGATAAAAGAACTTTCAAAGCAAACCAGGTCTGGGGATGAAAAGTACGGGTCGCAATTCTCTCCTGATCATAACTTAAATATATTTGATCTTTATAATTTTTGTATAGCCTTTTTAAATGGCTGGTTGTAATAGGATTCTCCTTTAAATTTAGTTTAATGCGTGAATTTAGTCTTAAAAGAGAGATCGGAACCTTTTTAAGTTTATTGTATGATAGGTTTATATCGAGAGGTTTTGTTCTTAGGGAACTATAGGACAGAACATCTTTTTCTGATATTTTTCTAATTTTATTATGTGAGATGTTCAGGTACTCCAATTGCGGCAGATTAAATATTTCCTGAGGAATTTGAGCCATATCTACTCGTAAGACCAAGGTTTTTATTGACCTACAAAACTGCAGTATTTCTTCCAATAGTATATTTTTGCAATGAAGTTCTAATAATTGTAACTGGTGAAGATGGGAAAACTGCCTGATGATGGTATAAATATTATCGTTAGATTTTATTGTGAGGTGAAACAGAGTTAGTTTAACATTATTTTTAAACCAGAAGGGGCCCTGCAGACTGAGGTACCTAATATTAGGATTCTGATTTAAAAAATCAGAAATTTCGATTGGTTTGATGGTACTGAGCTGCAAGAATGTTAAATCCGAGATTTTTTTTATTTCATCAGGCAAAGTTGCCCCTTCGATTCGCCCCACCAATTCCCTCTTATGATATTTGAACGGCTGGGATTTAAAAGTTCCTTTTATTTTTTCAGATCTTTCGTTATTGAGTTTTTCCGTCTCTCCATCCATGATGTTTTTATTTTTATCAGGAGAGAAATGACTGATCATAGCAATCAATCCAATGGGAATAGAAATTATGGATAGTAAAAATCCCAAGGAACCATCAATAGCCATAAGGAATACTATAACCAAGGCCAATATTAATATGTAAATCCCATAACCATTTTTTCTTTTACCCATTCCTGCAAGCTTTCAGATTTTAAATCAGTTAATATATAAACTTTGATATTTATCAATAACAGTGATCATCTCATCAGGTAATCTTTCTCTAGCAGAAGCAACTATTTCAGGTCCTATAGATTTATAGTAGGCTTGGGCGATCCCTCCAGCCATACAAGCAATTGTATCACTATCTCCCCCAATGGAAATTGATAAACGAATACAATTCTCATAATCACTGCTATCCAAAAAACAGATAATGGATTCGGGAACCGAGCCTTGACAACTGATATCAAACTTGTAACCTGGACGGATCTCCTCAACAGTTCTGTTCAGGTCATAGTCAAATCTATTAGTTATAAAATTCCGGATTTGAGATTTAGAACTGCCGCTTCGTGCAAGAAAAACAGCTGCAGCTATAGCCTGAGCTCCTTTGATTCCCTCCGGGTGGTTATGTGAGACCTCCGCAGATCTTTTGGCTTCCTCTAAAACCTTCTCCATATCGTTAAAGGCAAAACCTATGGGACTTACTCTCATGGCAGAACCATTGCCCCAACTTTTATATGGACTTATATCTTCTGAATGCAACCAGGTACCAAACTGGTTCCCATAGCCTCTTCCCGGATATTTTTGACCCCACTTTCGTAATGAGATACCATATGGGAGATCATTAAGAATAGCATCGGCTATTGCTATTGTAAGTACCGTATCATCTGTAAACCGGGCACCAAAATTGAACAACCTAAAGTCTGTGGTCTTGATATTTTTGTGTTCGAAAACTGAGCCTACTATGTCACCTATAATTGAACCTATCATATACAATCATTTTTTTGTGAAAGCTTTTTTTTCCATTTCAAAAGAATTTGTGCGATTTCAAATTCATCCTGCTTACCTGCCAGATCAATAATTCCATCTATTTGACTGAACATTTCCACATACTCAGGAAAATAACCATAGATGTCTCTGTATTCCCGCATTAGTTCATACAGTATGAGGTGAACTTTATATTCCCAGGACACCTCCTCCCACTCTTTTCGGGCAAACTCTAATTGATGATGTTTTTGATAGTCGGAGTAAACGTGATCAATTAAAACATTTCGCTGTTTCCATCCCAATTGCCTGGTTCTGGAACCTAACTCTTCAGTTACTTTCTTTAATTCTTGAAAGCCTTTCACAATTGGTTTTTGAATTTCCAAATAAGAGGAGTTAGAAAATGGATCAGGATCGGACATTAGGCATGTAATAGTGCAGCCCATACATGGAAATGATCTCATGGGTAGCAGTTAATAAAACTCCTCCCTTAGGAATAGAAGAATTCCCTGAAGCATTCCCCTGCTCATCAACGTAGATAGCATCTTCCGGACCTTCAACAAGGCACATTGGCATATAAATCTCACTTTTTTCATAGTGCAGTTTACGAACCTGCATTAGGGCATCCAGGTTATGTTCACTTTTCATCTTAAGATCTGGCTGCTCTTTTTCGGAAATAAATATTCCCTTCAAGGAGGAATCGTCTGCCTTTGAGGTCCTGTGAATGGGGATTTGTAAATACCTGGCATAGCCCATCTTCCCAACCACATAAGGAAACTTGCCATATCCGGGTGGGAAATCACTTTTTTTCTTTGTATTGTTTTCATTAAATTCTTTCATCTTGATCTTTTTATGATTACGTAAATGTTTGCAGTTCTATTATCCATCAAAGCCTTACGGGAAGCTTTATTTTTACTACATATCCAAATACCTAAACAACCGTGGAAATTTCTCTCGGTTAATATTCTTTTCAAAAAGCGAATTCTTGATATTGATTTTATATTTGGCGGGAAATACCTTTTATGATCTGATTTATACTGTTATTTTATATGTCTTCTGGTTGTAAAAGTTCTGTATCAAGAACAAAACTTTCCCCATCTTCGAAATCATAGAGGCCACTAATATTCGGGCTTCCTAGTATGGTAATATCGAATTCATCATAATTTGTATCTAATGTCATTTGAAAATGCTCAATGCATTCAATGGTATGATTTCCTTTAACCAAATATTTATTAATGGTTTCTAAAATTTCAGTTAGTACAAGATTTCGAATTCTTTCATCAACTTGTTCCAAGGAAACTTCCTTGTTTTTATGTTCATTTTCTTTAATTTCAAATCTTTTGATTTTTAGGTTTTTTAGGTTAAAATCTGGTCCCTCTATTTCTATATGAGCATTTTCAAATTGCAACTCCAATTCTTCATCCAGAATCGAACCCAGAGCATCATATATTATTATTTCCTTCGCATATTTTTTTTCTGTCTCATTATACTCAAAATTTTCTACCGCCTCAATTGAAAAATCCTCTGCATTAGTAAATACTAAATGTATTTCCGAGGGAGCACTTCTTGTTTCTTGTAGCCATTGAGAAAAGATATTAGATAAATGTTCATCTAAATCTGAATAATAAAAATTAAATGATGGCGTAAGTTCAGAGCTCCATTCGGAAGTAAATGAAACTTTTAATATCCCCAGGACATCCTCTTTGCACAAGTAATTGATAAGGTCTTTTGAATTCTCAAATTTGATAATAGCCATAGTCTTAATTTTCTTTTATTTATTATTAATAGATCTTACCTTGAATGGTAACCGTCTTTTCTGTAATTTTTACAGAGGAAACTAGAATTAAATATAATTACGAATCATCCTCTTCTATTTCAATAGTACCAATCGGGCCTGACCCTTTCTTCTGCCCACCACAATTGCATTTTGCTGAAAATATTCCCCCAACTTTACCGCATCTGTTTCAGAAATCCCCAGGATCAGGAGACTTTTTTCGGGATTCCAGGAGGGGTCTAATCCCACACCTTCACCTTCCAAAAAAGGATATTCATTCAATTTATCTTTTAAAAGGCAATGGCGTTCTTCATTTTCTTCATCGGGCAGTAATTCTGAAAAAGGATTGTAAGCTGTAACATAGGCCCAACAAGATTGATGATGGTTTTTTAATAAAATATCTAATTGAGGATTTTGTTGACCTATCTTTATACTTATAGGAGGTTCGAAGATATTATAAGATGTATGGTAATAGGCATTTATTAATTCTTGTTTCATAGTCTTTTTGTTATTATTTACAACGTTCAATTGCTTATAATCTAATGCTGATCTTGTCTTTATAGAGCTTTCATTTCTCTCTTCTTTTTCAAAAGATCATTTATCGGAATCTCATAGAGCGTGTTATGCACTGATACAGTAAACTGTAATTTATCCAGATCATAGTTGATAATCCTCAGCTCTCCTAACTTACAATCGGGATAGCACTTTCGCAGGTATGCCTTTAGAATTAACATCAATCGGTTCTCCGGAATCTCTCCCAGACGAACCAGTTTTTTATTGTCAAGTACTACACAATATTTTAGGGAAAAAGTTTTTTCTCCAGAGATTGATGAGGTATCAATGCCACGCTTTTCAAGTTGTTTCCTAAGAGCCCGGATGATTGATGCCCTACCCATTCCCCAATATTTTATTCCAACCTGCTTATTAAGTTTGCTCACAAGTTCAATATCAGTAAGGCTTTCAAATATTCCGTAATAACCCTCGTACTGCAATTGAGAATTGACAAGTCCAGTTTCAAAAGGGGCAATATCTTTTGCTGTTCTGTAAACAACTTTCCTGATTGTATTCACACTTGGAATTCCAGGAATCCAATTTATTTCAATTGGATTGGCATGATTCATTAAAAGGTGCTCATTCCTAATATAATATCCTCGATTTTTAAATTCTTCCAGAACTTCTCGCTGTATTATTTCCGATTCAAGCGAGTTAATATTGATGTGATTATTATAATAGATACATAAGCCTATATCTGAAAGTAAGCGTATATCTTCATCTTCAGGGTTTTCATAATTTCTTTTTATTCTTTTTTTTAAAGGATTACGGATATCCCGGAACATTTTAAGCTCTCTTTCCAGGGAAATCGGCAGTCTATCTAACTCAAGACCTAAGCTTCTTCTGCTTATATCTAAAAGACGGTAAAGCTCCAGAATTTTTTCTGATTGAGATATGCCTAAAAAGCTTATCCAGTCAAGGCTCCTTTCTTTATAACATTCTATTAAGAAGGAACTATAAGCATGCGAGGTTACTTCATGGTACACTTTTGCCAAGGATTCTCCTCTGTATAGGATATCTAATTGTTCCAGGTAGTTCCAAATTTCATACAGATAGAATTTAGGGATTTTATCCTGAGGTTTAATGTCTTCATTTTCAGTTATATTGTAAACTTTCGGGTTCCCTTGTTTCAAAAAATGCTCATCACTTTTGATTTCGAAAGTCTTAACTCTTTTACCATTAGTTATTCTGATAAACCTTAATACAAATTGGCATCCTGAAAGTTGAGATTTACTTAAGACTGCTATTTCATGCCCTTCCAGACTTTCCATTGGAATATTAGATGGGTATGTTTCAAATTGTGTTTCCACAGACAAAGCCAATCTTTCTTCTTCTTTATTACAAAAGTCCTGCAAATCAACTTCTTCTATTAGACCAGATGGAAATCGAAAATTAGGATATCCCCCTGCCAACATTTTAAATTTTAGATATCTCATGAGAAATAATTTGTTTTAACTTTCCTTTTTTAAAGCCGCCTATCATCCCAAACTTTAGGTCGTCCTATTCACCTCCTTTTATTTTTCCAATGAGTTCTTCCAAACTCTTTTGGTTGGAACCTTTAATCCTCTTAGCTTGAGAAAATGTAGTGTTTGAGGTGCCAGTTTATTTAAGTTTAAAGCTTCATTAGAATAGTCTTGAACATATTTCGGGATTAATTCATAAATTTTTCCTGCTTCTTTTCTTTCTTTAGAAGCTGGATGTGTGGATATAATTACAAAATGGTATTCTTTAACAAGGCTGTTAAGAAATTTGCAGAAATGATCAGGTTTAAGCATAAGATAGTATTGATGTTAATAAAACATCATTACGCAGGAGCTTACAAAAATACTGGAAGTAACATTTTATTTCCTTTGATAAGGCTCATTGTTAAAGCACCGTTGCTTGTTATCGCTGGTTGCTATCTCTATTAAGAGATTCGTAATGATTCTCAAATATATAAAAAGTTATTTTTTCTGGCAAAAATCAGGCGGTTTTATTGCTTCTTAATTATTAATAACTTATTCAGCTAAATATTAGAATCACTTAGCCTTTATTTTCCATGAATATTATAAAATCTAAAACCTTTAGAGCAGTAGCCACTTTTGGGTTGAAAAGAGGATACCGCGAGGAATTGATCCCTTTAAGGGAATTCAAGTTGAAATTGGTGGCTGCCCAGGCACAGGTTCATAAGGAATTAGACATTCAGTTGAGCACAAAAATTTCTCATTGCGATATTGTGTTTTCAGGACAGGACGAGCCTTCTATTGAAATAAGCTTTATTCAGTATCCAAAATTTCCCAAAAAAGAATCTGTACTACGAGAAGGGATTTTAAAGCTTGTAGAAATTTTGATGAAATCTCTGGATCAGAATCGGGTGGTTATTGTTTTTGACGATAAAACCTATATGTTAGAAGAGAATTCAGAAAACCTGGATCCGGGAATTAATTTTTGAAAAAGGAAATTTGCCATTTAATTAGAACGTAAATGGAAGAAACAGAGAAGATATTGTACAGGGAAGATCCCTCAGAGGAATTCCAAAGGTATGTCTACATAGGATCCGCCTATCCTGAAGATATGAACAATTCTCATCCGCAATTCGAAAGTTTTAAAGACTGGCAGGAGTTGGTGGACAGTGATGAATATGCAGAGAATCTGGTAAATCTCTTTTTTTGTGAATATATATTTTATCAGGATCCCGAATCATTTGAAGATTATTTCGGAGCCGAATTTCATAAAATCTATAAGGAAAAACATGAAGAGATAATAGCTTCGGGATGGTTCCGGGGACTAGATACACCTGTTTTCTCAGGGCTTGATTTAAGAGATAGAGAAATAGAAGAATCTACTTACTTCGAAAATGGGGAGTATAAGAGGAGAATATTTACAGAGGGTTCAGAAGTAGAAATTTTGAGGGAAAAGTATGGCTTTAGTACAGGATAGTATGTGTTGGAAGAAGAATACCCGCAATTACTTGAAGATATAAAGGAACTTCGGAAGATTTTTAAAAGCTAAGTAATATCATATTCTGCTACACTTCTTTTTTTGGAAACTAAAGTAAAATTTTCGACATATATGGCTACAATAAAGTTTGAAAATGCGGAAGATCTTATTAACTTTTTATGCAGGAAAGATGTATTGGGTAAACTGGAAATCGATTTTGAACCCGATTTTGGTACATTGGTCCCTCACATATACTTAAAATATTATCCCGAATTGCAGGAGCATTTGCAATATGTTTTTGGACTATGGACCTCTAGCATCTCGCCACCTGCATCAGCTTTTACGTTGGTCATATATAGTGCAGATGATTTCGAATTCGAAACTTTTGAAGATGAAGAGATTTATGTTTATAAATTATATAATTTTAAAGAAGATGAAGGGTTTGAATTGGACACGAACAAATTAAAGCCAGAATACAATTAATAGCAGGAACTAAAATCAAGATAACTCAAAAAATTCGAAAACATTAATTTTAAAAAATATGGCAATTATAAAATTTGAAAACACTCACGATCTCATAGATTACCTTTGTCAGAAGGAGGTCTTAGGTGAATTAAAAGTCAAATTTTGGTTGGGGAATGGATGGGAGTCAGAATTTAACTTTGATTATCCGGATTTGGAGAAGCATCTTAATCTCCAGTTATTTATTCATTTTTTGGACTGTATCTGGATGGTCAATAAAGTGGAAGTAGATTTTGAAAGTGTAGAGGACTACAGTACCTACGGGGAGTGGAGTGGTATGGAAATGGAAGATAAATCCTATATTGAACAAATCCTCTCTTTTATCAGAGAATCAGTAGAAGAAGCTACTCCTATAAACGATGTATATACCCACATCGATATTGAAGAAAATGGAGATAGCTATAAATTAAGCAATATTGAGGTTAAACGCTTTGAAATTTTTCAGTGGGATGATGGCCAAAAATCAATTCCCATTGATCAGGAATTGAGGCTAGAGCATTTTCTTTTACTTTAATTTCCTGATCACTATTGGAATCTAAATTTAGGTTGAGACCTTGTAAATTTTCTTTCATTTAATCATCCGTTTACCTCTCCACATCTACATTAAAAATCGGAAATAAATCACTTACCATTTTATCCTCAATGTAAAATCGATTAATAGCATTGTTTGAATCATCTGTATCGGGCAGGGAAAGCCAACTGATGGCAACATGATTTTTAATATACCCAACAGAATGATCTTGAAAAATTCTTTCAAGTCCAATTCTTAACTGGCTTACCGTATTCGGTTTTTTCTCAAACGAGAAAGGTGCTGCGGTTTTACAGTTATTTTCAGCATCTACCCAGATATCTTTAACCGTGTACCGCAAATGATTAGATATACGATTTTTTAGATTAGTGGATTTACCAACATACAGGCATATTTTATTATCACAAGTTGCTGCCCGCAGCCAGTCCTGACAGATCTTCACAGTAATTAAATCATCCCGGTTGACAGGACCTTTTAATTTATAGGGCTGTTTATCAATTGCCTCCGAAAGATTAGTCGTATCGCCAACCCACCAAAAAACGTAAACTCCTGCTGCGCCATTCAAGGAGGAAAAGGTTTTCCTCTCTACTCCCTCTATTAATTCTTTAACTAAAACATAATTTTTTAATTTAAGATCATTTACCGAGCTATTAATAATATCAAGATCGAATGTTGCGGCTCCAGTCATTTAAACTATATTAATTTATTGTTTTTGATTTTTTATAAACGTCACCTCACAACTCTTGCACAACCTTTTCTCCTGCACATACTCGTTTATATCAAACCATCCTCCTGTTCGTTGCCAAATATCCAAGCCACGGCCTAAAATTATTTTCCAACCATTATCCATTTCTATGTAACGGTCATGTATGAAGTCGTCAAATTCATAAGTGAGAATTATCCCCATACTTTCTACGGAAAGAGCCATATTCTTAAAGGCATCCTGATTGTTTTCTAAATACTCTTCATCACAAGTGGTTACGAGATGAACTTTAATTTCTGTCTCAGGATTTTTGTTATCAACAAGAAGCTTAATAAACTCCATGAAATTTCTTAGTTGATGAAGCATCCTGATATAAGGATCCATTAATTTAATTTCAGAAGCACCTATAAGGTAGGCTCCGAAGAGATTTTCATAGGAAATCCCAGATTGATTATCTCTGATAATTTTCTGCTTGGGTTCCAGCTCTAATTTTCCGGATTCCCCTTCCTTATCAGCGGGAATTTCTTTACTTTCCTCTGAATTGGTTTTCTTTTCTTTAATAAGGGTCTCTCCAAAATCTAATATTTCTAGAGTTTCAATTTCAACTTTTTTACCTGAGCTTTTAATCGTATAGCTAAAATCAACTCCTTCGAAAGTTTCATCCATTTTCTGAAGCTGTTGCTTTACCCTTTTTCTACTTTCAATTGCCAGGTCAAGCAGTTCTTTTGCTTCCTCCTCCTTCATTTCTACACTGGGATAAATGATTTTAGCCATACCTGAAAAAGTTTTAGCAATAGATGTTTTATCCCTTGTTGTTATGGAATCAGATAATTCAAAATACTGAGTATATTCATGAGTTCTGTCTTCACGTCTTAAATCTCTTAGAATTTCAGCCAGGTAATCTACTATAAAACCATAATTGGAAGTAAACATTTCATTTCTTAGTTTCTGGATCTCCCATCCAGGTATATAGGCATGAATTCGATCCAAAAAAGCTGAATCATAATAGTCTTTAGGTAAAGCATCAAAAAGATCACTGTGCTTAAGCATATAAGCTACCGAATGATCTGTATTTCCTACAAAAACCATTGAAGCAGAAGCACCATATACTTCGGTTCCCCGAGAAAAAGATTTATTGGCCATATAGTTTTTCATGATATCCACAAGGCCTCTATCTGATCGCTTGGTTTTACCTGCAAATTCATCATAGGCCACAACATCCCAATAGCCTACAAGGCCAATATCTCCCGTGCTATTATTTACGAAAAGTTTTGCCTTAGACACCTCTCCTCCGGAAATTAATATCCCATGCGGGGATAACTCCGAATAGATATGAGATTTACCTGTTCCTTTAGGACCCAATTCTATCAGATTATAATTGTTTTCTACAAAAGGAATTAGTCGGATCAACTGAAGCAACTTGGTTCTTAAAGTAAATTCGCTTGGGTTTAATCCAATAGACTGCATTAATAAGTCGATCCATTCTTCTTTTGAAAATTTAGCACGTTCTTCTTTGAATTCCCTTACATCTACATTTGAAATTTGTATCGGCTTTAAAGTTTCTATCAGCCATGGAATATGATCTCTCTCATCAGACGGGAAATAAGCCAGGGTTAATATGCACCACACCCCACTGGAAAGAAGTTTCTGATGCTCCTTAATAATCCCGTCAGATATTGGGATTTGTTTTAACCCAAGGTTCGCAAAACTGGCTTCATATCTATCTCTTCTATCATTAAGCTTTACTGATACTTTATCAATAATTCTATGAGATCCTTTTTCCCTGATCGTAGATTTGATTATTTGAGCCTCGTCCCGGTGCACGAAATGTTTCGAAATAATATTCTTTACTGTTTCTACTCCCTGATTGATAGTTTCTTCATCATCTGTCGCACAATATTGTCCTAATAAATACTCAAGAACATATGTTGGAACAATCGCATTTCCCTTCACCAGTTTAGTGAGGTCCTTACGAACCACTTTTCCTCCAAAACTTTGATTAAGCTTTTGATCCAGTTCTTCCATTTCTTATTGTTTTAATCGAAATCGCTTGAAAAGGTAATATTCAGGGTATAGTAAAAATCTTTATATTTTTTCCATTTGTTCGTACCTTCCAGCGGTTCCTCTAAAATCAGTCTTATCCTTTGATTTTTATATTTTCCACTTGCTTTTTTACTTAAATGAAACTGATACTTAACTTCCCTTTGTCTTTCGCTTCCTTCTTCGATATCAAAATTGAAAGTAAACTGATCACTTAAAATTTCTCCATCTTCTGCATACAATCCAGCTCTGATCTGCCTTGATAATATTTTCTCACCTACTAATTCCTGCTGAATAAATGAAACAGGTAAAATATTGGTTGTGATGCGATCGGTAGATTTAATAATATCAATATTCACCTGACTCACGGTATCAGTCCGCTTCCTTACCGCTGTTTTCAATAATGGAACTATAACTTCCTGGGGAGACGCTCCTCCATGTATAAATCGACTTCCCGCCCCTTTGATTCTAAGTCTGTTGATAGATTTTGGGATTAAAACCTCCAAACCGTCATTATTCAAATTTAGTTCTGAGGTCGTGAATTTCTTTGTATTCTTATCTCCTGTAAGATTTTGGCCTATCACAAACCTTCTGTTTTCCTTCCACAAATCGCCCTCATACTCAGATAAACTGAAATCACTTTCATCCAGATTCTGATTTTGATAGATAAATCCATGATCGGCTGTTATAAATACATTGGTACCATTTAAACCGGATATTTTACGTAAAATATCCTTGATATAAATTAACTCGTCAGCTACAGCTTCAAAAACCTTCCCTTCACTGGTTTTATCATCACCAGTTTTATCTATTCGATTATGATAGATATATATTAGATCATGATTCTTCACAAACTCTCTTCCTTCACCACCAGATTTAGTCTTCATTTTCATTAAATCTTCTGCCAAAATTGCGGTGGCACGAACCCCAGAATTTGATTGCAGAATTTTAGAACGACCCTTTAAACCTGATGCCGGCATTTCATCTACTAATAAACTATCCCCACCTTCCTTAACCTTCAGACTAGAATGAGGAAGTAAAGAGGCCATTCCTAATTGGGTATAGGAAGGTAAACTGCTTAACATGAACTCTAAATTAGACTCAAAACGATTTTCTGAAACTATCATTTCATGTAGTTCGACCCCGCATTCAAAGCGCAAAGCATCTGAAATAATTACAAATAGCTTTTGATTCTTATCCAGGAGAGGCTTTACATGGGTTTTAAAAAATCCTTGTTGACTATAAAGTCTATTAGTGGGCCAGACTTCTATACCATCAATTATTTTTTGCCAGTTGTCATTAAAAGGCAATAACCAGGAATTGTTGTAGATCCTTTCTACCTTCTCAGCTAATTCATGCAGGACATTATTATTTTTGGAAAGGCGGTAATTCCGGATAAATTTTCTGTAGGCATAATCAACCTGATAAAATTTAGTTGTGTATTCCTTTATTCCATTTTCAAAACTACTAAACTGGTGAGTCTTATATTTTTTAACCAGGTCTATTAATTGTGCTCCCGACTCAATTGTATTATAGAACTCAGAATATTTTGGATACCAGAATTTATTCTCCCGCCTTTTTATATAGGCTGCGACCTTTTCATAATTAAGATTTTCCGCAATCAACTGAGAAACCAGTTCATGTATTATTCTTTGGTCGGTTAATTTGAAAATATCATCTGAGATTATTTCATCTAATTGTGCCGAGTTCAACTTTTCCTCAACCTGGATATCGACAGCTATTCTTTCTGAGATTTCTCCAAAATAATCCCGATATGGAATTGTGTTCTTCCAGGTACTTAAAATCAACCTGGATTCTATATTCAAATTTTGTTTCTCCCCCAGGACGAAATTATGTTGGAAAAGATCTAAAAGAAAATCATAGATCGAAGGATTATCAGAGTGATAATTATAAATCTTTCCAATCTCGCTCCAGAAGAAGTTATTCATATTGAAGCGATTTAAAAGCTTATCAAAATCTTTTGACTTATTAATTACTTGGGAGGCGTATGCCTGAACAAATTGATCAAGGTTGGTTGTATCTGTATTAAAAAGGACGGATAACATTTTACATCGAATCTCATGCTGTTCATCATCCTTAGTGATCAAAACCTTAAGTTTCTGCTTTCGTTCCCTAGATTTGAAAAATTCTATATGCTCTGCTATCAATTCTTTCAAGAAATAATCAAGGCCTAATTCCTGAAGAAACATCGCTTCCTGATCTGTATGGAAAATATGATTAGCCAATTCTAAATCTAATAACCAGTTATCTTCATTATTCGGTTTTTCAAACGGTAGATATAAAAGAAACTTACTAGAATTCGCCTCCTTCAAGACTTTATACTTGACTTCGAATTCATTTCCACTTACTTCAAGTTTTTCCACCTGCACTATATCCAGACGTTCAAAAATTTCAGAAAACTCTTTTTTCCCATCATACCAGAAAATAACCCGATGATCGTGGAATCTTGTTTGTAAGGCTTCTTTTATTTTCTCCATAATTACTTCTTAGATAAAAATTACACTCAAAATGGTAATAACAATTAGAGCCCAGGTGACGTAATTCCTATTCATTTGATCGGAATTTAATTTCTCAATTTTCTGGTTTAACTTTTCATTATTTTCCTGACTTAATTTCAGATTAGCATTTAATAAAGAATTGACCTCCTTTTGCTCTTTAACCAGTTCAATAAGCTTTTCATGATTTCTTTCTGCTCTGCCAATCACATCCTTATTCAAATCATCGATCTCGAGAAATTGTTTCTTGATTACTGCAGTTAAGGCTTTCTCAGACTCTGTCAATTTCGTCTGAATATCATTGAATTTAGAATCTAAGCCTTTTTCTGATACACTTTCTGAAAATTCCTGAAGAGTCTCTTTATAACCATTGATATTTTTTTTGACTTTTTCGAAATACTCTTCTTGTTGAGTTGCTAAACTTTCCGATTTGTCTAAGGTAGAATCAGCTATTTCACTAATCTTTTGAGATATCTCCGGCTCAATATTTTGAATACCCTCCTGGAAAGTAGATATTGATCTATCGCTTTTCTCTAAAAGAGTATTTAATTTTTCTTCAAAACTCCGGTGGCTTTTAATAAACGCATTATTATAAGAGTCGGACTCTTTCAAAATACTTTGAAATAATTTATCTACTTTCCCGGTTAAATCAACGATAAGTGATGTTAGCTTTTCTCCACTTTGAGTAACATCAACTACCTGTTTTCTTGCCGTGGATAATTTTTCCAGGTTTTTTTCAATGTCAACTAAAGCCTGGCTAATGGTTGTATTACTCATTGGAATTCAAATATTGGTTAGTTATAGTTTTTAATTTTTCAGAATGAATAATCAGATTTACTTCCGTTTTAAGCTCCTCCAAATAATTAAGTTCTAAATATTCTTCCAGAACTTTGTTATAATGCGCAAAAGTATTCCAGAAACTCTTACTGAAATCCATTCTTTCTCCCATTTCCAGAATACCCTCGTAATAATTTTGCTTTGCTTCATTTTCAAGGTTAGGGTTATTCCTAAATCCTAAATAAAATAAGGTGAATGCATTTAATAAGGATAGAGTTGGGTTATTATCGGTTAAAGATCGTTTTATAAGTCTTACAGCACCTTGCAAATGTTTCACATTATCAATAGGAGTTCCAACTCCTACGATCTCATCATCCACCACTCTTAAATATTTCCTTAGGATATCAGCATTAGAAACTTTACCGTAATCGGTATCCTCAGTTAACGAGTATGGCTCACCATTTTCGGCAACATAGTCGGTTTTAGCATATTTGGAGTTGAAATAGTAAAATATAAAATCCTTAAGATCTTCATTTCGTTCAATCCAGTTGTTATTTTCATTAACCCCTTCTATGCAGAAATTCCGCATATCATCAATGGCTCTTTTTCTTTTCTCAGATATCTTGTCGTAAACGAACTCAGTCAAATAGGCTAAACATCTTCTGATTTCATCTACTAAAGGATTATCAGATTCCTTTATTTCATAATCCAAGGCTTTATCTAACTCTTGTCTCGCTCTTTCTCGAGTATAATATCGTAACAGAAAATCATTTAAGCCTTCAAAGTATCCATAATCAGGTTTTCGGATTGCCTTAATTCTAAATTCAGATTCTCTATAATCTTGTGTAAAGTCTTCAACAAGACCTATGCAACACATTCGATATATAGCCTTGGAAATATCAGCACTATCTTCTTCAGTATATGGGACGTAAACAATTACTTCCTCATATTCTTCAACTTCAATTAAACGACTTAAGAATCCTTCTCTCTCTTCGCGATAGGCTCCATGCTCATTTGATCGCTCAACCTCTACCTCACTGCGGCTTAAAAGATTATGCATAAATGTTTTCTCAATGATATCTCCCTTAAAATTGGTATTAAAGAAGTACATCACTGTTTCATAATCGGCACTTAAATATTGCAGATGCTTTCTGTTTAAGGATAATCCATTTTCCGCCAATAGTTGAGCAAGGCTTTCTTCAGTATGCCAGCCTTTACTTTCTTGAGGAGATTTCCTAAGCTGGCAGTGTTGGTACGCTGAACAACTTGAATTACATTGATTAAAAGCAAACATTTTATTGTCCTTACTGCAATATAATTTTACAAGATCTTTGGAAGGCGTGGCTTCTTCTATAAATTCCTCAGGTATATTCAAGTTATAAAATTCCAAGATCCTGTCAAGGTGGTCGTTTTCGAACCATTTATTTTTTATTAATTGAACAGGATAGGTATTGTCTTTATAATCTCTTTTAAGTGTTTTTAATTTATAATCAGCTAATAATATTACAGATAAAGCCATCTTTCTATCTCTCCCCGCTCTTCCAGCTTCCTGTACAAAACTTTCCAGGGAGCTTGAATAGTTCATATTCACGGTGTACCTGACATTAGGTTTGTCGATTCCCATTCCAAAGGCCTTGGTTGCGACCATAAGTGGAAGCTTATTTTCTCGGAAAAGCTCCAGATTCTTCATGGAATTACCCGATTCATCACTACCTGAAAATGAACCTACATCTTCAATACTGCTTTTTAAGTTCCTGGTGTTCTTCTGCACTGAAACACCAGTACTTTTCACATGGGGACAAAAAATGATTCCAGCATCTTTATATTCCCCATTTCTTTGAAACATATTAGGCGTTAACTTTATAGATAAATCGTTTTCACGATTATCCTTGCTATTCTGTCTTTCAAAGAATCTCTCTTTAATATAGGAGGTGTTTTTTTCGGTCTGCAATAAATTAAGGTGATCAGGTATCTCTTGAAGATAATTTCTTAAAAAATCGCTTTTCGAATCATAAACTGACCATTTATTGCTGACATTCACTGCCCTTGGTAATGAAGCGTCCAAACTTCTATTTCTATCAAAATAAATATCCTCTTCAAATTTCACCCTTACCTTCTCCACCTTATACTGTAATTCTAAACGATTGGTATTCTCATACCGTACAATAGTTTCTGAATCCAGTAAAAATGAACCGTTACCAGACAATTCCCTTTCTACATCTGCCAGGACATCAAATGAAGCAGTAGCTGTTAAACCAAATAAGGAAATTTCGTCATCTTTGGCTCTTACGTAATTATACAGGTTACGTCCCAAGTGCAAATATGAAAACCTAAAGTCATGTCCCCATTCCGAGACACAATGCACTTCGTCAATTACCCCGTACGAGAAATATACGTTGTAGTCGTGCATATGTTTAAGCCGTTCCCTAAACTTCAGTATTGATAACCTCTCTGGAGATACAAAAACAAAAAGCAATTGGGAAGATTCCATTCTCCTCTCCCTTTTCTTTTTTTCCGAAGAGGAAACAGTACTGTTTATATAAGTACAACAATCTATCCCATTATTAATCAAACCATCATACTGATCTTTCATCAAGGAAATTAAAGGGTCAATCACCATGGTAATGCCTGGCTGTAGCATCGCTGCGATTTGATAGGTGAGAGATTTTCCTCCCCCGGTGGGTAATAAGCCTATAACAGGCAATTTCTTTAAAGCTCGATCTAATATTGGTAATTGGCCAGGTCTAAACGATTCCTTTCTAAAAAGGTAGTTTAAAAAGTAATTTAGGTAAGCTTTGTTTTCCTCAATATCAATGTATCCCTGATCTGTTTTCTCAACCAGGTCCTTATATTTAATAATACTTGAAGTATAAACCGTTCTATCTCTACTGGATTCACGAACAGATCTTAATTTAAAATAACAGTTATTAAAACACTTGTATTTACTTAATGCATTTTGATTAATCTGTGATAATTCCAGAATAGAAAAGTCAAGCACAAAATCATAGACCTTATTTAGGTGATGATCTTCTGCACCGTTACTTACCTTTGCATCTAAATGCAATGGAGATTCGTAAAAGGTATTATTACTAATAACTTCAAGATCTATTTCAGGTAAAATAATATCTGAATAATCCCTTGTCAATTGTGAAAGGTTATGGAATAGATTTCTAAAATCCTTTATCGCAATAGCTGAAAAAGGAACATCTTTTTCTTCAACAAGGATCGACCATCTTTCTTTTTTAAGATCAAGATTTCCAGTGATGATAGCCTCAATTAGCATTTTTTGAAATCTAGCTATAGCAATAGGAGAAAGTAATTCCTGAAGGTTTTCCAAGTTAACCTCGGTTAAATTTATCTCTTTTGAGACTAAGCCTTCCACTTGTTGGATTAGCCTTTCTAGGTCTAACTGATTATTAGACTTATATGATATTTCTCCCAGATTTATTTCCCTAACGCTAGTACCAAAGCTTTTAGAGAAAATATCTTCTATAAAATCACTTGCTTTGGTTGGTAAACCACGGGTAACAATATTGTTTAGAACTGCGAACAGTGGATGAACATCCTCATATACGCTTGCTCCTATATCAAAGGGAGCGGAAACGTCAAACTTACTTAAAAAGCCAGTATATTTCTGCTTTTCTTTATCCAGTAATTTCCTTCGCTCTCGATAAGAATCAAGTTCGATAGCTGCATGAAAATGGACGGATGGATAGTATTCTATAGGTATTAAGTGACCTTCTCGATCTGGCGATAATTTATATAATCTGCATTTATAGGTCCAATTGCCACCTTTGAAATTTGGATTATCTTTTTCATAAAGAAGTGGAACATCAAAGTAATTGTAGAAGGCATCGATCCTCTGGTTCATAGGATTTAATGGTCCTACACAAGCAATATAATTTTCTGAGTTAACATTCTCATCTACAATATTTGCCAAATGCTTTAGGTCAATTTCCGCAACATCCAGAATATTGGAAAATATATGAATGACTGGTAAACCTGAATTACTTCTAATACTATCAGCATATATAACTTCAAAATAGCTATTGATGGCGTGCACTTTATCGGAATCATCCAAATAAGCTTCTGCATGAGCAACAGCTCTTTCCAGAGTAATTTTTGCAGGCTCAATAAGAGTTACCTTATTCACCTTGTTTTTTATACCATTTTCATGTAAATAATCGAATAAGTTAACCGTTCCCAAAGCCTGACCGCAGCCCCAATCAATAACTTCGTAGCCATCTTTGAATAAATCTAGGGGTAATTCTTGAAATGCATCCCTCAGTTTAGCCTTGTGCATTTTACCAAAAGAGTACAGATATTGACAAAGATGTTCATGTGTCTCCAAGAGGGCTACCCCTCTTTTGAGCTCTGACCAAAGACGATCTCTTTCCGATTGCGATAAATGGGAAATGCTTTCCCAGGCTATTTCCCTGATTTTGTCAAATGACAAATCTTTTGTTTCTCTAATCTTCCGTAAATATTCCTCCACTTTAGTATGTTGGTTAGTGAATAACGCTTTTTAGATTAAATTCCTGTAATAATATCTGTCGTAGGGTCTTTTCTATGCTCTTTATAATTACATAAAGCTATTTCATTTGAGGTGTTGGCATAACAGTACACACAGGCGTGAGGGCATGTGTTATATTGTCCTATATCCTTGCTCATAATACATCCGCAAGCCTCTCTTTGCCCTCCATCCTTAAGTTTCCTGGTTTTCTTAAAACCATTACTATTGTTAAATAAGGTAGGCTCTTCAAATTCAACTCCCAGGAACTCCATTAATTCCTTATCTTCTCCAAAAAGTTCAATCATCAAATCGTCATCCAAGCATTTATTATGCTTTATTCCATAAACTTCTAAAGGTATCTTTTCTGCACAAGTAGCTATTTCAAAATTCCACTTCTTATTTAACTCCTGCAATCCTTTGGCTACCTGCCGCATCGTATTGAAATCAAACTCTTTAAACCTGATAACTTCTCTCTTCAGATTATTTTCAACCTTTCGGTAAATTCCGATATCAGCAAAACTAAAAACCATCTTCTTCGTATGGTCCATAAGCTGATCTCCAATATTTTTAATCCTTTCAAGAAGTTCCTCAACACCCAGTTCTTCAGTTAGCATTAATGGGTCAAATCTCCATATCACTTTCTCTTTTCCAATCCGTTCTGATAATTCTTTAAAGCTCTCAATTCTACTATCCAGTTTTGGAACCTTACCTTCATACCCCTCCTTGTCATAATCGTTAAGTGAGAACTGGAAATAATAATTCTTAACGTTTTCATCTAAGTAATCCAGGTGCTTCATTAAAGGACGTGGATTTTTTGTCCAGAAAACCACTATCCTGGCATTCTTGAAAGACACATAAGAAAAATTACCATTAAAAGGGTTTCTCCATTTTACATATCCTTTTTTCCATCTCTCAATAAACCAGTCTGCATAAAAGGTTGGGATATCAGTAGACCGGCTGGCCGAGATTATTACGGGCGCCTGGGCGCTTACAATTTCGCCTGAATCTGTGGTAATATCAGTCTTTGACCATTTCATTTGATCACTCTAAAAGTTAGATTAATACGCTCCGCAACTTTTGCTTTTGTTTTTGGTACCTGGTGCTTCCAGTAATGCTGTAATTCTCCCTTCATAACCAGTAAGCTCCCATGTTTTAGCAGCAGTTCAACTTTTTCGCCGGTTTCAATATGCTTTAGCTGAAACTTCCTTTCAGCTCCGAAGTTTACAGAAGCAATGACCGGATTCTTTCCTAATTCTTTTTCTGCATCGGTGTGCCAGGAGATGGAATCATTACCATCACGGTACCGGTTAAGTAAAACAGAATTAAAAGTTACCTCGGCTTCTGTTTCTATCTTTTCCTTAATTTCAAGAAGTTCTTTATTCCACGGATTAGGATTTAAAGTAATTCCAGAAAAACTATAGGGTTTGTCATTCTCGCCATACCATGCAGTAAGTCTTGGAAATTTAATTTCCTTTCCATACATGTTCATGGATTCCTGCTTCCATTCTATATTTTGCAAAAGGGATTGGAAAAATTTATCTGCCTTGGCCTTATTAAAAAAGCCGGGAATATGAATATATTCTCCATTCTGGATTTCAAAATGAGTTTTTGTTTCTTCTTCGGGAGCACCGAATAAATCTAATTGATCCATATCTTAGCTGTGGTATTCCTGTTTAGCTTTCTCCACCAGGTTCTTTAAAAGATCAATATTAGAAGCTAAATCCTTTTCACTTAACCTTACCCTGTATTGCTTCCATTGCTTATCATAGGATAAGACATCTAAATCCGATCCTTCTAAAAGTTCATCAATTTCTTCAACTCGTTCATACTTAATATTCATGATCACCATGGTCTTTCTAGGAACGAAAGAGATAAAGTTATTGGCCATATTATTACGCTCAATACCTATATAATGCTTGTTGTATTTTAGGTTATATTCATCAGTCAATTCTCCCAGGTCTGATAGTACTTTCTGAGTTAATCTAACCGAAGAAGTAGAAGCCTTTTTCTCCCAATATGTTTTATCGGTAGGTTCTGAGATCGAATCTTCATCAAATAGATCAAATGTAACTTCATCCAGTACCTTGGTAAAAAACAATGATATATTATCTTCAAATTTAACAGCTTTCACCTAGATTGCGATTAAAGGGATAAATCCATTAAAAAGAGATATTACATTTAAAAACCTGCTGGTGATATCCTCGGCGATAATCACAGCACAATGATTGTATTGTGGATTCTTTTTGCGCTCTATATCCCAATATTCAATGGTTCTTATGACATGAGATTCATCTGTCTTACCCAATTGGATCTCAACTTCATAACGTTTCTTATCTTCCGGGTCATATAGTATAGTATCTAATCTACCACCGCCAACCATGATCTTTTCAGTATCTCGGAATTCAAGATCACCAAGCCCTAACATAGAAGGATCTTCTTCAATCCTTGCTTGTAACCACTTTTCATTAAGTTCCTGACTATTTTTCAGGCTTATTATCTCAGGTTTTATATAGTTCATGTTTATTTAAATTATTGGTTCTCCCTAGATAGCGAACATTCGTCCTTTATTTTAATTAAATCTCTTTGTGATACCACTTATCTTCCTCCAAGCCGTCCAAAAAAACCTTTGCTGTGATAATATTTTTTTCCTCGATTAATTTTAAATGCTCTTCAAATCTCCCCAGTTTTTGTTCATCACTAGTAAAATTCCAGGCAGCAAGAATTAGTGGTTTCTGGATGCCTGAATTCCTCGTTTCCCGCACCAGTATTTTATACAACTCATTCCAATTCATAGGCAGCGGACAAACCCTGTTATTTAATAGATATTTTTCCATCCTATATAATTTGCGAAGTATCTATCCAGTCAAACTTTCTAACCTTTTCCTTGGCTTTTTTATCGTTGAGACCTTTTACTTCCTGGATAGCTTTCCCAAACTTGTTATAGTTTACCAGGACTCCATCATCCAGGTCTATGGAAATACGCTCTGTAGCTAGTGGATACAAGATCTCTCTTTCATATTCCTGCAGTTCCAATAGAATGGCTCTTAGCCTGTCTTTTTCCTTGGCTGCTTTGGTTTGTTCTGTGGAGCTACCAGTTTCGATGATATGATCCAGGTGCTCGGTACGGGCTTTTAGTTTCTCCCGGTATTCCAGCAGGTATGCGTTAAGGATATTATTAAGTGTATCTGGAGTATAACGGTGCATATAGATTAGCACATTAAAAGAGCCTTTTGGAGAAGAGAACATCCAGTAAATTGGACGTGTTTTGTAGCGTTTTATATGGTCTTTATAAAAGTCTTTTACGAAGTATTTACGAATATCCTTCCCTATACAATCCTCTACAAAAGCCAGGTTCTTATCAAAATTCTCTTTCCCAAATGAAGCCTTTAAAAACTCATAAAAACGACCTACGATATCATCTTCGAACCACTCATCATCTAATACTGGAATAATATTATCGTCATCTGGTAGAAATTTAATCTCAGCTTCTCCTTTGCCTACTTTTTCCAAATAATCTTCAAGCGTTTCTCCCTGGTTAACCAAAATTAGACCATCCTTATCCAGTGAATACCGACCAAACATGCATCCAACTGCATAACTAATAAATTGCGCAAAAATCTCCTGTTGATCGAATACTAATTCTCTATTGACAATATCGACTTCCTCCTTCAATATTGTAATATCACCTAAAGGTACATCGGAAGTTAATTCATTTTGTAAATCATAGAGGTGAATGAACTTTTTATTAAGATCTTCTTCAAGATTATGCAGTTCAAAAAACTTACTTTGCCAAAATTGAATGTATAAATTATAAGCTTCTTCAAGATCTTTCCCTAAAAAACGAATGAGCTCATTCTGCTTAAAGTTCCAAGAAGATTCTTTAGAATTCCATTCAAGCTCAGAAATAGTTATACAATTTTCGGCTAAATCAGCTGTTTCCTTATTCCAAAATTTACTAGTAAATGGAAGTTTAGCAAAATAGCCTTCAGAAAAGTGCATAGTCGGATTAATAATGTTTACAAGATGTGATGTGTATTTTAAATTTCCAAATGCCACTAAACATCTTCTAAATTCCTTATCTTGACCGAAAGCTGAAGGCGCACATCCATTATGAATAAATCCCTCAGGAAACACTCGAAAAGCATTTGTACTTGATGTAACATCACTCCAACTAACCGAAGGCAAAAAATAAAATTTTGGATTTCTTATGACAGACCTACGTTGCCCATTATCATTAAAAAAGTTTTTTATTTCATAGCCATCATTTTTCCACTTAATGAAAAATTCCTGATTTCCATACCATTTTCTAAAGGTCCCACCTTTGTTGTGGGGAACCCAAGTATTATTTGATCTATACAATGAAGAGTCTTCAAATCCAACCTCTTGCCATGTTCTTAAAAATCTGTCATTATCGGCAGTAGAGATTCCTTGTCGAGCTTTTATTTTATTTTGAATTGGTTCACAGTCTTCAAAAATTTTGATTGTATTGTTGCTTACAAAATATGCTAATGGAGAACCTGGTATTTTTTCAAAATCTTTTTGATTCGCTTTATAAAACCAACTACATTTTTCATCTTTGATTGCTTCAAGAGTTTTAGGACCTTGTTGATTAGCTCCTCTAAAATCACTTAAACGGACATAACTTCCTAATCCGCTTGGAAGGTTCTGCTTTCGTAAGGTAAATGTGCAAATTGGTACAGTTGCTCCATCAAATCCAGAATATTCAAGTTGTATGAGGTTATTAATAAAATGATTATCAATAATATCTTCCCTTAAATTTTCATAGGTAGAAATAAACATCCAAACAAATGGAGTCATATATCCAGACAGGCCATTAGCATTACATAGTTCGAGGTTTCTCAGGATAAAAGTTGCAAATAGATCGGATTTCGTTGCAGGATATTTATTTGCAACGTAATTCCTCAAGGTCGGTTCCATTCTGGAAGCTCCTATATATGGAGGATTAGTAACCACTAAATCGTATCTTCTGCCAAGTAGGTTATATAATTTCTTTAATTCCTCTTGTCTTGCACTAAAAATTGAATTTTCATCTATCTGAAAATTATCGGCCTCTTCAGGAGTTACGTGAATTAGTGATCCTAAAGCCGAAGCATTTTTAAACTTATCATCAAATTCAAAATCTTGATAAAAAGAGATATTAGGTTGGATATTCTTCTTTTCTATGCTTCTTAAAAAACGACGATGTTTTTCCCTTCCTTTCATCAAAATAACAAAAGATGCTATCTGTGCTGCTCTCTCGTCTATATCTACACCATATAAGTTTTTGGTTATTATTAACTCAGGGATTTCTGAAGGATTATAACCCTGCTCCTCGTAAATTTTATAAAATACATCGAATGCGTAGGATAAGATATGGCCTGAACCTACACATGGTTCAAAAAATTTAATCTCCTCAATGCTTTTAGATTTTCTTTTCTCCAGCTGATCTTTATAATCTGGTTCTATATAATATTCTAAAGAGTCAGTAACCTTTGTTTGCGGTTCAATTTCCGTCCAGAGTTGACCTAAGGTATTATCTACCATATATTGAACAATCCACTTAGGTGTAAAGAGCTGAGAAGCTGGAGCAAGATCCTCAGTTTTATATTTTTTCTTAGAACTAATTAGCATATCATTTAACTCTGAGATATAGAATTGGTATAACCAGCCAATTACCTCAACTTCCTGGCAATCTTCATTGGACATTCCTTCCATGAATTCATGAATAATGGAGAATTCACTGGTAAGATCATCAGGTAATAAAAGCTCTGTATAATCATCTATCTTTTCAAAAAGAAAAGGAAAAATGGAATGTAGTTGGTTACATGCGCCAATTAGTAGCTCCTTGTATACTTCATTCTGCGCATTAGAACTGGGGATCTTCCCGTCAAGAAGATCGTAAATATGCTCTTTATTTACTGGGAGTTCATCAGGAATCTGGCCCTGCCTCGCATCTTCGAGGATCTCTGGCAGCGTATATCCCTCTTTCGGGGTAATAATTTTAATACCGGTAGGCTGGTATTCGTTCACATCCATGAACCTCAACGCCATCAACCTATTAAACCAGGTATAGGCGACCTTGTCTATTACCTGTGCTTTAGAAGAATCTTTGATAGCATCTTTCAGGCTGTTTAAGGCGATGGCCTTTTCTCGTAATTCTGCAGAGTCAGTTGTCAATACCAGTTCCATCCTGGAACCTACCTGCTGCAATAATTTTCTCCTGGCGTCCTGGGCAAATCTTTTAAGTCGGTTAGTGTTCATTAAAGGGTGATTCTTTTATTGTCTTTTATATGTTCTTTTAAGCATTTTCGAAGAGTTTCTACATAATCATCCACATCCTCTTCCGTTTTCAATTCAGTCTTATCAAACTGCACCCTAATGTTCGAGCGCTTGATATATCGGGCTGGCGGTTCTCCTGCACCTCCTCCTGGTTTGTCCTCGGTGACCAGTTCTAGCATTTCATTCAACTGCTTTTCAAAATGATAATTTTCAGCACGGTGGCTAATCTGTCTTATCTGGGAAATATATCGCTCTTTCCTGATCTCCTCCTTAGCCCTTTCAAAAGGATCTAAAACCTGTTCTTTTTCTTCTTCACTCAGCTGAGAGAACTCTTCTTTGGATTGGAAATCGGATACCAGCTGATCTATTTTTGAACTGGCTTTTTCTCTTTCAGCGTCAAAAGTATCCTTCAGCTTTTTAATTAAATGATCCTTGACTTCCTTTCCTTCCCTGATCGAATTTCCCTGGTAAGGCTTCGGGTCGTTTTTGATCAAATCATTTAGCTGATCAAGCTCTTCACCTTCCACGTAAAGAAAATTGGAAGTATCTCCTTTAACCAGTTGACGTATCTCATCATAAATTTCCTTCTGGTCACTATTCATGAAGGTTTTAATGGGAGTTAGAAGGTCTTCCTTGGTATCTAAAAGCTGGTCCTCAAAATCATCCAGTTCATTTAAAAAGTAATTATAATCTTTCTTAGTCCATCTTTTTAAATGGTCTGCAAATGCGTTTAAACTGGCAAGAAACGGGTACTGATTTTCCTGGACCTGTAACTGACTCACTTCCGCCAACATTCCCTGAAGCTTCTCCTTGAAAGCCTTGGCTACTTCCTTGCCCTCATTATAAGAGCAGGTCTCATCAAAAGCATCCCGATAAGCATCTTTTAGAGCTCTAATCTGTTTCGGGTCGATTTCCTCCTGAGGCTCAAGCAGGGTATTATTATGATAGGAGCTGTTGATTAGAGAATCGATCACATCCTGATCTTCCAGAATATTTGAATCCTGCTTTAGTTCAATTTTCCCTCTGCGATATAGCTTTGCAACTACCGTCCAGATTGCGTTAGGATACCAGCCATATGGTTTTTTGGTAAATACCTCTTTAACATCTGAAAGTGAAGTCCTGTCAGATCTTTTCTTTCTCCTATTGATAAGACTGAAGATTTGATTTTCAGCTTCAGACATGGTAGAATCATCAGTTCCAAAAAGATCATCCTGTGGATTTCGAACCACGCTTCGAATGGTATCTTCGCTGAATTGGGTACTGCCCAGCATTCTTAAGTTGGAATACACATTCTTGACAAGATCCTGGAAAGCTTTTATTACCCTTGTTTTACCATCGGAAGTTGCCCCCATCTCATGCTTGTTTCCATTCAGAAAGACCGTGGATTCTGATAACAACTTGTTGGCGAGCTCTTTTAAATTCGACTTTCGCCTAACATTTAACTGGCTTTTCTCGGCTAAAATCCTGCTGACTTCGGGCCGGTTTGAAGTAGAGCGGTTTTGTTTGACGTATTTATCGGTCTTCAAATACATCTTCAAATCCTTGATGAAATTTGAATCTGGAGGAAGAACCATTTTCATTCCTGTACTCCCCATAGTCTGAGACTGTAGATAGGTAGTGTTTGAATACTCGGGATAATTTTCAGTGATCAGTTCAATTTCCAGTTCCTTTTCCCTGCCCAGAGTAATACCATCGATCTTGCTGGTGAAGTCGTAATACTGTTTATTTTCGAGGTACTTTATCCTGTTATCCCTGATGATCTCATCGAAAAGAATTTCCCGAAGTAACTGGGTCACCTGTTGTTCATCAACATCGGTATTCTTTATTTCCTGCTCTACATCCTTTTCATCATCAGTCAAAAACTCATAGTTATCTCCATTTCGTTGAATATAACTTTGGTTCTCCAGTTTATTTAGAGCCTCTTCAATTTTTCTTTCATGCTCTTTTAGATCCACATCCAGATCATCAAGCATCAGTACAGATATATTCCTTTTAGTGGTCTTAAAATTGTTGAAATACTTTACCAGGAATAATGCTTTAAGGACTTTGACGGCAAAAGGATTATCGAGGTTTTTTTCAGCAAGATTAATTGAGCTTTGCATTTCTCCCCTTAGCTCATTTTTAATCCCGCTGTACATTTTATCGAAGCTAACTAACGTACGTTCATCACCATTCTCTATCTGCTGGATCACCTGCTGAAAGACTCCCAGCATGGATCTTTCTCCCACAGAAGAATGTTTCCCCTGGAAGGCATTATGAGAAGACAAAGCTCTCCTACATTGCTGAAACAAATCGAATTGATAAGGCACAAAAGGAAATTTATTGGCAAAATCCTCCGGGCTCTTAAATCCTTTGAATTGTACTCCTGCTTCAGAAAAAGACAATAAGGTTTCTAGATGAGCATTTTCCTTTTTGTATAATGCTATTAAATGCTCTTTGGCGTTATCTTTCTTTTTGAGAAGTCTTTTTTCAATTACTTCATCAACGTTGGCTGAAGTAAGAGGCACTTTTAATTTAAATCTTGCCTGGATCCGTGAAAAGTCGTTCTCCTGAGCTTTGGTCAAATCACCAATCACCTTTTCCATATCTTCCTGAGAAGTGACCAGTATCCAGGATCTTCCTTTGGTTTTAGTTGCCAGGGACTCGGCTATGGTCTGCAGATTAAGCATTAGCTTGGTATTATCGCTAATATATTGCCCTACCTCATCAACGAAAAAGTTTAGTTTAAAGCCTGAAGGTTTAGTATTGATATATTCATTTACCCGGTGACTGAAATCCTCAATGGACTGCTTTTGTTTATCTTCCATCTCGTCAAGTATATCTTCATATTTTGAAGCATCCTTTCCAAAGATGTCACTTAAAACCTCTGCAACATTATCGGTAACCATGGGGTCGAAATAGTCTATCCGGGCCTCCTCCCAGGCCTGACCGTGTAGATTTTCAAATTTTGTTTTAAAATCGGCATATTTCTTCTGTTTATCCAGCCACATTTCAAATTCCGCTACGTGAGGCTGAAAACCATAATACCCCAGGTGATCAAAAAATACTTTATAGAAAACTGAAAGAATGGCGTTCTCATCAGCCTTTGAAGTGATTTGTGCCTGTTGATCTATATTAAACAAAATAGCCTCTGAAGGGATCCTTGTCGCAGCAAGAACATCTCCCTTAAGCATCTCATCGTTTTCAATTTTTTCCGCAAATAATTCACCGCACTTATAGCCATCAACTTCTTTGTTCTCGAGCACATAAGATAAAATCTTAAGTAAGTGAGATTTACCAGAACCAAAAAAACCAGATATCCATACACCATTAACACCATTATAATTGTTGTAAGCCTGAAAGAGCTCCCGGATCTTCTTTGAAATTTCATCGGTAATTACATATTCTGCCACTTCGGTTGAGATATGATCCCTGTCATCTGCCTTGATTACCGTTTCAATAGGTCGATCTACAGGTTTTAAGAAGTATTCTTTGATTGTCATGGTTAGGCTTTGATTGTATTGATATTAAAAGCTCGGTAGTAGTTATCGTCTTTAAGTAATCCAAAAAGATTCAGAGAATGTCCATTATATTCACCGGGAAAGAAAGCCACCGTAGGACAATCCCTGGCAACATTCTGAAGATTGTTCAGCACATTATGCGAGCGAATGAACGGATAGCAGGCTCCTATTCCTGTGAGAAAATAAACCTTTGCTTCAGATTCATCTATCATTTCCTTGATTTTCGGCATCAGAACCTGATGAATATTAAGGGAGGATTGCAAAGCCCTTAGAAATTTATCTTTGGATTTTCGCTGTTCCACCCTGAACATTCTTTCAATTCCTCCTTTAGCTTCCAGAATTTCACAGGAGATATTGTATAAATTCAATTCCAGAACTTTTATGCCCTGAGAATTAAGTTTATTCTGAAGAAGCCTGATCGCAATCTTTACTTCATTTTCATCCTCCGCTTCATACGTAGATATAAAGAACGGGATCTCCCCGCCCAGGCTTTGTTTTTTGAGAAAATTAGAAGAAGAGATCACCTTATACAGATGATCAAACTTTTCGGTTATATTGGTCATTATAATTGGTTAGTATAATTTTTAAGATCTAGGTCGCTGACTAAGAATATTTTCAACCATTTTTTATCATCGCTGCTAATAGCATTAACTACTTCCTGCTGGAGTAATTGAGGTTGAATTATCCTTTCTTTTGTATTGTTGATCAATCCAGCCTGCTCCAAAATTCTGAAAGTTACTTGTTTTATTTTTTTCGAACTACTTTCAGAAAGCTCTCCTATTTCATGGTGTAGCTCCTGCTTTCTACGCAGGAAGGAAATATAATCTCCTTCACTGATCTCGTAATCAAATATCAAATATTTCTCCCGGAGAACTTCCACCGTAAAATCCCTGATAAAAAGATAGGTTTTGCAAACTGCATAAAACGCTATGTGCTTCTGAATCTCAAGGCTACCTTTAACCAGCAAATTCAATTGCTGTTCACTGAGAAATCCCAGGCGTTTTTTCACCTCTCTGTAAATTCGTTTTCCGGTTGCGCTCTTTCCTGCACCTAATTCATTTACATAATCAGGCTCGGAGCCTTTCATAATATGCTTACCTACATGCACCATCTCCTTCAAACGTAGAGAAGATGACGTATATGCAAAATCATATTTTTCAGGATTCATTATTTGAAAAATCTAAATGCTGGAATTTTGTTTTTGTTAATTAATTGACAATGAAAAAAGTAGGGTGAGATCATTGTCATTTAACATTTTTATAATATTACAAATTCCGGGAAGATGAAACAAATCAAAAAATTATTAAAAAATAGCTATATTTAATTTTAATAATTGATGCTTCCCTACAATCATCTCCTAACTTTTTTATGATGAAAAAATCTCTGAAGATTGTTGAATCACCAGAAAGTGAAATCGAAATCAAAGTTGTTTCAGATTTCAATAATTACGACCATAAACATGTTTACCAAATATTTCCTATTGGAGATGATAAAGGATTAATTGGAGCTGAAGATGGTGAAAATTTTGCGATAAATATTAAATCTAATCTAGATGTAAGATTTGGATGGTCTATTTATTTGGACGGAATTAATGTTATTCAAAGTTATGGAATTAAATCACTGTCAGATATCCCCGAAAATGAACGAGACAATTATGATCGTCACGTTAAATTTTTAGGCGAAACTGAGGGGAACCATTATTCACACTGTTACAGTCAACTCAATGGTGAAAATAGACGCTTTACCTTCACTACTAAAAAAGGTTCTGGAATTAATGAAGTTCTATTAAATGACCCTTCACATTCAAACAGAATAGAAATCTACTTGTGGCGTGAGGAAAGGGATTCTGATTATGATGAGCTACCATTCGCAATAGAAGACAAGGAGTCTGAATCAAAAATTGGAGCTGGGGAAACGACCTATACGAAATTCGAAGAAGGTGAAAATTTAAGATTTCCAGTGTTTTTAGGAAAAATCACAATTCTTCATCAGGAAGCCTCAAGACTTAAAGACTCAAGGAACAGAATCATTCAAGATTATGCGAATGATCCAATGGATAAAGTACCAAAAACATAAACTTTTTTCTATTCAATAATTTTTTCAAAATCATGCATGCTACTAATTACTCCACTTTAGATAATGATTTTTCCTACCAAGACATTGACTATTTAATGCCATATCCGACAAAATTATTTAAAAACCTCAATTCTGAGCAAAAACAGGTTTTCCAAAAACTTTTAAATAAAAAACCCGGTGAGTCCTTCGATATTGAAAAGGAATTATCCGGTATTATCATGCCCCTAAAAGGCATATTTCAGAAAAAACTGAACTACGAGGAAATTCTTCAAAAAATAAATAAACACTATAATTTACAGGATACTACTTCATCAGTCCAAAAGATGGAAGAGCAATTACTCCTCTACAAATTCAAGGAGAATTACGATAAGTTATCACCAGAGGAAAAAAAGAAGTTCCAGGATGAGCTTAATAAAGTGCTGGAAAATCAAAATCTTGAAAGTTCCCAATTAGCTTCCTTAGGTACAGTTGGAGCCCTTGCTTTAGCAGAACTCTCGGGCATGGGCTTGTACATTATGGCATCTACCTTGGTTGGAGGTCTTACCAGTTTATTAGGAATTACTCTCCCGTTTGCTTTCTATACCGGCATGAGCTCTTTTCTTGCTTTTGTAACAGGACCAGTGGGTTGGGCAATCGGAATTGGCGCTTTTGCTTACTCGGTAAGAAATGAGAGTCTCGAAAGCATTTCAAAAAAGTTTAGGACTACATTTACCGCTTCAAAAAATCTTGTTAGAGGTAACTATGAGCTTGCATCGGTTATCGTTGTTCAAATGTGTGCTTTCAGAATAATCCTAAATCAGGAAAAGAATAAAGAGATTCAGGTTCTAAATTCCAAAATTGCTAAAGAAAGAACGAGAAAAGAGCAGATTTCCTCAAAGGTTGAGATGGTGGAGCTCCAATTGAAGAGGATTCAGGAAGAAAAAAACAAGTTGGACAAAGAAATCAACGCAATTTCCAGTTCTCTTAAAAATCATGAGTTATCAGTTAGCAAGTTAAAATCTAAATTGATCTAGCACTCACTTTTCAAAAATTAGTAATTTTAACATACCACAACAAGATGAGAACATGTGAATTTGAATTGGTTATGGTTTATAAATAATCAAAACCGTTATGCTAGTAGGAACTTCTCTAATCTATAAATTTTGCTCATTTTTTAAGTATGATCCAATTCTTAATAGATTTCTTGAAAATATTAAATAATAGTTCATGCAAATTGCATATTCAATTTGTGATGCAAACTCTCTTAATTCATGTCTAGGTTTACAGTCGGTGATTCAGTTCTTTTTGTTGGTTCCAATGAAAAAGGAATAATTAAAGATGTTTTTCCCCCGGCTAGAGGGCGGCAACTTTACAGAGTAAGTATTAATGGAGAAATCAAAAATTGTCTTGAGTCTTCTATCATTCCAGATCTGGATCTATCAAATCCTTTTGAACGGCTTCGCCAGGGAATTTTTAATTCTTATGAGGATTTTTCTAAAATAAACACAAGTTTTAAAATTGAGAATACAAGCAATAACACAATTTCCTCATTAAAAGCCTCCAACACCATTTTTAAGGCATACCAGTTTAAGCCATTGCTAAAGTTCCTCAATTCTGATAACCGAAGAATTTTAATAGCTGATGAAGTAGGACTTGGGAAAACCATAGAAGGAGGACATATAATGCTGGAGTTGATGGCTAGGAAAGAATTAAATAATTCTTTAATTATATGTCCAAAGTCTCTTCAGAATAAGTGGCAGACCGAATTAAAGGAAAAGTTTAACCTCAACTTTAAGATCTACGAATCAACATCGGAATTTGTCCAGGACATTAAAGATTTCGGAGGATCAATAAAGGCCATAATCAATTACGAAAAAGTTCGGCCTAACAAAAAGAAACGAAGTGATAAACCGGATCTTTTCAAAATAATAGATCAAAATTCCCTGCGGTTTGATTTTGTACTCTGTGATGAAGCCCATAGATTGAGAAATCACACCACACAAACATATCGAGGAGTAAAAAAGATTATTGATCATACAAAGTCTGTAGTTTTCTTAACGGCCACACCCATTATGATCAGCGAACAAAATTTATTTAATCTTTTCCAACTCCTTGATGAACATACTTATAGCGAATTTTCAACTTTTCAAAATCAACTGGCAGTTAATGCTCCATTCATTAAAGCTTTAACACAAGTGAACAATGGTGCTCCCTTGAAAAATATAGGTAAGGAATTGACCGATACCTCCGTCAGCCTGTATTATACCTCCGGTGAAGAATTTCAAGTCGAATGGAAAAAATCTATTAAAGTCCACGAATTGTTTCAGGAAATTCCACTCTACAATAAGATCATACAGGACTTAATGACCAAAGAGGATATAGCGGAGACAAGAGTGCATCTCCAGTTCGATATTTCAGATATGAGTGACATGAATAAATTGTTTTCTCGCACTCGAAAGAAAGAAGTCACTCAGGACTGGTCTCAAGCAACACGGGAGCCCCACACTCTGTTAATAGATCTATATCCAGAGGAGCGAAAAATATTTGATGAAGTCATTGAAGAGTATATTGAAGAAAATTCTTTCTATGATACGGATGGAAGCAAAAAGATGTTTTTAGGTACTCCATTGGGATTGATTCAAAAAAAAAGACAGGTTGCAAGTAGTGTTTATGGCTACTTGAGTAATCAAAAACATCCTGGGAAATTCCTGTTCAACAAAGATGCTAAGTTTGAGAAATTACTTGAAATCATTAATGAGGTTGTAACTCTTTCCCACAAGAAACTTATTGTGTTTGCCCTGTTCAAAAGTACTCTTAAGTACCTCCAAGGTCGACTAAACAATGAAGGTCTAAATGCCGAATTAATTCATGGTGGTGTAGAAAATAGAACTGAGGCAATTGAAAATTTCAGAAGAAACAATCAGGTTCAAATTCTTCTTTCCTCAGAAGTAGGGAGTGAAGGGCTTGATCTACAATTTTGTGATGCACTAGTTAATTATGACTTGCCCTGGAATCCAATGGTGGTTGAGCAAAGAATTGGTCGTATAGACCGTTTTGGTCAAAAATCTCCAGTTGTCAATATATACAACCTCATAGTCAAAGATTCTATTCAAGAAAAAATCTACACCAGACTATTGGACCGTATTGGCATTTTTAGAGGATCAATAGGTGATTTGGAGGCTATATTGGACAAAGATTTAGAGCTTAAAGATAATACGGGGGTCACTAATATTAGAAAATGGTTTTCAGATCTTGAGAAGGAACTGTACTGCACCAAACTTTCACAAGACCAGGTGAAAAAAAAGATAGATGATATTGAAAGGGCAATAATAACTGAACAAAGAAATCTGGAAGAAATTAGTGAGGGCCTCACAAATACCCTAACTAATGATATTCACTTTCGCAATGAAATTAGGAAGATCCAAGATAATTATAAATATGTAACTGAAAAAGAACTGGTAAATTATTTAAAATTTTTAATCCGGGAAGCATTACCAACCTGTACTTTGGAGACCATTGATGAGGCCAAGCTTATATACAACTTAATTCTTCCTAAAAGTTCCCCGCACATACTCATTAACTTTCTGAACAGATATCAACCTCATGATGTTAACTCTGTTGATTCCTTTAGAAGATTTATAAATAGAATTAGGGGTCTTGGAAATATGGAACTTACTTTTTCTCAAGAAGTCGGGTACGACCAACCGAAGCTTATCCGGATTAACACTTATCATCCGATTATACTGGCTGCATTTAAATTTTTTGATAATCAAAGATCTGCTGATGCCAATACATTCCAGTTTACATTACCCAGGCATCTTCTCGGAAAGAAGAAATTTAACATTGGCACATACTTTCTGGCCGTCTACACCAGTACATTCCTTAAAAAATGGTTTAATAGAGAACAAACAACAAAACTTTTGATTCCTCTAGTATATAGTGTTGAAGAAGGGAAAGTTATAGAGAATACATTGGCGGAAGAGCTCTTGGGTAAAGCCCAATTGTTTGCAACTCCAGTTATGAATCCAGATGAACTTCTCCCTGATCTCATTTCTGAATTGGAATATCACTTTGCTTTAGAACTGGAAGAAGTAGAACATAAGAATCTGGAAGAGCAAAGGATGAGAATTGAAAGTCACAAAAAAATGCAAATTCAGCGGAAAGAGGAATATTATAATAATCGGATCAAAACCCAGGAAAACATTGTTAAAAGTTCCGAAAATAAACTATCCGTTTTGGATGAAGGTGAAAAAAAGAATATAACAAATATACTACCGGCCCAGAAAAAAATATTAATGAACCTTCTCGAGGATAAGGAAAGGATTCTAGATGAATTAGCATCAACGGAAATTAGCCTTCTTTCTCCAAAACTGCTTTCCTTGAGCCAAATCATCATAAACTGAGAATTATGAGTTACACAGTAGGATTAGATTTTGGAACTCACCAAACCAAGATATGTATTGAAAATGCTACAAATGCCAACCAGAAATTGTACAAATTTGTGGAGTTTAATAAAGGGATAAGTGGCAAGGTTATGTTGTTACCCTCCATCGTCCAAGTGAATTTGGACCATACTATAAGTTACGGTTTTGTAGAGGAAGCTAAGGCAAAAACAGTTGATCGGGAGAGTAATATCGGAAGGCCTGCTTTTAAGATTCCGGCCATGCCTAAGAAGCCAATATACCCTCCAAAACCCACCAAAAAGAAAAAAAAGGAGAAACTTCACTGGAAGCAACAATTGAAGGCATTAGCAGGTAGAACCTCTAAACCTCAAGAAATATCACCCTTAGAAAAATGGAAAAAAAGCGTAGAGAAACTTGAAAAGGAATATCAAGAAGCAATTTCTCTCTGGCGAAAAGATAAAAAAGCCTTAGAAAAAGCTTATTCGAAGAAGCTACTAGATTGGGAACAAGATAAGGTTGAGCATTTTCATTACCGCTACTTCAAACTAGCCTCCTTTTCCAGTGAGACAAGATGGAAGCATTCTATTAGCCCCGATGTCATTTCCGTGTGGTATTTGACCTATGTTTTATTTCTTCTACAGGAAAAATTAGGAAATGATTTCTTTATTCAAATGGGAGTTCCTAGCGGTATCAAAGAATTCAAGCGCCAGGAAAGGAAAGCACAGAAATTATTAGTTAGTGCGTATCACCTACTTGAACAATTCAAATCAAAGGATGAATTTCTTAAAACTAAATACACTCAGCTGGTAGAAAAAACGACTTTAGAAATTCCTTTTTCTGAAGAGGATGTTTTTTTTAAATATGGTATAAAGATTATTCCTGAAGCCTATGCATGCTTACTTACTTTAACACATCAGAATAGATTACCGAAAGGGATGAACCTGTTAATGGACATCGGTGGCGGTTCCACGGATATTGCCTTTTTTACTCTTAATGGTCAAGAGCCAGATATACATTCAGTAATTTCTTTGCACAAAGGCTTAAATTATATCCTTGAAACATATTCAGATCAAAATAATAATGAAGAAGTTAAACTCTTACAAAAGGAATTTTATGCTGATAAAGCAGGAGAGAAGTTTTTACCTATTATATCAATTTATAAATCCGAAGTAAAGAAAGAAATAAAGCTTTTAATTTCTGACCTATATAGATCCTTCAAGGCAAGCCATATTAATCCAAATAATCTCAAAAATGCTCTACAGGATCGTCCCCTTGTCTTTTGTGGGGGTGGAGCTACTTATAAAAATATGAGAACTTCAATATTGGGTTTTACCGACTTAAAAGTAATTAATAAAAACTTTCTAAATATTCCATATCTCCTAAATAAAAATATTTCAAATGAATTATATCCAATATTTTCTACAGCTTATGGATTGTCTATCCCTATGATTGATGAGTTGAAGTTAACCCCTGTAGAGAAAATTTTTGAGCACCTCCCAAAAAATGTTCCTAATAACAACAACGATTATATTCACGGGTTAAGTGACATTTAAATAGCATAATCCACACAAACTATGAGCACCTCCACTCTTCACCCCCACCGTGATCAGTATCTCAAAGAAATAGAAAAAGCCTTTGAAGTATTATCCCGCCTTAAAAAAAATAAATTTTATAGTGTTGCCAAAATCACCTGGTGGATACTTAGATATGAAGATCTTTATGACTACAGCTACAGCCACCGGCATGTTAATTCATGCATCGATGGGATGGGCTGTTGTTGTACAGATAAAAATCCGGAGATGAAATTCAGTTCCCGATATTCATCCCTGAAAGAAATCGTAGATCTTCATAGGCATGAAAAATACTTCCGGGAAGAACTGAAGGTGTTTGAAAGTGTAAAAAATGATTACCCCGCTCTCATGCAGTGGTTAAAAAAGAATGAAACGTTGGGAGCAGAGGATTTTCTCTTGTTTTGGATTGAGGAGTGGTATAGTGAAGAGAAACATTTAATAACGCCTTACAAATTTAACCTGCAAGACCTAGATGTAAAATTTAAAGCAGAAGAATGGGAGAACACGATTAAGTTCTGTGAGGTGTTTAATGAGCGATATTGGAATTCTGGTCTATGTCCAGAAGAAATCTAACAAAAAACTGATTTCTCCTTTATTCTATTTGATAAATAAGTTACACAGACGATGTGTAGTTCATTTATTGAAATGAGAGATATTATCTTTAAAGAATTTGAAACTTAATGAGGACATCATGGAACAAACGGAGCTATTTATCCAATATTGTAATCAAAAAGAATATAAAAGATCAAAAGCCTACAGTCCGGAACATCCGTTTATTCATATTCAAAAATTTTTGGATAGATCAGATGATTATAAAGTTGAAGGTGGGATATGGAATTGGAGTAAAGAGACTTCTCTATTAAAGGTCCTGAAAGAAAAGGAGTCTGAATCAATGGACTGGCTTCAATTAGAGTTTTCAACCGTCTACCTGCGAAAAAGAAACAAATACCTGAACGAAGTTGTAGATCGATTACGCAAATTGCATCAGCAAGTTAAGAATAAGGAAAAGGAAGAAGCGAAGGCTTTTCAGGAAAAATCCGTGTTGTTTGAAAATCATCATAATCCACTTTTCTCTTTATTAGAACTTTCTATCATTAGATGCTTCCATCAAATACTTATTGAGCACCAAAATAATTTGAGTCAAATTAACTGGGAATATTTATACAAATTTTTTAAGCCCAAGGAGCCTATTCTATCTTTTAAAAGGGCCGGAAAAATAAAAGACGAAGATTTAGAATATCACTTCAAAAAGTTATTGCTGGATACTGAAATAATAGATCCGAAAACCAATTTTCGAATTTTTAAAAACCTATTTCTTCAAAAACCGCTTTCTAGAAAAATTGAATGGAAAGAAGCTGTTTCCGGCCTGGCTTATTTTATAACAAGTCTAAAGGACCGAGGCATTATAGAAAATACCCGCAACAAGCATTGGAAGATAACTTCTGAATTCTTCATTCATAATGGGTTACCTGTCTCCAATCTTAAAAGATCAGGAAAGCCTCGACAGGATTTAAAGGATACCATTGACCAATTCATTGAGAATGTCCACTCTAACTTTGAAAAATAAAATTCATAAACAATATGAATTATGAATTAATCTCCCGTCTTTACTGACTTATGCCTAACTAGGTAAGTATATACCTCGTCCGTTATAATCCGACTTCCATTTAACTCTCTTTTGTTTATCAAATTTGCCCTGTACAATCGAAATTCAAACAGGATGAAAAAAAGTAATGCAATTCTTATTGAGTCTCTTTCCCGCAAAGAGTATCACGAAAACTTAAGAGAAATAGTTAGAACCATTGAAAAGCTTGGTAATAAACATCAAGATTTTATAGACTCCCATATCAATCTATATACCGTAGAAGAAACGGCAAAAATTTTCAAAGTTTCCAGACGAACCTTATTCAATTGGGGGAGAAATAAAATTCTAACCCCTATTTGCATCGGTAGACGTGTCTACTTCCGGAAAGAAGATGTAAAAGAACTCATCATGAGAAATGAACAAAAATAACAATTATGAAAAAAGTAAAATTCATGTATAGGGTCAGAACACTTTGCTATAAGGAAAATGGAGAGATTTTGAAGCAAAAAATCATAATTTACAATCTGGATCCTGTTCTTGATAAGGCTCAAGCCCAAACATACGCTTATAGAAAGATGAAACAAATTGAAAGGCAACCTGGAAGTTTCCTTCAAGACTTGGAATTACCTGAAGCTACCTTTAATGGAATTCTAGATGTCGAGCTTTCATTTATTCTAAACAATAAAGGAAAAAAGAAAGAATATTTTCTTTTAAGCCTAAATAAAACAAACGAAAAAAACCTAAGAAAAGAGAAAAAACTCCTAGAAAGATTTAAGAGAAAAAGAAAAAAAGAACGTTTTGTTTATTATAAAAAACTTCTCAAATTATCACCGAATCCCGAAAAAGTTTTAAATGAGCCCTATTCTACACCTTGTTATTTTAAGGCAAAAAAATTAAAAAAAAATGAAGAGGGTGAGGATGAAATAATAGAAGTACAAGAATTCCGGCCACTTGATTTTAATAATTATTTAGAAATGCAGAAGGCTGCTATGGATTATCATTTTTCTTCTATTCCCGTTGATAACGATCCTCTAGAACAAATGAACTTAGTAATTAATGGAATGTCTGAAGAACTAGAAGAGTACTGTGAGCTCTATCTGGTAATAAGAGAAGAAGATGAAAGTGAAAATGAAATTCTCAGGCTTCGAGATAATCAGGTAAACCTTGATGGTTTTAATATTGATAATTATTTGGAGCTACTTTGCCTTGAAGACATGTCCTGTTTTTGGAAAGCTAAATTTTTTCACGAAAAAAAAAGAAATTTTTTTAAAATAGTTTGGATCAGAGCATTCAGTTTTATTCTAAATTTTTTTCCAAATTTCAAGTTGTGAGGGTAATCAACTTCTCCCCTCTTTCTGAGTAAATATTTCAAGATATTCTTTCAATCAATTCCTTCCCCTGATCCTGGGCCAGGAAACTTATATCCCTATCAAAATGAAAAATAACGAAACAAGAGCACACCAAATACTCAAATATAAAGGCAAAGAAATAATTAAATACCAGTTAGACCGGCTAATTTTCGGTCCTGGTCGAAACAGCTACAGCTACTTCGGAAACTTCCTTGAAGTGGCCAATGAGCTCCATGGCTGGCATTACTGGTACTTACTACGTACAGCCTACGAATGCGCAGATGGAATTTTTATTTATAGGGAAGAGGTTAGAGAGTCGTTCATAAAGAATGAGCCGGAAAAGAGCTCCTTGATGAGTGCCTACGAAAAAAGATATCTGAAATCGCTGGGACCCATTGTCCAAATTTATCGAGGAATGACCAAGACTGAGGCTGAATCAGGAGATTTTGGAGTCAGTTGGACCTTGAGCCTCAAGAAAGCTGAAGCCTTCGCTTTTGAATACAGCCGGGTCCATGGAACACCAGAAGAAAGAATTGTCTTGTCTTTGGATATTAAAGTGTCTGATGTCATTGCCTACTTCAGTGGCTCAGAGCGAGAAATCATCTACATCCACAATCCAGAAGAGTAATGAAATACAGAGCAGAAAATCAGACCACCTATTACTTCTTTCTTCCTCAAGAAATTTTTGAAGGTTTGAAGAGGTTTGGATGGGCCAACGGCACCCATACATTCCAAAAGAAGAAACTAAAGTTTGATGTGATTTGTTTCTTCATCCATTTGATTAGTTACAGAAGTTCAATTAGTCGAAAGATTTCTAAATATGGGTACGTGAGACTCCAGGCCAAATTACTGAAGAAATACCATCATGAATATAAGATCTACTTGGAATTCCTGGAAAAACATAGATTTATCAAAACGCAGCCTTACAGTATCAAGAAGCATAGAGCCAAGGGTTATAAACTGAATCATCCCAAGAAATCTCAGAAGATCATCAGATACATTCCGGAGGATTTTGTTATTCGCAAGAAGCTCTCACATGACAAATTAGAAAAGAGATCAAAGGCTGACAAAACAACCGGGCACCTAACTCAATGGTTAACATCAGAACACCTAAGCGTTCATTATAATGAGGGATTAAACTACCTACAGGATGTCAAGATGAAAGATTCAAAAAGGTATTCAAGAAGATACCTATTGGAGATGTTGAACAACGGAGTCATTTATTATCAAAGAGAAGGAAAGGATAATAGATTACATAGTATTCTTTCCAATTGTCCCAGGGACCTAAGAAGATTTATTGCTTATAAGGGAAATGAAACTCTTATTAGTTGTGATATGAAATCATCTCAACCCTTCTTGTTAGCTGGACTTCTTAATCTTCTATTCCTTTCTAAAGAGGATTCTTCTTCCAAGGAAAGGGTACAGGAATGCATATCTTCTATAGTAGATAGGGAAGTGAGGGATGGAATAGTCAGTAGTATATCTACTATGATTCCGGAAACTATGGAAGAGGTTGATATCAGAGGGATTGAGCTCTTTGTATATCTGGTTACTAAAGGTGATCTATATGACCATATAGCCTCTCATTTCTCTGATGAGTTCTTACACTCAATACAAACTCCGCTGGGTATCAGTGATCAGTTTTTCAATGAAAAGAAGCAGTACAAGGAATGGGTCGAATTTGATTCACTGCGTGACTATGTTAAGAAGGCTATTATGGAGTTTCTCTATTCTTCCACCCAGAATAAAGAGAAACGATGCAAAGAAGTAAGGCGCTTTTTGCCCCCCGCTGTTTCCAATATAGTTGATGATTTCAAAATTGATAATAAAACTTATTTCCCAATCTTTCTTCAAAATCTAGAGGCATATTTGATTCTGGACCGGATTACGAAGAAAATTTCTCACCAGTATCCGGAAATACCACTTTTTACCATACACGATTCCATTGTCACAACAGAGTTATTTGCAATGACGGTAAAAGAGGCAATGGAAGATGATCTTCAGGAATTCTTCGGGATTAGACCACTGATTTCTGTTGAAGAATGGTCTTTGCATGCAAGAGAGCCTCCTCCATAATTTCGCCTAGAGTATTCAAAGAATGAAAAATTATTAATCAAAAAAATGAAATATCATGAAATATGAAGATTATAAAGACTTTACTGTTGAAGATTATAGAAAAATGCAAATGGCGCAGGATGACTTTGTCGGAATGCTCTTATATCAGTACGTGGTGGTCAAGATTGAACTCAAGAGAGATAGAACTATATATAAAAAAAGCATCCATCATATTCTGCACCACGATATTGAAGTAGCACGTGAGGAGGCCCTAAGATTATATGATGAGGAGGTGGCAAAATTGCAAGAGCTTTATTCACCAACTCTTGAAGAGTATGATCCCGACTTGGGAACAGGACATCACATTGGTCTAGCATTAGGTAAGTGTGCTGATATGAACAAAATTATAGGCATTCGAGCTTCTATAGATGATTGGCCAGTCCAACTAGAGGAAGAACAGGAAATATTCGAGGAGTTGAAAAAGCTGAATCTTGACAGTCCATTTGTGGATAATGTAATTAAACCAGAGGATTTAGCCGAGAGGATAGGGAATGCTTCAGTGCCCAATAAAAAAGGAAGACATATGTTAAAGTTTCCCGGTGGCATCCATATGATAATAAATGTTTCCTGACCTGGTTACCTGAGAATCGTTAAAAGGCCGGATTCTTTTCAAAAGTTTACCGGCCTTTTACATCTATTGTCATTCAAAAAAATTTAAAAATTCTAAATTATGACAAACTCACTCTACAGAATAGAAATAGTAGCAAATCCTACTGCTAAGGGTGAGGCCATCATCAAGACCAAAGACATAAAAAGAGATCTTTTAATGACCTCAAGAAGAATTGCTCTTTTTAAATTTGAAGAATATTTTGAGACTTTCCAATCTGGAAATTTGCTAAAGGATTTGAAGAGGAAGGACATATTTTTACGGGCGACACAAACATTTCTTTAAGCTTATCCCGCTCTTAAGAAAACTCATAAACTATAATGAGGGGTCTCTTGAAATTAGTGGTAAAAAAATAGAAAAAAAATTTTATCAGGGGACCATGCATTTGAAAAACAAGGTCAAAAACCAGGGAGGGTCCCAGGAGAGGGGTTACCACCAGGGTGGGAGGCAGGGGTGGAAATCCACTTTTGTGTACTACCCAACACCTGGCGAAACCTAGTTGAAGTGCCCATGGCCTTTGCTGCAGAACCTGTTGTTTCAATTTTAGAGTGTACTTATATCCCAGCACAGAAAAGAAGTCATAAAACCAGAAATTTCCTTCAATTTGTGTTAATTTATTTCCGACCCTAATTTTAATACGTAAATTAGTTAGAATTAAAGCTTTGGTATGGAAAAGGTCTTCTTTTATTCTCGCATCTCTTCAATTACTCAAAATGGATCCAGGCAGATGGAAAATTTCAAAAAACATTCCCAATGGAATCCGGAAACTTTCTACATAGATAAAATCCAAGGTAATGTACCATTTCTTGAGAGGCCAGAGGCAAGTAAACTGTATAATAGGATGACATCTGTTGATCCCGGGAAAGCAGAAATCAAGATCGTTGTCGACTCCATTGACAGACTGGGCCGGAACCTCATGGGTATTCTACAAACGATTGAGCTTTTCAATTCCCAAAAAATTAATCTTCAATCTTTGAAGGAAGGTTTTGAAACTCGAATTAATGGCAAAGAAAATCCCGTATCCAAGATTGTGGTGAGTGTGATGGCTAGTATCGCTGAGATGGAACGGAATAGAATCAAGGAAAGAACAAGGGAAGGTATCCAACTAGCTAAAGCGAAAGGAAAATACCGAGGCAGAAAAGTCGGAAGCAAGCAAACAGATGAACGTCTCCTACAGCGTCATCCAGTGATTGTTGAAAAATTGAAGAAAGGGTTGACAGTTCGGGATGTTGCAGCTATTGCAAATAAATCAACCGCAACAGTTGTAAAAGTTAGGAAGACGCTTGTGAAAAGAGAAGCAATTTTTTAATCCAGAGCAAAAATTTCCAGAATTACTACTGCACTTTAATTGCAAGGCAACCTTATATCATCTGTTTTTCGGAATAAAAAATCAGTATAAGCCAATATTTGCAAGGCTTCCCACAATTTTTAATAATTTTCCGCCATCCAAACCTCCCTAACTAGACCTGTCATTTAACCTTCTTTTTGGAACAAAAAGGTACCATAAAGCTGGCATAAAACTTCCTAAAGCAGTAAATTACCGCAATTACCAACCAGCAAATCAAATTGTTATGCCGATGCCTGGGGATTTTAAATGGAGACCAAATGATAATGGTTCGCTCACGAACCTTCGTTATGATTTGGAGGCCGAAAAGTGGGTTAACTCCGTTAATAAGGCGCAAAGAAAACTGTCACCGAAAAATTTTTCTGAAGACCTTCTATTCATAGGTGCTATAGTATCTCTCTCCCACTGTTGCTCATCTTTTTAATACTTCTTGTACCGATTCAAATTATCAAAGAATTATTTTCATACAATATCAAGATTTTTCCGGGAGGCGCCCCTACCGAAAAGATTCTAACTGATAAGGAAAAATTTAGGGCTAGAATGAATGCACTTGACATGAAATATCCTGCCAAAAAGAAAACCTCTAGATGGGAGGACCTCACTCCTGAAGAACAGAACTTAGTGAGAATAAATAGAGCTGCAACAGCAAAAGCAAAAGCTAATTGGAAGTAAGGGACTTCTCTGGTGTGGCAATAGAATAGAATCAGCTTATTAATTAGGATTTAATCTTAATGGGCTTTACTTTTTCTCTTCAGGGCATATATATCTTAAAATATATATGCAATGGAAGAAGAAAAATGGGAACCGGTTAAGGGTTATGAAGCCCTTTATGAAATAAGCAATATTGGAAGAGTTAAGAGATTGGAAAGAACTTTCACCTGTTCAAGAGGTATAATTTATCACCTAAAGGAAAAAATTTTAAGCTCAAAACCAAATAAAACTTCTGGATACGTTACGGTAAATCTCTCAAAGGATGGGATTAAAACCAACCACAGTGTACATCGCTTGGTAGCGGAGCTCTTCGTTGACAATCCACACAACAACAATGTTGTTAATCATAAAGATGAAAACCGATCAAATAACACGGCTGAAAATTTGGAGTGGGTAACGCATGGTGAAAACATTGCCTACAATGGAGCATTTCAAAAAGGCAGGGAGAAAGTCAAAAAGAAGGTGTATCAATTCTCTTTAGATGGTGCTTTGATTAATACTTACAGTTATGCTGGTGCTGTAGCGAAAGATGGATTTACTCCCAATGCTGTGACTCAAGTTTGTTTGGGAAATAAAAAATCCCATAAAGGGTACTTTTGGAAATATGAGCTGATAAATCCCTAAATTTCAGAATTTTTCGACTATAGGGTTTAACTGTGATGCAGGTTTGATTAAGGAGTACGAGAATTCTCGAATGTATATTCCTTTTTTGGGCAAGTTAGTCATGTAACAGGATGTAACTAAACTCCTATATATTTATTCAAACCTCATAGTTTACTGGGTTTTCAAGCGTAACGGGATGTAACTAAACTCCAACTGCTCATTTTTTTACACCTTATAATTGGTCACTCTTAGAAGTATAGATAACTGATAATACAAAAGTGACACAAAAAGTGACACAACTATAAATAAAAAATCCTAACTACTTGTAAATTAGCGTGTTAGGATTTTTTACTGTGGTCCCACTTGGGCTCGAACCAAGGACCACCTGATTATGAGAATTCGATTCACACATATTTTCGGAACTAAAATGAACTTAATTTAATGATAATCAGTTTTTTACATTTTTGTTGTGTTCAATTGATTTCATTTAAAATCAAACAAATAAGTGTGAATTACGTGTGATTTTCATTCAAAAATTTATTCAATTTGCGTAAATTATAAGTTCAAATTCCAAAGATGTAAAAATGCAAACCAGTGCCAATTTAGCAATCGATAAAAGACGCATTAAAAATGATCAGACTTTTACTATAATTATTAGACTCTGCCATTTTCAAAAAACAACTTCAATATCCACTGGTAAATCTATTCCTTTACACTTTTGGGATGATAAAAATAAGAAAGTCAGGGCAAATTATGGTCGAAAATCCGATGTAAACCTGTTAAACCAATTTCTTTACGAGCAGCTAGGAAAGGCCAGAAATATTATCAATGTTCTGGAATTAAAAAATGAGTTAAGATTTCTTTCCATAAACCAGGTTAAAGAAAGAATTAGTAAAAGGAGGAAATTTGATTCCTTTTTAGAATACGGTGACAAATTAGTTGATGACCTAATAAAAGCTAATCGACTTGGAAGTGCTAAATCATATAGGGGGTTATTAACCAGATTAAGATCATACACCAAGAAAAAAGATCTAAAATTTAATGATATAAACTATGAGTTCCTCGTAAATTTCGAAACCTTTCATCTGTCCAACAACAACTCTCTTAATGGGCTTGCTTCATATTTAAGAACGCTTAGGTCTATATATAATAAAGCCATCAAAGATAGATTGATTGAAAAAGAAGCTTACCCATTTCACGATTATCAAATCAAAACTACACCAACTTCAAAAAGAGCTATACAATATGAAAGTGTTCTAAAATTATTGCATTATAAAACCGAAGAGGGATCCTGGCCATTCCACTATAAAAACTACTTCTTAATTTCCTATTTGCTTTTTGGAATGTCGTTTATAGATATGGCTTTTCTAAAAAAGAAAAATATTGTTGCAGACAGGATTAAGTTTCAACGTAAAAAGACTTCTAAAAATTACAATATTCTCATTACAGATCAATTAAATGAAATCCTTCAATTTTATTTGAATGGTAAGGAAAATGATGATTTCATATTACCTATATTAAACTCTGAAACATTGTCTGAACAATATAAACAGGTTCAGGAAGCTAGGAATCGATATAATAAGGGGCTTAGAAGAATTGCTAATAAATGTGGAATAAGGGAATATCTTACATCCTATGTATCAAGACACAGCTTCGCAACCCACGCAATGTTAAAGGATATTCCTCTTCATGTAATTTCTTCCATGCTTGGGCATTCTAAACTTAACACTACTCAAATTTATCTGGATTCATTACCGACGAACGTTCTTGATAGATATCATAAACAATTGGCACTTACATAAATTGTCTTACCTGGCTTATTAAAGTTTCGTAATATTCCTATCTTTGAAAAGTGCGCATTAAACCACAAATAAAAGCTTCTTTTCTATTAGGGATTTTTCTCCTGATGTCCTTTCACCAGGTTATTCCTCATGCGCATCACGATCATATTAGTAAAGAAAAGCAGGTTGCTCACCATCATCACGGGGACGAGAATCACCATCATCATAAAAAGCAGGAAAAGGAGCAAGAGGGATTTTTGTCATATTTACTGGCGCTTCATTCGCATGGTTCCGGTACCAGTGAGATTCCTGTCCTAAAGGAGCATTCTGAAACTTTCAGTTTTAAGAAAGTTGAAAACAAAAAGCTAAATCTGGAAGGTCAGTATGCGGTTTTCGCTTTTTTGTCTGACGAGCAATACACAAGCTCGGAGTTTTATAGACCGCCCAGAAAATATTTTAATCCGTATCTCTCATTTCTCTCTCTTCGGGGACCACCCGCTTTAGGTTAAACTTAGAACTGATAAACAATATGCTTATCACCTTCAAATAGGTTCAACCCAAAAAATTACAATGTATAAATATGTAGTATCCGTCTGTTTCGGATGCCTATTCTCATTCGGGCTTTCAGCCCAGGATATGGGAGTTGACCAGGTACTGGAACAGATCAGTAAAAACAACAGGCAGATTAAAGCATACCAGAGCTTTATGTCGAGCCGTAATCTTGCGAATAAGTCTGAAAACAATCTTCAGGATCCGCAGGTTTCTGCATTTTACCTTCCTTTCGGGGAACATGAGACCGATGATTATTATGAATACCAGGTTTCACAGCGATTTGAGTTTCCTACGGTTTATGGTGCGAGAAGCAAGCGTATAGAAAAGCAGGAAGCACTTCTCGAGCTTGAATATGAAAGCCTCAGACAGGAAGTCTTGCTGAATGCCAAGAAACAGCTGCTTGAACTGCAGGTCCTTCAGAAACGTAAGGATTTGGAGCAAAAAAGAGTGGAGCAGGCAAAAGAGGTCTATGACCAGATCCAGCGACTATTCGATGCTGAGCAGATTGGAATCCTTGAACTGAACAAGGCTAAAGTTGCCTGGATCCAGAAACAGTTTGAGATCGAGCAAATTGAGGTCCGAATTGAAAGTCTGCTCAGGGATCTTCAGAAACTGAATGGAGGCGAGGCCATAGAAGTTGGTCAGCTCCAGATATCTGAGGAAACTCAACTGCTTTCACAGGACGCCATCTGGCAGGAAAAGCTCGCTGAAGATCCTGAAGTCAAAGCTTTACAGGCTCAGACCGAGCTTGCAGAGCAACAGGTGAAACTGGAAAAGAACAAGGTGCTTCCCGATCTCAGCCTTGGTTACAACTACCAGGGCGTGAGTTCAAGCAACTATTCCGGTTTTCTGGGAGGTATTTCTATTCCGCTTTGGAACAGCAATAATAAAGTGAAGGCTGCGCAGGCAAGGTATGAGTACGAGCAGTCGAATTCAGACTTTGTTCAGGCTGAGCTTTACACCACTTTTCTGGAGAAATATCAGAGATATCAGTTACTGAATGAAAAGTTTCTGGAATATCGGGAAACTTTTCAGGATCTTAATTCCGAAGAGCTTTTATTCAAAGCTTACGAGCTGGGAGAACTTTCCTTCCTGGATTATTACCGGGAAGTGGAATTCTACCGGCAGGCTTACAACAGAATGCTGGAGATGGAAAAAGAGCTTCTTCAGCTAAAAGCAGAACTATTAAAACATCAATTATAATTAAAAAGTAAACATTATGAATTTCAAGAATTTATTTTTCGCAGCGATATTAGTATTTGGTTTTTCAGCTTGTAGAGAAACCGCCAACGAAGACCACGGTCACGAACACGAAGACGGAGCGGAAGCTCATGCTCATGAAGAAGAAGAGCACGGGCATCCTCATAACGAAGATGGAAGCCATATGGACGGTGACCATATGGAACAGGAAGAGTTCAAGGTTGGTGAGGACTCTATGGAGATGCACGAGGAATCCGGTCACCATACCCATGAGGATGGAAGCGAGCATGAAGATCACTAAAATCTGATAATAAAACATGAGATATATTTTATTGATATGCATTTCGCTTTTGCTTTTTTCCTGCGGAAGTAACGAGGAAGAAGGCCATGCGCATGATGCAGAAGGAAATCACGTGAGTTCGGGAGTTCCCGCGATAAGCAAAACCGTTTGGACAGACCAGACGGAGCTTTTCGTGGAGTTCCCGGCTCTCGTGGAAGGGAAAACGAGCAAATTTGCCGCCCACTTTACCAGGCTGGATAAACACCAGCCGGTTCGTGAGGCTTCGGTTACGGTCAGCCTGATAAAAGGGGATAGCGGAATCCGCCATAAAGTAGACGCACCTTCCTCTCCGGGGATCTTTTCTCCGGCATTGCAACCGAAAGAACCCGGAACTTATGACCTGGTTTTTGACCTGAAAACTCCTGAATATTCAGACAGGATCGTGGTCGAAAATGTTCAGGTTTATAGTTCAACTGCCGAAGCTTCAGAAAATGTGAAGGAAGCCGAAGAAGGTGATATCAGTTTTTTAAAGGAGCAGGCCTGGAAGATCGATTTCCAGACTCAACCTGTTACTGAAGGGGAAGTTTATGACATCGTTCATACCTCGGGAGTTTGGCAGGCAGCGCCGGGAACCTATAAGACCCTGGCAGCCGGAGCTAACGGAATGGTGAATTTCGTTTCAGAAAACCTTACTGAAGGCAGCAAGGTGAAAAGAGGTCAGTTGCTGATGAACGTTAGCAGTGAAGGGCTTTCTTCGAATAATGTTCAGGCAGAGATTGCTCAGGCGAAAGCCAGATACGATCAGGCAAAAGCTGAATACGAGCGTAAGAAAGAACTCTACGAGGACAAGATCGTCCCAAAGGCGGAATTCGAAAAAGTGGAAAGCGACTATCGCGTAGCTGAAGCGAATTACCGTGCACTTGCTTCCAATTATGGAGCAGGCGGGAAGCAAATACGCGCACCTTTTGACGGATTCATTAAATCCATCAGTACTTCCAACGGAAATTACGTGGAGCAGGGTGCAAATCTGGTAACTATCGGAACCGATAAGTCCAGACTGCTGAAAACACAGTTGAGTGCTTCGAGCAAGCCTTCTAAAGAATCTATCGCCAGTATATGGTACAAAGATGATAGTGGTGAGTGGAACGAGGTAGCTGGAGAATCTATAGTTTCTGTTGGTAAGGAAGTGGAAGACCGCAAGCCAATGATCCCGGTATATGTAAAAGTGAATGATATGGTAGAAATGCCGGAAGGTAGTTTTACCGAAGTACAAATCGCTATGGGAAATGCAGAGCAGGGAATCATAGTTCCTGAAGCAGCCTTACTGGAAGATTATGGTAATTATTCGGTGATTCTCCAGGTTAGTGGAGAAAGCTTTGAAAGGCGTCCTATTAAAATCGGAAAACGAAACGGACAGGAGGTTCAGGTGCTTAGCGGACTTCAACCCGGAGATGTGGTAGTCACCACAGGAGCATACCAGGTGAAGATGGCTTCAATGTCAGGTTCAACTCCGGCGCACGGACACGAACATTAATTCTGAAAAGATAGTTAGATGTTAAACAAAATATTATCAATATCTCTTCAGAACCGGCTTCTGGTTTTGCTTGGTGCAGTGGTATTAAGTGTCACGGGATTTTATCTCGCTCGAAATATGAACGTAGATGTATTCCCTGATCTTACAGCGCCTACTGTAACCATTTTGACGGAAGCTCATGGAATGGAATCTGAAGAGGTTGAAAAACTGGTGACCTATCAGCTTGAAACCGCGATGAACGGTTCCCCGAATGTTAGAAGAATTCGTTCTTCTTCCGCTGCGGGAATCTCTATTGTTTGGGTTGAGTTCGACTGGGGAACCGATATATACAAGGCCAGGCAGATCGTTAGTGAACGAATACCGATGGTAAGGGAAAACCTGCCAAGCGGGATCGGGGCGCCAACGATGGCACCTATTTCTTCCATTATGGGAGAAGTGATGCTGCTGGGAGTTACTTCAGACAGCCTGAGCCCGATGGAACTTAGAACACTTTCCGACTGGCAAATTCGTCCTCGGATTAAAGCCATAGGCGGAATCGCCAACGTGGTGGTTATCGGTGGAGATTATAAGCAATACCAGGTCTTTGCCGATCCAGGGAAGATGAAATACTATGATGTTAGCCTGGAAGAGCTCACCGAAAAAGTACAGGAGGCTAATACCAATGCACCAGGAGGATTTTTGAACCAGTACGGCAATCAGTACATCATTAAAGGTAGCGGTAGAGCTTATGCCGTTGATGATCTGGAGGAGGCTGTCGTTAAACAGGTGAACGGCCAGAGCATCAAGATCAAGGATGTTGCTGAGGTAAAGATCGGCGCGGCCGATAAGATCGGGGATGGTTCGCTTAATGGAGAACCCGCGGTGATCCTAACAATTTCCAAGCAACCCGATGTGAATACACTGGAACTGACGGAAAGGCTGGATGAAGCTATTGCAGAACTGGAAACCAGTCTGCCGGAAAGTGTAGAGATCAAATCTCAAATTTTCAGACAGGCGGATTTTATTGAGGCTTCCATCAGTAACCTGAATATGACCTTACTAGAAGGAGCCTTTTTCGTGATCGTGGTGTTGTTCATCTTTTTAATGAACTGGCGTACAACGCTGATCTCTTTACTGGCAATACCAATATCGCTGCTGGTCTCTGTGATCGTGCTGAAAATGCTCGGCTATACCATTAACACCATGAGTCTTGGAGGTATGGCGATCGCGATCGGTGCTCTTGTGGATGATGCGATCATCGACGTGGAGAACGTATATAAACGCCTGCGGGAAAACATTAGAAAGCCGAAAGCCGAAAGACAGTCGGTGATCACGGTGGTGAGAGAAGCATCGGTGGAGATCAGGAGTTCGATCATTATTGCGACGCTAATCATTATCGTTTCTTTTGTGCCCTTGTTTTTCCTTGGCGGAATGGAAGGCCGACTGCTGAAACCACTCGGGATCGCATTTATCACTTCGGTATTGACATCTTTAGTGGTAGCGGTTACGGTTACTCCGGTCTTGTGTACTTATCTCCTGAAAAAAGAAAAGATGCTGAAGAACCAGGCCGAAGGTACCAAAGTGGAAAGATGGTTGGAGCGAAGGTATGCGGCAACACTTAACAGTGCGCTGAAAATTCCGAAAACTGTGATTGCGGTTACAGTAATTATTTTTTTGCTAACCATGGCCTTGTTCACCCAGTTAGGACGAAGTTTCCTGCCAGAATTCAATGAAGGGTCGATGGTGATTAGTGTAGTAGGACCTCCCGGAATGTCGCTTGAAGAAAGCAATAAGACAGGAAGACAGGTAGAACAACTGTTACTGGAGATGGACGAAGTAGATGTGGTTACCCGTAGAACGGGTAGGGCAGAACTCGATGAGCACGCCCAGGGTGTGAACGCTGCCGAGATCGATGTGCCGTTTACCCTGGATGAGAAATCGAAGGAAGAATTCTTTGAAGACGTCAGGGAAAAGCTGAGCATAGTACCCGGGGTGAATATCACATTGGGGCAGCCTATTGCACACCGAATCGATCATATGCTTTCTGGCACCCGGGCGAATATCGCCATCAAGATCTTTGGTCCCGATCTACAGCAGCTTTATTCTATAGGAAAGGATATTGAAGAACAGATCAAGCCTATAGACGGGCTTGCCGATGTTGCCGTTGATCAGCAGATCGAAGTTCCGCAGATCAAGATCACCCCAAAAAGGCAGATTTTATCGGCTTACGGAATGACGGTTGGAGATTTGATGGAACAGGTGGATGTTGCTTTTGCCGGACACGAAGTTGGAGAAGTGTATGAAGGCCAGAAGTATTTTGACCTGGTGGTTCGCTATGGCAAGGACTTCAGAAATACTATCGAGAACATAAGAACGGCCCTAATAGGCCTGCCAAATGGATCCCAGGTGCCCTTGAACGAAGTGGCGAATGTAGCTTCGGTAAGCAGTCCGAATACCATCAGCAGGGAAGATGTGCAACGAAAGATCGTGGTTGCTGCCAATGTACAGGGACGTGACCTGCGTAGCGCTGTTGAAGAAATTCGTGAAACCGTGAACTCTTCCGTTAATATGCCTGAAGGCTACCGTATACAATACGGCGGACAGTTTGAAAGCGAGTCGAAAGCTTCACAAATGTTATTGATAAGTGCCATAGCCGCTATTTTTGTGATCTTTTTGCTATTGTATTTTGAGTTCAACAACGTGAAACTGGCCTTTGTCGTACTGATAAACCTGCCGCTGGCACTGATCGGAGGAATTTTGATCGTTTATTTTACTTCAGGTATTGTAAGTATTGCCTCGACGATCGGGTTCATCAGTTTGTTCGGTATCGCAACCCGAAATGGAATCCTTTTGGTTTCCAGGTATGAAGACCTCAGAAAAGAAGGACTTCGCGGTTATGAATTGATCAGATCTGGCGCCCTGGACAGGTTAAATCCAATTTTGATGACAGCCTTTACAACAGGGCTGGCATTGATTCCGCTTGCCTTAAAAGGGGGTGAACCGGGAAGTGAAATCCAGAGCCCGATGGCGGTGGTCATCCTGGGAGGATTGCTTTCGGCCACGGTTCTGAACCTGGTCGTGATACCTTGTGTGTATGACCTGGTGACCAGGAAGGAATAATTTTTTAATTAGTTGAATGGAAAACCCCGAATTGAAGTTCGGGGTTTTTTATTTTTGGGATTACCTTCTACAATTACCGATTTCTTTTCATTATTTCTTTCTCTTTCAGCCGCTTTATTCAAATCTTTTATGCCATTCAGCCTGCATTAAAAATGAAAAAATAAATGATGCCAGATATTATGCTTATCGCTATTGTTTTAAGCATATCCCATTTCAAAATAAAATAAACGAACGCGGCAAGCATACCTATCAATAAGGAGCCCAGGTTAAGAGTATTCCAGTCGGGTATTAAGATCCTGATTCCAAAAAAATGTTCTTCTTTAAATGAACCAAAAAAGGTATGGATCGCAAACCATATCCCCAGGTTGAGAATGACCCCCACCACCGCAGCGGTAATTGCTGAAAGAGCAGAGGTTAAGTTTTTATTTCCTCTGAGATATTCGATATAAGGAGCGCCGGCAAAGATGAAAAGAAAGCAGGGGATAAAGGTAACCCAGGTGACCAGAACTGAAGCCAGAATTCCTGCCATTAATGGATCCAGAGTACCATGAAGTCTGAATGCTCCCATAAAACCTACAAACTGCACTACCTGAATTAACGGGCCGGGTGTGGTTTCTGCCATCCCCAGTCCATCAAGCATCTCACCCGATTGCAGCCAGCCATAATCCTCAACCGCTTTTTGAGCTATATAAGCTAGGACAGCATATGCTCCTCCAAAGGTCACCACGGCAGTTTTGCTGAAAAAGACTCCTTCAGAAAAGAATATATTTTCCACCCCAATAATACCCGCTATGATTATTAAAGGAAAGGACCAGAGAATTAAAAAAATTGATATTGTTTTGAGAGTCTTAAATAATGAAGGTTTTACAGGCTCTGAATAATAATCACTGAGATGATCTTTATCTTCCGTTTTATCTCCATGACCTTTTATCACCAGAAATTTTTCTTTCCAGATCTTACCTCCAAAAAAACCTATTAACCCGGCCATTAGGATGATCACCGGGAAATCGATTTCAAGAAAAAATATGGCAATGAATGATAGGATAGCCAGGCTCAGCATGATTCCATTTTTAAGTGCCCGTTTACCAATTTTAATAACGGCACCAATCACAATAGCCAGGACAGCCGGTTTTATACCATAGAATATGGCTTCAACTATTTCAACATCCCGGTACATCGCATAAAGAATGCTCAGTAACAGGATTGAAAGAAATCCTGGTAGAATAAAAAGTCCCCCCGCAAGAAGTCCGCCTTTGGTTCTATGTAAAAGCCATCCAATGTAAGTAGCCAGTTGTTGAGCCTCAGGGCCGGGAAGCAGCATGCAGTAATTGAGCGCGTGGAGAAACCGGTTTTCATCGATCCACTTTTTTTCTTCAACCAGAATTCTGTGCATTACAGATATCTGACCTGCGGGTCCGCCAAAACTATAAATAGCTACCCTTACCCACACCCGAAATGCTTCCTTAAAAGGTACTATTGCCATTCAGATTATTATCTGCAGAATTTATATTACCTAATTTTTTCCACTGGAACCGGTCTGGCCCAGTGTTTCCTTCAATCCTTTCGCCAGCTTTTCAGCCGGACCAACACCCCAATAATGCAGGAAGAAAATGCGTGGCTCTTCCTTTACCATATGATTATGTAATGCCACAACTTCTATATCATTTTCGATTAGCGCTTTAATCACAGGTGCCACTTCATCTTCCAGCATGGTAAAATCACCTGCAACCGCCGCCTTTTCAGGAGTTCCCTGCCAGCTTGCCCAGGTATTGAAACCCATAAATGTACTGATACCGGTTCCATTCTCCTTAAGATCCACATCAGGACGACCGATGACTATTTTATACACCCCATTATTCATACTTCCCTTGTGTCCTAAAATACTATCTATCATTCTAGTATTTAAAGTGTTTTCTACCTTTCCCGCAGGAAACTCTGAAGGATTCGCTCCCCTTGATTTCTCTACTACGTCGAGTACCGACTTTACTTTTGCGGCTAATTCCTCTTCGGTTCCCATTCCCCCGATATGCATATACATCACATCCGGTTCATTTCTAACAAAATGATTATGAATAGCTGTAACGGTCAATCCCTGTTTAATAACTTCCTGTTGCACCGGCTTCAAATCCTTCTCGGTAACCACAATATCTCCCATGATCATTGGTTTATCCCCGGTTGGGGTGAAAGCCACCCAGCTTCCTAATCCCATGGGAGGAATAATTTTAAACCCGTCTACAGAAACATTTAGGTCATTCTGCGGAATGGTAATTTTGAATTCGCCGTTGTTCTCGGTTCCATCCATTCCCAAGCTATCTTTTAGAAGGGTAATATCCAGTTCCTTCAGATCTGGGTGCTTATCCAGGGTTTGAGTTGGTTCCGGTTCATTTTCATTTTCTGTATTTGCTGGTTCCAGGCAGCTAAATAAAAAGAAACAGAAAAGTAAAAGATATATTGGTCTCATAATTAAATAGTTTATTTAAAGGTATGATTATTTCCATATATCATTTCAAATTAAAATTATGACATGCATATTATTAATTTAATATACTACGAAAAAATAACTCTTGACTTTTGTTTGTTTTAGAAAAGTGACAAAAAAGTAAAATAAGATTCCCATCTATTATATATAATTTATACATTAGTATAATAACTAATGTCTTAATTTATAAAATGAAAAATTTTAAATCTGGTCACACTGTCCGCCAAGGTTACTATAAAAGCTTTCAGCCTAATAATATTAATCGGAATTGGGAAATTAGTGACATGACAGTATTTAATCTTTTGAGTAAGGCTGATCGACAACTTGGAAGGCTTGACATGTATTCCGAATATGTAAATATTGACTTATTTATAAGTATGCATATAGCAAAAGAAGCTACCCAATCTTCTAAAATAGAAGGCACTCAAACTAATATGGAAGAAGCTTTTCTAGATAAGGAGGATGTTTCTTTTGAAAAAAGGGACGACTGGGAAGAAGTGCAGAATTATATAGCTGCCATGAATGAAGCAGTCAAAATTTTACATACTCTACCATTTTCTTCACGCTTGATAAAACAAACCCATAAAATTCTTCTTAGCGGTGTAAGAGGAGAACATAAATTACCTGGTGAATATCGCAATAGTCAAAATTGGATTGGGGGTGCGACAATTAATGATGCAGTTTTTATACCTCCGGTTCATACCTCCATTGGTGATTTAATGTCGGATATTGAAAAGTTTGCCAACGATGAATTGAATCCTATGCCAGATTTATTGAAAGTCGCTTTAATTCATTATCAATTTGAAACCATTCACCCTTTTCTGGACGGAAATGGACGAGTAGGAAGATTATTAATTACATTATATCTGGTTGGTAAAGGAATTTTAAAGCAGCCTATTCTATATTTATCTGACTTTTTTGAAAGAAACCGAACCTTATATTATGATAATTTAATGCGTGTAAGAACCCATAATGACCTCTCCCAGTGGTTTAAGTTCTTTCTTGCAGGAGTAATTGAGACCGCAAAATCTGGAGTAGAAACTTTTAATGGGATCATGCAGCTTCAAAAAAATGTAGATGCCAAAATACAAAGCCTTGGCTTTCGGAGTGCTGATGGTAATAAAGTATTGGAATACTTATATACTAAACCCATCATTGATGCATCTAAAGTTGCAACCATTATTGATAAAACTCCTGCTTCAGCTTATAAATTAATAGCTTCTTTAGAGGAAAAAGGAATTATCAGGGAGATTACCGGAGGACAGCGCGGAAGATTATATGTTTTTGAAAGTTATTTAGAGTTGTTCAGTAAAAGATCTTAAAATAGAAACTGAAATCAAATGATTCTGTTTGATACCGCATATTTCAAATAACTAACCTTGCGCAAGGTTCCTGTGCTGTTTTTATAGTGTACGGGAAGTTAAACGTGAAGTAAAAATAGCATAGGGCGCATATTTATGCTACTGTTCCAACCAGTTGCAGTAATCTTCTTTTATCTCCGGGTTTTCAGAGAAAAATATTTGATAGGATTCAAGTTCCGATTTCGAAATGGTTCGATAGATCTGGAACTTCTCTTCTTCCGATATTTTAGAAGAGTAAATAAAATATCCCAATCCGGATAATAGCAGGATTAGAATACTTCCAAATAATACAAGAATATAGTTGGGGATCAGACTAGCTCTTTCCAGTTTATCATTTATATCTCTGAGTAATTCATTTTTTACCTCGTTGGCCTCTTCTTGTTTTTGAAGAAAACTCTGTAGATTCTCATCAATTGCAGCTGTACTGATAGGAATACTCATTTCATTAAGCCCTTTAGATAATGCTTCCAGTTTTTCGAGTGAAGTTTTAAAGTCAGCCATTTCATCGGCCATCAGTTCCATGATCTCATCTAGTTTTTTCATAATAATTATTATTTAGTAGCCCATGCCCATACCAGCATCAAGCCCTCGTTTGATCACCTGCTTAGCCAGATCTTTAGCGATCTTACTGGCCATGTTCGTGCTCAATTGTACGGTGGTATTCACCAGCTTTAAAGTTTTCGGTACCTCTTTGAGTTTACTGTAACTATTATTCTGAGATATTTCTGCGATCAGTTTACTTCCACTCATAGACCGGTGGACCTCGCTTCCTTTTAAATTGGCGCCCTGGTATTCGAACCGGAAGCCCTGCAGCTGATTGGATTTATTGATACTGGGGATGACCTTTACATTACGTGCGTTCATTTTTTGGATGTAATCATCCAGGGTTTTTGGCCTGGTCTCCAGCACCCGGTCATTGAGGTATTTAATAGTTACTCGCTGCCATTTTAATTCCTGTAGCTTTTGTTGTTGTACCTCCCTGACCCGGGTAAGTCCTAATTGTTTGGCTACATTATCTGCTGCGATCTGACTTCGTTTTCCTATAAAGCTGTCTTTATAGACTTCGCCTTTTAAGCTGATACGGTTCGCATAGATATGGACATGGGTATGCTGCTTATCCTTATGAACAAACCCAATAGCCTGGTGATTTTTAAGCCCCATCTCTTTAATAAATCGCTGGGCGATCTTTTCCAGGTCGCGATGGTTTAGGTTTTTACCGTCTTTGACCGTTGGACTTACCACGAAGCTCAAGGTATTTTTAGTACAGCGATCATTTTGAGATTGAATGATCCTGAATTCATCGGTAATCTGTTTCGGCGTTTCCCCGGCCAAGTGTTCTTTGAGCACCACTTCGGCCTCCTTCTCCTGGTTCCAGCCATACTCGATGGATGCCTGGGTTCGTGATATGGATTGTCCTTTTCCGATCATCTCTTAAAATTGTAAAGGTGTTGCCGTATTTCTTCGGCCAGGGCTTCTACATTCCTAGCCAGTTTGGGATCTCTTTTTTTGAACATATTACTGATCCGCATAAAGTTGTTTTTATACTGGATGAGCATCTGGTAGCATTCCAGTTGTTCCGGAGTGATTCTTTCCACCATATTAATTTCAAAGGCGGTAGATCTCAAATATTCAGAAAGCGAAATTCCCGCCCTGGCCGCTCTTTTTTTGAGTAGCTTTTTCTCGTAGATCGAGCATCGTATCTGGATGACTTCCCGTTTCATAATCCTGTCTTTTTTAATCTTTGCAACCTCCGGGCGCAAAGCAAGATTGTCATGACAATGACACATCTTGCTTTGCTACTCAAAACGATTTGTATCCACTGTAAGTCCACTGCCCGGAAGCTAGTTTTTCATTGAGGTCTTTATGGTTTTTATAGCGATGACTTTGGTCTTTTATGTGGGGATAATACCGCAATAATTCGGTGGTATTGTTCCTTCCTGAAGCATCATTATCCAGGTAGAGATCTATGCTTTTATAGCTCTTGAATTTGGCAGTGATCTGAGCTAAAAATGACAAGGAGTTTAATACAATGATATCCGAGTTCTTTAATTCTTCCGGATATAATTCCGCGATGGATAACAGGTCAAACATTCCTTCACAAACCACCAGGTGATTTTTCTCATTTTGAAACCAGGTATAACTTTTAGGAGAACTGGAGGTTTTAAAATATAGATTGCGAAGTTCCCAGCCATTCTCATTGTTCTGAAGTCCGATTGCGTAATAGGTCTTTCCATGACATTCATACCATACTTCCTTACAATATTTTCTAGCTATCGGTAAAGAGATGCCTCTGGATCGTACATATTTCTTTAAATAGCTCCTGGTGATCGGTTGGATCTTTACGATGGTGTTGGCGCTATCCTTTTTTGAAGTATCTGCAGCTGGTCCTTGAAATGAATATACAGGTAGTTCATCAGAGAGGAATTGAAGGGCTTCGGCCACGCTACAATTAGAAACCTTGCAAACCAGGTCGATGACATTTCCACCTTCGCCTATACCGAAGTCATACCATCGGTTCAGTTTTAAAGACACCTTGAAAGAGGCCTGTGTTTCTGACCGGAGGGGACTGAAGTACCAGGCTTCTTTCTCCCTTGTCCTACTGGGAAAGTGCCCCAGTTTTGCGAGCGTTTCCACGATGCAAATACTGCGGGCTCTTTCACAGGTTAGTTTTTTTAAACTCATTTTTTCAAATTTTAGTTACCTACTTACCTTTTTCAGCAATACCAAGGCTTTTCAAATAAAAATGCCACTTACCTTCTGTTACCTGTCTTACCTGGAGTGCTGTTTTTAGGTAACTTAGGTAAGATGGATCTAATTTTACTTACCTGGCTGAAAGCCCTGTTATTATTCGGCTTCAGAGGTTTTAGGTAAGTAGGTAAGTAACTTTTATATTTTTTAAATTATTTCTTCCTGTTTTACCTAAACAAAGCCCTCACCCCTGGACGGGGTTTTGTTTAGGTAACTCGATGAAAGCCGGTCCTACTTTTTTATTTCAATAGCATTTTCATTGTTGGTATTTAGCTTTGTTTAGTATCTCGTCCCTCTTTTCTTAATTTCTGTCATCATTTTCATTTTGATGACAGTTTGATGACAAAATGATGACAGCCTTAAGCCTTACTATTACTGGTCTCATCCTATTCTGTCATCAATTCATCAAAAAAAAGAGAGAATCAGAAGCTTTTCCCTGAAAAGTGGGTTTAAAAATGATGAAACGATGACAGCGCATGAGAACCCCCGTGAACACTGGTGGCTCCCTGTCATCATTTTGTCATCAATTCATCATTTTTGTTTGAGCCGGCAGTAATCAGCCTAACTTCTCTTCCTCAAACTGCTGCTCTAAGAACATTTTAGTTATAGTGAAATAGCGTCCTTTGGCTTCCTTCCAGTTAATATCTCCATCGGCGTAGGTGACAAACCTCAGGTAGCCGTTAGAATTGGGTTGATTGGTAAGTTTCCAGTCTTTTTTGAAGATCTTCCGGATCTGGGTCAGGTCGGTTCGTATCCGGGATTTTCCCAGGGCATTTAAAACATCCACCGGACATACTTTAATCTCTTCAGAATTATCTGTTTCCATAATGGCCATGAGTAAGCTGGCCATCTCCTTCTCGACCCGGTTCCTATTATTATGAACCAGCCTTTTTAGGGCTTTTGTTTCTAATTGGTCCGGAGTAAACCACATCCGAGTCTTCTTTCGTGTTTGCAGTTGACGATTCGTAAGGAAATAGAGAAATGCCGGGATCTCTTGGTTAAGCTTTTCGAGTAATTCAGTCTCTTCCTTTTCGGCCTTGGGTACTTTCAGCACCCAAAAGCGGGTCTCATGCTGATCGATCTTGATAAAGTTCTCCTCATTATTGCTGCAGAGTATAAACTTGCCAAAGAATTCTACTTCCCGTTTGTCCTTTCCTTTTGCCTCGAGCTTGTTATAATTAGTGGTACTCAGGTATTTGATTCGTTCGGTGAGTTCTTCTTTATTAAATAAGACTTCATCGACACAAATCAGCAATTTATTGGTCCAATCTGAATTGAACTGGCTACTGAAATCATCATTAAGTAAATACGTAAGATTACCCTGGAAAATATTCTTTAGCCATTTTAAAAAGGTGCTTTTTCCTGTAGAGCGTTCCTGAGAGACCAGACAAAGGATAGGAAGGATCTGAGTGGGCTTGGTATAAAGCAGCTGCAGGTAATCCAGACCTAGTTCAAAATGAGGTCCGAAAATATGTTTGACAAATGCTAAAGATCGTTTGAAACTTCCTTCTTCGGGCGTATGGCTTAAAGGAGCATAGGTATTATAAAAATTATGGAAGGTCGATTGAAAATTAAGATGGTCGGGAATGCAGGTGAAGCCATCAAATTTGGGGATCTGGGCCAGAAAGGTCTTTCCGTGATCCTGGCGGATGGTTTCGATATTCCAGGGAATCAAACTTTGATTCGTGCGCCCTGAAATGGAAGGGATCTTCACCAGTTTATAGTACTGGGTGCCGACTCTGATGTAAGTGTTTTCCTGCTTCACAATAGACCTGTAATTACATGATCTATTAAAAGTAAGAAATTATAAATTAATTAAAAAATATTCAATATTTAAGCTATTTTATTAAACATATTTCAAATTATACCAATATAAAGCAAATAAAATGAATAATATCAAAAAAGAATATAAGTTGGATAGAAATGAGCCGAATTGATTCCAAAAAAGATTTTTGAGGAAATTTTTACCAATTCTACGTGTGAAATACGTGTGAAAAATGAAGGCTCCGCAAAACTGAATTTGCGAAGCCTTGATTTTACTGGTGGTCCCAGATGGGCT